>CALBPE010000001.1 GCA_937899275.1 uncultured Chlamydiae bacterium
AATATGAGTGGGGTTATTGGATTCATTTTGTTGGGCTGGGTTATAATTTGTTTTGCGTACCTCCTTCGTACACCCCTGGTTTAAGAATACAAAAACAGAAAAAGCGATGTATGCAAAAACCGATGCGGCATTTGAACTGATCGAAAAGCTGGGCGTCAAATACTTTTGTTTTCACGATATCGATATTGCTTTTGAGGAAAAAACCCTAGAAGAGACCCTTGGTTTAGTAAAAAAATCTGCTGAATACATCCAAAAAAAAATGGAAAAAACCACGCTCTTGGAGGGAAAAATTATGTATTTTGGGGTGGACGTGAAGGATATGAAACGCTTTTACATACCAACACCCGTCAAGAACAAGAGCAGATGGCAAGATTTTTACATATGGTCGCTGAATACAAAGAGTCGATTGGATTTAAAGGAAAGCTACTGATTGAGCCGAAGCCCTGTGAGCCGACAAAACATCAGTATGACCATGATAGCGCTGCAGTACACGCCTTTTTACTGCAACACGGATTAGAAAAGTCTTTTGCGCTAAATTTAGAAGCCAATCACGCAACGCTTGCAGGGCACAGCTTTTCTCATGAAGTCGATTACGCACTTTCTCATAACTTATTGGGATCGATTGATGCGAATATCAGAGAAACACAACAAGACAATGATACCCAACAATTTCATATGGATAACCAATAATTAACATACGTTATGTACCGGATAAAACAAGCAACAGGACTCAAAGAAGGGGGATGCAATTTTGATGCAAAAGTCCGCAGACAAAGCATCGATGCGGCAGATCTTTTCTACGGTCATATTGCAGGAATCGATACCCTTGCAAGGGCGTTATTGATTGGAGAAAAATTTCTGAAAAAAGCATTTTTACAGCAGCAGATCGATCAGCGCTATGCAAAATGGACTACCCCTTTAGGACAAAACATCTTAAATGGAAAAACCTCTCTTGCGGAACTTGTGCAGTCGGTCAATCTACAAGAAGAGCCGCTACTTTGTTCTGGTAAACAAGAGATGTTGGAAGCGCATATCAATAATGCCCTGCATTAAAATCCCTTTTTTCGTTACTATGAAGAAGGAAGAAGGTTAACTGGAGTATGCACTATGTCTGATATAGAATCGATTTTACAAGATGAAGCGGATTCTCTTCTCAATCACCAGTCGATTTATCCAAAAGAGCGTCTACATATCCCGTCTAGTGATTGGGTAGAGCGGATCTTTCAGCCTTCTGACCGTTCTGTGCGCGTTCTTTGCTCGTTACAATCGCTTTTTTCTCATGGCCGTTTAGCAAATACCGGATATGTATCTATTTTACCTGTGGATCAAGGCGTTGAGCACTCTGCAGGAGCATCTTTTGCTCCTAATCCCGAGTATTTCGATCCAGAAAATATCATTCAGCTGGCAATAGAAGGGGGGTGCAGCGGCGTTGCAAGCACTATGGGCGTTTTAAGTATGCTAGCTAGAAAATATGCTCATAAAATCCCTTTTATTTTGAAGTGCAACCATAATGAGCTTCTCAGTTTTCCGAACCGTCACGACCAAACACTTTTCGCTTCGGTAGAACAGGCCTATGAGATGGGATGCGTCGCAGTAGGCGCCACCATTTACTTTGGATCAGAAGAGTCGAGAAGACAAATTACCGAGGTCTCAGAATTATTTTCCATGGCCCACAGCTTAGGTATGGCCACAATTTTATGGTGTTATTTACGAAATGAGCACTTTAAAACAGGGGATAAAGACTTCCATACAGCAGCGGATCTTACAGGTCAGGCAAATCACTTAGGTGCAACGATTGGAGCAGATATCGTCAAACAAAAACTTCCGACAAATTACGGGGGGTATTCTACGTTAAAATTTGGTAAGTATGATGATGCTATGTATACGGAATTATCTAGTAGCCACCCTATCGATCTTTGCCGTTACCAAGTCATCAATAGCTATGATGGTAGAATTGGCTTGATTAATTCAGGAGGCGCATCTAAGGGAGCAGATGATCATAAAGAAGCGGTAAAAACCGCTGTGATCAATAAAAGAGCCGGAGGTATGGGACTGATTTCTGGAAGAAAAGCGTTTCAAAAAAGCAGACAAGAAGGCATCAAAATTTTACACAGCATCCAAGATGTGTATCTAGATCAACGTATTACGATTGCGTGAGCTATCTTTCGTACGACCAAGGTAGCTGTTCCTCTACAAATTGAGGATAGCGCTGCTTTTTTTGCATTTCATAAAGGTCTTGCAGCTCTTCTTTATTTTGCGTTAAAAGACCTTCAATATACCGCTTTTGCGAGCGGTCTTCTAAATGAGGACTTGTTTGAGATCCTGCAACAGGTACGGTAAAAACAAAGTCATTGGGTAAATCTTTGATAGAAAGAGCCTGTTTCAAGCTTGCGCTATCTACCGCAAGAGTCATATTGGTTTGGTTGTGCCAAAAATCGACATCGCCCCAGATGAAAAAATGGAGGAGATCTCCGATTAATACATCCATCCTCTCACTTTGCACCACGCCATCTTTTACCGAAAAATACAAGGGGGTAAACCAAACATCGAGCTTATGATCTTTAAATAGGGTACCATTTTTAACTAGGTGGACTGCATCTTTTAGTAAACCCTGATTGTAACAGGTGATTTTTCCCAAATCTAAGCGAGCATTTTTCAATGAAATATCCTTTACGTTCATGGGAAGGATAAAGTCTTTTTTAGGTATGCTCAACCTGACTGGAAAACTAGAAGAGGCGATATGTTGGAAAAAAGGGTGGATGTCTTTGAGTAAAAGTTGATTGAATGTAGGATTAGCGTAAAAATGCATATCTAAGGTATCGCTAAGCCTCATTTGGTTTTTTTCAATATAAGCAGATAATTGCGTTTTTAAATTAGAAGAATCGATGTACCAATTCGTATTGCCTGTGCCATTTTTTAGAAATACTGTGCCCTCAAGCGAGGTATAACTACCAAAAATGCTTCTAAAAAATGCGTATTTATCCCCTAAAAAAAAATCAAAAAATCGGGAAGGAAGCCGCTTTGCATGCCACTGTAAATCGCAGGAAAACCTATCGATAGAACGGTGTTTGATCATATGGCAGATTGGAGAGAAATAACCGTGCAGGTAACACTTCCCAATGTTTGCAACGCCCTTAGAACGGGTATAAAAATCGATGTCTACATGAAATATCCCTTTTTTATTCTTTACTTTTGCATGTAAATGCTCATTTTAAATCTCAGGAAACCCTTCAGGGTGAAATTCAATATGCGCATTTTTTACCTCTAAAGGCCCTCGGAGCGTGGTCAAGCAGTTTTTGGAAAGCGCATGTAAAGAAGACCAAAAACTCATATGGCAAAGAAAGTCATCCACTTGAATATCCGCAAGCGCATTTTGTATGTGTAGTTCGGTAAACTTTTGCGGACCCCACCAGCTAAGCTCCATTGATTCAGCAGAAACAGTCCCATTGATATGGGATTCTATTGATCGTAAAAATAATCGTTTTCCAATACGAGTAGAGGCAATTTTCGGCAAAAATGCTAGGGATAAAATCACCATAAACAGGCCTGCAAACGCTGAGAAAAACCATCGCCTTTTCATATTGTTAGTCCACCGTCACACATTTGGCTAAATTACGAGGTTTATCGATAAGACGCCTTAGCGCTTTTGCAGTACCATAGGCAAATAACTGCCCAGCAATAGTTGCAGGAAAAACATCAAGAATATCGTTCATAGATGGCAAGTAGATCGTATCATCAGCAATTGATGCAATACCTGTTTGCGAAGAAGAGGCAATCGCTAAGATAGGGGCTTTTCGCGCCTTGATCTCTAATAGGTTGCTTGTGGTTTTAGCTAGGGTTTCTTGGTTGGCACAAAATGCAATGACCGGGCTATTTTCATCTAGAAGAGCAATAGGACCATGTTTTAGCTCTCCTGCAGGGTAGCCATTTGCATCGATATAAGAGATCTCTTTTACTTTCAAAGCAGCTTCTAAACAAGCGGTGTACATATGCCTTCTGCCGAGATAAAATAATCTGTCATAAGAGCTGTAGGCATCGGCTATTTGGTAGATTTCATCAGCTTTTTCCAACACCTTGGATAGAGCTTTTGGGATCTGTTGAACAGAGGATACAAGAGCTGTTTGCCCTAAAAAAAGACGTTTTTTCTTTTGTGCAATATAGACGGCAAGTAAAAGAAGCGTTGCAATCTCTGATGTAAAAGCTTTGGTAGAACAAACGCTAATTTCTATTCCTGCATCCAAAAGGATGGTGTAATCGGATTCTCGAACGAGTGTAGAGTAGTTTACATTGCAAAGAGTTAAGGTTTTAATCCCTCTTTTTTTTGCTTCTCTAAGAGCTGCAATAGTATCGGCCGTTTCACCCGACTGACTAATTGCGATAAATAGCGTTTTTTTCGATAAAACAGGGCGTTTATACCTAAGTTCAGAGGCGATCTCTGCTCTGGAAGAGACTCCTGCAATTTCTTCAAAAAGGTCTGCTGCAAATTTACCTGCATGCCAAGATGTGCCGCAGCCGGCTAAAATGATCTGATCTACATCTACTAACCCTTTAAACGGAGTAAGCTCGGGAAATATAGGCGTGTTTTTCGGAAATCGTTTTTCTAGCAGATTTTCAATCATTTTTGGCTGCTCATAGATCTCTTTGAGCATATAATGCGCGTACCCTTCTTTCGACGGAGGACTAAGAGATTTTGCAGAAAATTTGCGACTTTTAAGGGACAGCGCTTTCAGCCTAGAATCATAGATTTGTAGATGCCCTTTACGAATTAACGCAATTTGATCTTTTTCTAAAAATACTACGTCTAAATCCCTTCCGATAAATGTATTGGGATCCGAAGAGATAAACTGCTCTTTTTTACTTTGATTATATCCGATAGCTAAAGGGCTTTCCCTTGCTGCAGCTAACATCATATCGGGATAGTCCCTGTGGATAGCTACAATAGCAAAAGAGCCTTCGAGACTTTCCAATGTTTTAGAAAATGCTTCTAGTAAATCACCTTCGTACTGGTGATGCATCATCTGGACAATCACTTCGGTATCGGTATCTGAAAGAAATTGTTTTCCTAAAGCGCTTAGTTCTTGTTTCAAAGCATGGGAATTTTCGATGATTCCATTATGCACAAGAGCAAATGCTTTGGTTTCATCTAAGTGAGGATGTGCATTGGTATCATCTGGCTCACCATGGGTAGCCCACCTTGTGTGGCCTATAATAGCATCTAGCTGATCAAATGGAGGGGAGCTTAATTCGTTGGCTGCAAGCGCGTGAAAAAGGCCTTCTACAGAACCTTTTTTCTTAAATGAAAAGATTTCCTTGTTGAATACTACAGCTAATCCAGCGGAGTCATACCCTCGACTCTCAACACCTTTCAATCCCTGTAAACAGATATCTAAAGGGTTTTCTGGTCCTAAATAGGCAAAAATTCCACACATATATTGCTGCGCTCACTTTTTCTTCATTATAGAGAATTCATTTTTCTATTTCCAACCAAAAGAGTATTAGAAAGATATGTTTTTGAGATTGTAAGATAATGAACTTCAGTCTCCTGTTGTCGTTCCTATTTTACCTAGAAACTTCCTCGTTACTATACTAGACAGCAATACTTTGTCAAGAAGATGCAGACTTCTGTCAGCGGGATTTTTCTGCAACAATCGCCAGAAATAACGGAAAGTTTTCCCTTGCTCGATTTTCCATTTTTGCTAAGGGACCTGTACTGGTTTTATCTGAAACCCACTCCTCCATATCTAAAATGGTAAAGCCTTGAGAGCTGAGCGCTTTGGTGTAATCGCTTATGCTTCTATGAAAGGAGTAAGTTACCTCTTCTTGCCCTGCAGAAGGACGCATAAAAATAGGAATTTTCATCGGCTGCATATACGCATGAATACAGCGGGACTGCCATTTTTTTTCCCGGTTAACGATCCATGTGCTTTGCCTTGGAATCCGAAAACAGGGATGATTGAGCACTAAAACCAAACGTCCACCATCGTTTAGATGGGTGTAAGCGGTTTGGATAGCGTTTTGTAAAGGATCCATATTTTGCAGTGATAAAATATAGGTAGCTCGATCAAAAGTATCTTGTATGGGAAGTTTCTGGGTAGCATCTGCTACAATAAAACGTTTTTTTGCAGGCGTTTTGACTTGGTAGTTTTGCGCTTTTTTTATTAGGTCTTTAGATAGGTCTACCCCTACATACTGGATATGTTTTGGCAGGTGCCTTGCAAGTGCGCCGTTGCCACAGCCTAAGTCAAGTACTGAATGCGCTTGATCTAATTGCAGTAAGCGAAGCGAGCGGGGAAATACTATCGATTGGTGGTAGTAACTGCCCTTTGCGCCGACGATCTTATCGTACCAGCTGCCAACATTTTCCCAAGAGGTGTCTTTTTTCATACACCTACTTTACGAAAAATCAGAGAATCGATAAACGATAATTTAAGGTCTTATGCATGAAAATCACAGAAAACGATTTAGAAAAGCCGGTTTCTACGTACATTATCCCAGTAGAAACGCATCTTAACATCAACGATCGTATTGATGAGGCGCTACATAAAATCCGCACAGAGCTATCTAATGAAAAAATCCTCTATTTTTATGCAATAGACGACGAAGGCAAACTTGTAGGCACGCTTTCTACAAGACAGCTTCTGTTAAGCGATCCTACCTGTTTTGTGGGAGAAGTAGTCCAAGATCAGGTGGTGCATCTACAGCATACCCAAACCTTATCTGAGGCAATGGCGCTATTTGAAAAGCACCACCTATTAGCTCTACCAGTAATTGATGCAGAGGGAAAACTTCTCGGTACATTAAGCGTAAGTTTATACATGGACGGCTCGTTTAATGTAGCAGACGCACGACATAGAAGAGATGTCTTTCAGATTATGGGTTTATCGGTAGAAACGGGAAAAAAGTTTTCTGTAGTTCGGGGGTACCGTTTTCGGATGCCCTGGCTTTTTTGCAATATGATCTCAGGATTTATATGCGCTTTGATTGCGAGTAGAAATGAAGAGGTCCTCAACCAGTTTTTACTACTTGCTATGTTCATACCCCTTGTTCTTACCTTGTCAGAATCGGTTTCAATGCAGTCGATGACACAAAGCTTACAGTTTTTAAGAAGACCGAAAATTCAGCTGAAATACATCGCATTGCAGGTAAAAAAAGAGTGGAGCATCGTATTTTTGATTGCGGCTTCTTGCAGCTTGATTGTAGGTCTTTTATCCATGGTTTGGGGGGACGGACTTGCCCCTTCTTTGGTTATTGGATTTGGTATTTTGGTATCGGTGTTGATCTCTGCAGGTTTTGGTATTGTGTTTCCGATTTTTATTCACAAAACAAAATTAGATCCGAAGGTAGCATCTGGGCCTGTTGTACTGATGTTTGCCGACGCTTTTACGACATTTGTGTATTTATCGACCGCTTCTTGGTTTCTTTTGTAGGTTCCAGCTCTCTTTTCTACAAGAGTATAACACCATCGGAACGGTAAGAAAAAAGACCATACCTCCAATTAATATCAGTTCATAAAAAATGGTATTTCCCGTTGCAATTTGCTCGGGCGGGAAAAACCCTAAAATAAAAGAAAAAACGCAGGCAAGTATTCCTACAGAAGAGACGATATAAAGTCCGTACCGACCAGGAATTTTGTATGCTCGCTTTTTATCGGGGTATTTATAACGAAGTACAATAGCTGATACAAACATCAAAAAGTACATGATCAGATACAGTTGGATTGTCATATTCACTAAAATCCAGTAGGAGCTACTGACACTAGGCATAAGCAGAAAAATGCAGGATAAGATCGTGACAATGATTGCTTGTACAAGAAGAATACTTTGCGGCATATTTTTTTTATTTACCTTTTGAAAAAACGGAGGGAAATCCCCATCCAACGCAGAGGCAAAGATCCCTTTAACCGGGCCTACAATCCATGTACTCATCATACCTAAAGCGCCTAAAGCCATGATCAATGCCACAAAAGGGATCAAAAAACCCACCTGGTAGTTCGCTAAAAAAACAGAAAAAGCCTCCATAGCTCCCGACGCTAAATTGATTGTTTTTTTTGGCACCACAATTGCTACAGATAAGGCCCCTAAAGAAGATAAAATCAAGATAACAACCGCAGAAATGCCAATAGATTTGGGGTAGTCTTTTTGTGGGTTTTTCACCTCAGCTGCATGGACAGCGCTCATTTCCATACCAGCTAAAGCGAGTAAAATCCCAGAAAAAATCACGAGCTGATTGATGCTAGTCAAATTAGGAAAAAGCGCC
>CALBPE010000002.1 GCA_937899275.1 uncultured Chlamydiae bacterium
GGTAGTTTGTAAGATAGCTTATCTACGCGGAGACTCCAGCCAAAAAACTTCATGATTAAGCTAGCAACTTTGCCTAAAGGGTTAGATAATCGATGGGCAATTACCCTGGCCATATTAGGTAAGCTGGTAAATGTTTGTCTTTTGATGCTGACTACGCGGATGTCTTTTGGAAATTTGAATCCGTCTAATCCCAAAGCTTGTGTTGCACCTCCAAGGGAAAAGCCGCGTAAAATCAGTTCTTTGGCGTGTTGCTTTTTGATGAGGTAGTCAAGCGCTGCTTGATACGTGTTTTTTAGGTTTTCCTTTGTGGTTTCAAGAGTGCTACTACCAGCGCCAGGATGGCTTAGGATGAGTCCGTGAGACTTATGTAACTGCATATGTTGCGATAAATTGTGTACGGTAGCTGCTTGGTCAGCGGTTTGCGCAGTTCCTAAGCTTCAAAGCATCAAACGGGCCGGTCTATCTGAAGGGATGTTATTGTTGATGATTTGTACCGCATCGACTGTTCCTTGTCCAACTTGTATGGAAAAGCGCTCAATTTGCATGTCGGAAAAGCTGCCCCTTTCTACAGGAATATGCTCTAGAGGGTGTTCCAGGTTTTCAGAATTTGCACAATTCGGTAGACATTTCTGCCCCGCAGCAGGCACTACAAGCCAGCCCAGCATCTTATGAATGGTATCCCAATAAACTAGAGTTGTAGCAAGTAAAGTGGATATTAATAGGAAAAAAGAGGAGCGCCATAAGCTTGTGAAAATAGCTGCCACTACTAAAGTAGAGCGGATTTTACGCCAAAAAGGGAGAAAGGCGCTTAAAAAGCTGGAGCGCGGCTTATATACGTGTTTTACAGGTAGAGCGTTAGTTGAAAATAGTGTTTTTTGCAGTTCGGTTGTAAAGGCAATGGAGGGGGAGGTAGCGCTGAACCGAGGACTTTCGCCTTGCGGCGTAGAAACGGGCTTAATAGACATAATACCTTCTTATTTTAGCGAGAACAGAAGTACTATACAAAAAATAGAAAAAAAAGGAATGGATTTTCTTTGGCTTTGAATGTTTTTTTTATAAAAAATAGATTTTCATTATTTTATAAAATAAATAAAACTTTTTTATTACTTATTTATTAAAAAATATTTTTTATAAGAACAAGCTATTTATTTACAAAACTGCGGAAAAATACGTAGATAATTTGTTGATTTAGGCTTCGCTATCTAGAAAGAATCCTTGCAGCGCTTGTACAGTGGTAGCTACCCTTTTGTCTTCGTCTAACGCCTTGAGCTCTTGAAACCTTTTTGCAAGAGCTAAGAGTAATACAGTATTCCAATTTGTGGTGGGTAGATCTTTTCTTTTTGCGTGTTTTCGACAAACGCTTTGCCCGTTTTCTACATGAGAAGAAGGCTCGGTACAAAAAGCGCATCTAGGTGAAATATGCAGCGTCCCTTCATGAATCTGCAACTTGAGAGCAAAGCTTTGCGCTAAAATTTCTGGATGGGTAAATAAGGGGATTTTTTGCAGGTAGCTTTTGAAAAGTGCGTATAAAAGAGGCGCGGGTTTAACGCCGATTTGTGACGCGATGATGTTTTTTGCCATCTTTCCGGCTGATTGTAAATTGGCTAATGAAGAGCGTAAAGGAAAATTCCAGTCTAAAACTTGATGATCGATAATCGAGTCCAAATTAGAAAGGTTTTTTTTCAGTAGTAATTCTGATACACAAAAAGGGTGGCTCATATAGGTAGGCTCTTTTTTTCTTCTTTTATGAAATAAAGGAAATAAACCCTCTGGAGTAAATACCTGTAAGATCGCTCCTCGATCTAAGTAGGGCTTCGATTGGAGTAAAATCCCTTGCACCTGTTTCTCTTTACTAGGCAAAAACCACACCTTTTGGTAAAATTGCATTCATATTCAGCACCGATAGCTCAATTGGATAGAGTACTTGGCTTCGGACCAAGTGGTTAGAGGTTCGAGTCCTCTTCGGTGCAATTATACACAAG
>CALBPE010000003.1 GCA_937899275.1 uncultured Chlamydiae bacterium
TTACGACAAAACAAGATGGTAGGTATTGGTGAACAGTTTCAGTATATCCTCCGCGATGAATCTATCCATTTAAACTTTGGAATCGATCTCATCAACGGAATCAAAGAAGAAAATCCTGAGGCGTTTACCCCTGCATTCCAAAAAGAGATGAAAGATCTCATTATGGAAGCAGTCGAACTGGAAATCGCTTATGCTAAAGACTGTTTGCCAAGAGGCATTTTAGGACTCACTGCACCGATGTTCCGCGAATACGTCCAGTATATCGCAGATCGCCGGTTAGAAAGAATTGGTCTAACTACAGAGTACCACTCGAAAAATCCATTCCCATGGATGAGTGAGACAATCGACCTTGGAAAAGAAAAAAACTTTTTCGAAACAAGAGTCACTGAATACCAATCTGCTTCTAATCTTGTCTGGTAAATAATAAGCGCTCTACCAAGGTGGGTTGCCACCTTCGTAGAGCGCAGTTTTTCTTCTCTACAGCCTCTTTGACTAAGACGCTTTCAAGTCATTTATGCACCGAGACTAGAACGTTTTTAACGTCACTCTTAGAGAATACTCCCCCCGTTTATTGCCATCTACAAGTAGGCCAAATCTTGTCTAGCTAGCTATCCTTCGCTCGATTTTCACTCAATAATTGTGCAAAATCGGCATTGTGTATCTTTGCTCCTTTCTTGATCGGCTGCACTTGGTTTATGCGGATCTAAATGCTTAGCAATCGAAGGGTCATAAGTTGGTCTATTAAAATCTACATACCTTGCAAGGAAAGTATCTTCAGGATCTGCGCGCATTTCATTCGATTGGAAATAGTCCTTTTTTATTTTTTCCTTTCCTTGTAGGAGTAAGGCTAGGTTTATGACTAAATCCAACCATAGCGTTGAGCGCCCCAATGGAGAGCGCGTGCATATAGCGTTCTCAGTCGACGCATGCGATAGAGAAGTTCTGAGGCGATTAGAGATCTGATGCTGAAAAGCGTAGAGTATAGAACAGGACAAAACCGGTTAACCACACCAGTCCAATGGCTGTCGGATAACGGAAGCTATTATACAACTAAAGAAACCGTCCGTTTTGGTAGAGATCTAGACCTAGAAATCTGCACAAAGACGGCGTATAGTCCAGAGAGTAATGGGATCTCGTAAGCGTTCGTTACAACGTGTAAAAGAGACTACATACGGCGTAAGGAGTTAAAAATACTCTCACCAAAAGAGTGTGTAGAAAAAACGAAGTTAGCAGGCTAGTGGTCCACTTTTTTCATAGCATCTCCCAAATTTTTGCAAATGCTAACCTGATATTGCAGTCTCTATCAAATCTTTTTAATCAAAAAGCCCTGAACGAAGGTAGATTTTCTACCGATCTAAGGTAACATCCAAGAAAAAATAGTAAAGGTGTTTCGTAAGATTTCTTCCTTGAAAGTCCTAGTGGTCATATATTTCAGTACAACGTTTTTTATATTCTTTACGGTTGGATGATTGGGTTTATTAAGAAAGCAGTGTTGCAAAGTATAAGCAGTAGCTGCTTGGTAGATGGCTTTTTTCACTTGCTCTTGCGTTCCGTCTGGATACTTCTCCATTTGGTAGCCAAATGTAAATAAGGCAGAAGTCTCCCTCTTCAGGCCGTACCACAAATACATGGCCGGACCATCGGGTTGAGGACCTAAATCCGCGCTGTAATTCTTCTGCAGATCAGCACTGTAGTGAGCTTTAAACTTTTTGTATAAGAAGTGGTGGAGCTCTTTTTCGTAATTCATATGTTCATTGTCATCTAATAACTGAGAATACCTCTCTTGTAGTGATTTGAGAGATTTAAGCTCTTGTTGGTCTTTTGTTGGATCAATTGATAAACTCTCAACAATCCATGTACGGTATTGCTGTGGGTTTTTGTCAATGAAATCAGAGATGATCTTAGGTATTTCGCTTGAGATATGTCTAGCATCTCTAAATAGTACAGCAGCTCCTAGGCCGATGAAGGCGCTTGCCAAGGTGATTAGGGGCAGTTGATAGGCTAAAGCAAGCGCTCCTACAAGAAAAGAGATAGCAAGTGTGGCAACAGCGGTGAT
>CALBPE010000004.1 GCA_937899275.1 uncultured Chlamydiae bacterium
ACGCAATTTATAGTTTAAGTACAACATTTATGAATGGGTTTTAGCCTCTTATATCTTCTATCTCTAAAGCGCAGGCTATGGAAATTAACACCTATTTAATGGGTATGGATTTTTTCCTTCTCCCTATTTGCGGTTGGATTTCTGTAAAATATCAAAAAGAACGAGTCATGTATTTGAGCGCTTTTACTGTGAGTTTGATCGCCATGCCCTGTTTTTTTCTGCTGAAAGGAGCCTCTTTTGTTCTCGCATTTTGGATTAGGACTTTTTTGATCATATTAGGCGTACTATTTTCAGCCCCATTTTATGATTGGGCTATAGAAAAACTCCCGTCACAAAATAGACTTTTGCTCTTGAGTTTTGGCTACTCTTTAGGTACGCAAAGTATTGGAGCTAGCGCATCATCTATTTGTTTATGGCTTTACAAAACTACAGGTCTATCTATAGCCCCTGGCATCTACCTATTTGTTACAGGAATATTTGCTGCTTATTTTGTGAAAAAAATGGAAAAAACCCCTTCGCAAGATCTAGTAACTTTCCCATCGTAGTTTTTCTGAAACCGTTGTTCTAAATCAGTTTCTTTTTTACCATAGATTTCCTAAGAGATCGGTATGCGTATTTTATTTGTTAAGCTCAGTTCTATGGGCGATGTTTTGCAAGCTTTAGCAGCAGTTCATGATGCCTTTGAAGCGATTACAGATTTAGAAATAGATTGGGTAGTTGATGAAAGCTTTCAAGAAATACCAACTCTTCACCCAAAAATCCATAACTTGATTTTACCACACCATCGCAAGTGGAGAACGAGCCCCATCAAATACCGTAAAGAAATTTGGCAGTTTTGTAAAAAACTGCGCTCTAAACGTTATGATCTCGTCTTAGATGGACAAACAAACTGGAAAAGCGCTTTAATCACCTTTTTTTCTAAAGGCCACTCTGTGGGCTTAGACAAACATTCTGTAAGAGAGTACATCGCGCACTTTGCATATAAAACTCGTTTGCCTGTTTGTAGAAATCAGCATGCTTTAGAGCACCTTAGAGAATTTTTTTCTAAAGCTCTCAATTACAAAAAACCCGATTTTTCTCCTTCTTTTGGTTTAAAGATCCCTTCTTTAGACGCTCAG
>CALBPE010000005.1 GCA_937899275.1 uncultured Chlamydiae bacterium
GGGGGGTAGGAGATGCCAGAGCTTGCAGAGTATGCATTTTCTGAATATAAGATCTCTTTTTTTGTAGCGGGGTAATAGATGCTAAAGACCCCTTTGCCTTTGTCAAGAGCTACAAGAGCTGCTTCTTTTAATCGGGAACAGGCGCCTTCATTTCCCCGAATTCTATCTAAAACCACATCGATTGTATGCGCTTTTTTTCCATCTAATTCTAGCGTTTCTTCTAACTCTACGATTTCTCCATCAATTCTTGCGCGGATGTAGCCTTTTTGTAGTAGCTCTTTGATCTCTTCTTTGAATTCTCCTTTTTTCCCTTTTGCAAAAGGGTACAGGACGTAGAGCATTTCTTCTTGTGGAAGGTTTTGGACAAGGTGGATGATTTTTTCTCTACTGACAGAAGAAATAGGCTCTTTGCTAATAGGGCAGTATCTTGTAGCGATTCTGGCGAATAAAACGCGAAGGTGATCATAAATCCCCGTCATCGTTCCCACGGTAGATCGGGGTGATCTTCCCGCAACTTTTTGTTCAATTGCAATCGTAGGAGAAATTCCAGAAGCAGATTCTAATTGAGGTTTTTTTAAATCGCCTAGCGCTTTTCTCGCGCTATGGGATAGCGATTCAATATACCTTCTTTGCCCTTCGATGGAGATGGTATCAAAAACAAGAGACGATTTTCCAGAGCCCGATACACCGGTAAAAATCACCAGCTGATTTTTCGTAAAGGAAAGGTCGATATTTTTTAAGTTGTGGACAGAGACGTTTTTTAAAGAGATTTCTTCTTTTTCCATAGGTCTAGTATAAAATCTCTTTCTTCATTACTCAAGGAGAGAAATGGTTTTATAGGATGGAATATAGGATCTGTATTGAGTAAAAATTCTTTTATTGTGCTAGTCTAAGCGGTATGAAGAAAACAAAAATTATCTGCACCCTTGGACCTGCGGTAGATTCAGAAAAACAGATTGAAAAGCTCATCCACCAAGGCATGAATATCGCCCGTTTAAACTTTAGCCATGGAAGCTATGAGGAACATGGTCAAAGGATGGCTTGGGTAAAAAATGCACGTAGAAAATGCGGCGTTTCCTGCGCGATCATGCTCGATACCAAAGGGCCAGAAATCCGGGTGGGCGATTTACCTTCTGGCAAGATTGTATTGCAGTCAGGTCAAATTGTTTGTATCGGTGCAAACATTACAAAAGAGTGCCAGCTATCGATTCACCCTATCTCCGTGATTTCTTGTATTGAAGTAGGCATGCGGCTTTTATTTAATGATGGCAGCATTTCTTCTATTGTGATTGAAAAAAACGCAAATAGCATCAAAATACAAGTGGTAGATGGGGGCGTACTTACCTCGAGGAAAGGGGTAAATATACCGGGCGCGCATGTAGGGCTTCCTGCACTTACAGAAAATGATGTAGAGGATCTTATCTACGGCTGTAAGATGGATGTAGACCTGATTGCAGCTTCATTTATCCGCTCAGCAGAGCATGTCCTTTCCATTAAAAAGCTGCTTTCTTTACATGAAAAAGCGGATATTCCGGTGATTGCAAAAATTGAAAATCACGAAGGAATCCAAAATTTTGATAGCATCGTGCAAGTAGCCGATGGGATCATGGTAGCAAGGGGAGATCTCGGCGTTGAAATGGAGCCGAGTTTAGTGCCAAAACTACAGAAAATGATGGTTCGAAAGTGTTTCGATGCCTGTAAGCCTGTCACTATTGCAACGCAGATGTTAGAATCGATGATGCAAAATCCCAGGGCAACAAGAGCTGAAGTATCCGATGTTGCCAATGCAATTTATGACGGCGCTTCATCGATTATGCTTTCTGCAGAAACTTCTGTAGGTAAATACCCCATCGAAGCGGTGCGACTTATGGCAGATATTGCCCGCGTTTCTGAACAAGATTTCAACAACCAAGAATTTTACTATCTTCATTCAAGGAAGGATTTTCCCAATATTTCTTCTGCTATTGCTGTTTCTGCGGTAAAAACCGCATATACATCGGGAGCAAAAGCAATTTTTGCTTTCACCACTTCAGGACTGATGGTCCGCTTAATTTCCCGATTCATGCCCGAGATGCCAATCATTACGGTAACGGCAGATGAAAAAATATACCACCAGCTATCATACTACTGGGGCGTGCATCCTATCTTCGCATCGTTTTCTGGATGGAAAGAAGGGTTTTCGATTGCAAGTAGCTTCGCTTTAGAAAAAAAACTGATCTCTTTTGGTGATCTTGTAGTAGTCACAGCAGGCTCACATTTTGGGTGTAAAGGCTCGACTAATATGATGATGGTAGAAAGTATCGGCTCTGTTTTAGTCCGAGGAGAAAAAGGCTTTGGAAAAACAGTCTCGGGGAAAATTAAGGTATATGTACTCAATAACCAACACACAAAAGAAGATCTGGATGATTGTATCATTGTTCTGGCAAAATGTGATCCAAGTTATCTCGATCTTATGCGAAGTGTCCGCGGCGTCATCTTAGAAAATCATATCGATGATATAGACTCTTTACACTACGCAATCGATATGGCAAAAATGTATAAGATCCCTTTAATTGTCCAGGCAGAACATGCAGTTAGCACGCTACAAGAAGAAGAAATGGTTGTTTTAAATCCTGCAAAAGCAATTGTCTATAAAGAAGAGTAAAGCGGCAAATGGATATTTTTTTCTAAAAAATAGGCGGCTAGCATCCCTGCAGTCTCTGCGCGAAGTACATGTCTTGCTAATGTAACAGGTAAAGCGTTCCATTTTTCTAGATGGGCAAGCTCTTTTTCGCTAAAGCCTTTTTCGGGGCCTATATAAAAACGGCAGCTGCATTTTTCTATTTGAGATCCAGCTTGAAGAGCTTGTTTATTTCCACCAATATACCCGTAATAAAGGCGGTTTTGATCGTTTGGAATATCTTGTAGTCGAGAAAAATAACGGAAAGTAGGCAGGTAAGCTCTACCGCACTGCTTTACTGCGCTGATGGCAATTTTTTCTGCTCTTTGTTTTGCTCCGGTTTTTTTATCCCCCTTTTCTGCAGCATAAAAATCGATCGCATCGATGCCGATTTCCACAGCTTTTTCAATGAACACCTCTAATCTAGAAGGCTGTATCAAAGCCATTGCAATGCAGGTAGTATAAGGAGATCTTTGCGTAGTTTCTACCGATTCGACAACTACATCGATTGCTGTCTTCGATAGATGCTCTACGCGCGCTATGGCTATTTGCCCTTTGCCATTGACTAAGGTGAGTAGGTCTCCTACTTGTAAGCGGAGTACTTTTGCATGGCGGTATTCTTCATTTTCTAGTTTGTAGCGCTCTTTCATTAAAGGAGCGGCAAGAAAAAACCGGCGTATCATGCTCTTACCAGTCTATAGGTTGTTTACAAAACGCCTTGATGAACACGTTTTTAAGGCAAGCGTTTTTTGGCAGGTTAGTGATCGCAAGAATATCTTCAAAAGACAGCACTTCAAAAGCGCTAAGGCGAAGAAAATGCCGTTTGATCTTAGAAAAAGGAGAAAAGTTGAGTACAAATTTAAAACGGTAATCTTCTACTAAAAGATCTTTTTCTGATTGATAAGAAAACACCTCTTCAATTCCTAAGTCTGCAGAGGGTTTTTCCCATGATGTGGGGATGGCTACAAAAAAGAAATTATCGGGATAGATCTTTCTAAGCGTGGATAAATGGGCATATATATCTTTTGTCGATTCATGAAAAATACAGAAAATCGCTTCATGGCGAAACTCTGGCTTGACCGTTTTTTTGTTTTGCTGTTTGTATTGATTATGTTGCCAGAGCCATTCTTCAGGCGCCTTTGCAATAGAGGTTTCTAAGTGTTTCCACGCCTGTTGCATCATCCGCTTGACTTCTTGTTTAAGCGGCTTTTGTTGATCGGGCCAAATGGGATCGGAATAACGGATCTTATATCCCTTAGAAGAGCGTTTGACTGTAGCTACCATCATAGGTCCTTTGCTGCGGTAGGATAAAATCGCTGGCGCAAGAGAGATTTTGGTCGAGCGAGAAAAAAACGGAAAAGAAAACGCGCTTTCTGGATCGGCTTGATCTCCTAAAATACCCAAAAAAACACCTTTTTTTAATAGGCTTAGCCCCTCTTTTAAGGCGCGTTTTTGTTCGATAATTGCGCCGCCATTGCGCTCACGAATCGATACAATCCATTTGTATAAAAACGGGTTTTTTGTAGTTTTTGCAATAGCTGCTCCTTTCATACGCAAGGTGCCATCTAAAAAAAGCGTTTCCCAGTTTGCTTGGTGTCCGCAGAAAAATACGATCCCAATATTTTGTTTTGCAAGCTCCTGTGCAGATTGAGGGTTTTGGCAGGTAAGGTATTTTTCTAAACGTTTTGTCCGGGAAAATTTGGGGTATTCTAATGCAGTAATGGCAAGGTTTTGCATCGATTTTTTTGCCATAGCGCGCACCTGCTGAGGAGATAGGCTAAGATCTTTTGCAAGAGCTATGTTACTGAGGGTTTTTTTTCGGTATTTTTTCATGGTATGAAACAGTAAAAGCCCTAGACCCTTGCCTAGAAAACGGATCCAGGATAGGGGTAAAAAACCTATAGGATAAGTACAGGCTCGTATGCAGTAGTAAGACAGCTTTTGCTGGATTTTAGACAAGGTAACCCGCCATTTTTTCCAGCATGATGGGGTAGTCATACGGTTTAGCAAGAGCTCTTTGGCTTTGGGAAGATTTCCAAGACTTAGGAAATAAGAGCGCTTTTTTGAGTCCATCTGCAACAGCATCGATATCATAGATGCTATTGAACACGGCGCTGTCTGGTAGGATCTCGCTTCCTCCATTATGCTTTGAAGAAAGGACCTGAAGACCCATAGCAAGTCCTTCTAAAGTTACATTAGCAAAGGGATCATAGTAAGATGGAATCACTAGGCAATCTGCATACTGGTAGAAGAAAAGTGCAGGTTGGCTGCCAAAAAAATGGACTTGTTTTTCTAGTCCCAATGTTTTTGCATACCGGATAAAAGAGCGCATGCGTTTATCTTTTCCCACAACAGATAGGTAGGCGTCTTTAGGTAAAAGAGTCATCGCTTGTAGCAGGGGTTTTAATCCTTTTCTTTCCCATCCACTACCTACAAAAAGAAAGTGAAATCCCTCTTTTAAACCGTATTTTTTTAGTAGTTTTGGCTTTTCTTCAGGCCATAGAGAAAAGGGTTTTTCCCATTCTTGCCATTCAACGCCGTTAGGTATCACAGATACAGAAGAAGGATCGATAGTGCAAGATTCTTGGTAGGTGGCTAAAAGCTCTTTTCGGACCATAGAAGAATTACAAAAGATCCGTTTTAGCTGAGGATGCATGAAAGCGGTTTTCTCTATTGAAAGTAGGCCTTGATGAAACCGGCTGTAATGCAATAGCTGCCTTTTCCAAAAAGGGCTATAGGTGAAACGCTGCTGTAAATAGCTTGTATGCAGCCCTTCTCCTAGACGTAAATAAATAGGCGAATTCTTAACAGAGTGGTATGGAAAAGCGATTTTTTCTAAACAAAATACCGCATCGGGGTATTTTTCTGTGAATCGGAGGCAAGCTTGATCAAAAGCGCGTTTTTTTCTAAGGCGCGTTTTAGGTAAAAGCAGGCTATTTCCATGAAGGGCAGATACGGTGCAGCCGCGCATTTCAAGATGCTTACGAAATCTTATGGAAAATTTTTCCAGTCCTCCTTTGGACTGCTGTTGCATATTCAATAAAGCAATGTGCACGCTTACAACATATTTTTAGGCTTTAGCGTAATCTTATCATCAATGATCCGAATATCCAAAGAAAGTTTTTCGTTATTTGCAGTGAATAAGCGAAGGGTATTTAAATATTTACGAAAGCGATTTCTAAAGTACTCTTCTCGGTAATCAGTATCATTATGAAAGGAAGAAGGAAGTTTTGAGCGGATCAGTTTTTCTGCAACATAACGATCTTCTAAAATATGGGGGTGTAGTACCTGTACGTTCCACGAAGTTTTCCTTCCATCCGGGGTAATTGTGACCACAATTTGGATCATATCTTTGACGATTTCTGCAAAAAGCGGCGAGATACCTTTTGCGTAGAGTTGGGTGTTGATGATATGAATACCGTTTTTCAACTGCAAAAACTGATTGGGTTGTAATAGGTATTTTTTTTGGTGTTGTTTTCGCGTGAGCTTATGAGAGAAAAAGACAGATACAGGTATCGGACTTGCGATTTTCAATAGCTTTTGTTTGACGAAGTTGATCTTTAAGTCGTCTGCACGCACATCATCGATTTCAAAGGGGTATTTCGAAAGAGAGGGAATATGAATTTTCTTCAAATGATCTGGCACAAGATAGCTGACGCCATCTTGATCAATTTCCCGCTCATCTTGCAAGCGGTCTAAGTCATCTCTAGAAATGCGATCTAAGTTGAAGGTGAGTTTTACCCCTTCTTGCTTGAGTTTTTTTACTTCAGTTTCTGGGCCGGTGATATTAAGAAAAAGGCGGTAGGGTATGATGTCGAGAAATTTATAGCCTCTAGGGGGATCTCCAATGGGTTTTGAAACAAACACCGGCACTTTTTCGCTGATCATAGGAACGGTTTTCAATTCAATGTTTTGCGCACTTACCTGCTTGATGCTGCGCGCATCGATATGTTGATTTAAAAATACCAAGTGGTCTTTTGTTATAGCAGCGTTCCAACGGCCCTTTGTTCTTGAAGCATCGAGTACGATTTCCACATCCTTGCTTTGCAAAGATTGGATGATGTCTTTATTGCCCAAGACATTGATGGAGATTTTTTTTTGTAACGTTCCATCACTTTGCACACCTTCTACGGTTTTGCCTTTAGGGATGTTTTTGACTTTGATCGATACATTACGAATTGTAGTGGAAAGCGACATATAATGGTTCACTACGATCCATATGATCATAGCTAGGATTAGGGCAAGAAGCTTTCTTTGCCAATTATCAATGAAGAATTTTTTCAGCAGCGTAATCATTGTCTAACCCATTCCCAGAGGTTTTTTTTGGTGGTTTGCGGGGTGATTACAGGAGGGTTGAAGATACTTCTAATAATCCCTTTGAATCGATCAATTTTAATCCCTCTTGTCATGATCCCATCTCGCGCTATAGATACTCTACCTGTTTCTTCAGACACAACGATTACTAAGGAGTCGGTCATATGGGAAAGGCCAAGGCCTGCTCTATGTCTTGTGCCCATGGATTTGGCTAATTGAGAGGCGTCTTCTGCTAAGGGTAAAATCACAGAAGCGGCTCTTACAGTAAGTCCTCTGACGATGACAGCGCCATCGTGCAAAGGGGTTCCTGAAGCAAAAATGGACTCGACTAGCTCTGAGCTAAATTCAGCATTGAGCATGATAGCTTTTCGGGCGTATTCATCTAAAGAGTCATCTTTTTCTAAAGCGATTAATGCGCCTGTCCGTTTTTCAGCTAGGCGGTAAATGGAATTTGCCAGTTGTTCTAAAAATTTATCGAATTCAGTAATTTCTCGGTAGCGTTTGCCTTTTAAGCTGAGTTTGGAAAGAGCAAAGCGCAGCTCAGGCTGAAAAATGATCAGAACAGCAATAACAGCTACATTACCTACGAGGAGCATGATTTTATGTAAAACGGGAAGTCTTAACCAAGAAGAAGCTGCAAAAAGAAGTAAAAATGCTAAAAGTCCTAATACTAGGTCCATCGATTTTGTGTTCCACAAAAAAGAAAGGATGTAGTTGAAAATCACAGCGATTACAAATACTTCGATAAAAGGTGTAATTGCGTGGTAAAAATCTAACAAGACGCCTCAGTTATTTTTTTTATTGTCGAATAAATCGGTTTCCTGCAGATCTCTAAGTGGAATGCGAGTGATCAAAATTCATTAGAAACTTATACAATATTTTACTCAATTCTTTGTTTTTTATCTACTAGTAATCTTTACCTCTACCCAACAAATAGAGTAGTTCATAGTAGGAAGAAATCAATTGAAGGTCAGCCATATTCTGCAAGTTTTTTGCTTGAGAAAGTTCATTTAAGGTATCTCGGTAGTCTAAAGGACGAATTTTTCCGATCAATAATTTTTCTCTTGCTTGCTGCATCGCTTTATCAGCTAAAAAAACAGCGCTTGTCGTGTGTAGGTGTTGGTAAATTGCATCTTCTATTTGATAAAGTATGTCAAGGAGCATTGTTTCTACTTTTTGCACTGAATATTTATAGCGAAGCTTGGCTGCAATTTTTTTTGACGCCTTTTCTTTGATTTTTCTTTCCCTTGAAAAAGAGTCGAAAAGGTTCCAAGAAATTTCAATACCTGCAGCAAAGTTGAATGGATCTTTACTAAATATTCTAGATGCGGGCTCACCTGCATTTTTTTGGTAGTCGAAAAAACTAGAAACCACAGGTAAATACTGACCATAACTTTTATGCAGTTTTTTTTCTTCAACAGATACGGCTAATTTTTTAACCCTGACTTCAGGGAACTGCCGAACTGCTTCTTGTAGATAGGTTGCGATCTCTTTTTCGCTAAACAACGTGAGGGTTTTACCCAAATTTTGATCAAATGCGCCGATAAAAGCAAGCGGCTCTTTTTGGAAATTTCCACGCGCTTTATCTAGTTTTTTGCGTAACAAATCAATGGTATGGATGGGTATAAAGCGCTCTTGTAGCCCGATGGTAGGCTCTTGATTAGGTGGAATACCTAATGATTCTACTAAAGCGTTTTTTGCCTGTTTTAAATTTTTTAGAGCCCGGTAGTATACCGATACTGCATTGGAGCTAGATACAGCGCTTCTCGTTACATCGAGTGAAGGGGCGTCTAATCCTTCGTATCTTTTTTTTTCAATAGCCAAAGCTTCTTTCAGGTAGATGACATTTTCTTTTTCTATCTCCACTTGCAGCTGGCGAAATACGCCTGTGTAGTAGTTTTTCCGCACCAAGAGTAAAAGCGCTTGTCTTTGTTGTTTTTCCTGCTCTTTTGCCAAAGTGCACTCGAGATGTTTTGTTTGCAGGTTAAAATAGAGATCGCTGGATAGTAAAGGCTGGGTGATTTGGAATTTATTAGAACTCAAGTTGCGTTTATAAAATGTGGTATTCGTATCGACATTTTCGACCAGAGAAGGATCTACTGTGTGCGCAAAAAATGCGGTGTATTCTAGTTTAGGAAACCATGCAGAAATCGCTTGTAGAGCTCTTTGTTTTGACTGGTATACACCTTCTTGTTCTGCTAGATAGAGGGGGTTTTCACGTAAAGCGATCCTTTCTGCATCTTCTAAAGAGAGGGTAAGTGCATTTAAATGACAGCTCAACAGAGCGCTTAGTACAAATACAGCCGAAAACATTTTATGCATAGGATCCTCTTATACTATTTACATACCGATCTAGCAGATAGATTGGTAGTCTAAAGTCATGAAAAAAGCAGATCTATTCATCAGGATCTATTTGTTCGTACGATCGATATAGATACGCTTTTTTAGAGGCGCTTTAGTTTTATCTGTATTTTTGCAACAAGTAGCTGTAAAAGTATTATTCAATACTATGCGGTCAAGCACGAGGCTCTAAAACCCGAAGGTAAGAGAGGATCTCATCGCTGAGGCGTAAAATCGTTTTCACAAAGCTACCAAAAGGGCCGTATGTAGGGGAGTTCACCACATTTCTAATAAATGTATGGGCATCTTTGTAATCGGTTCTAAAGTGCTGAAAGCAAGCAATTGTGACTCCAGCAAATATAGCGCATGCTACACCATATGTTGAAATTGCTAACTTAGAAACGGCAGCTGAACATAGCGCGCCAAATTTGAAAGTAGCTGCAGCAGATCCAGTGGTAATTGCGGCGGCTATTCCTGTGCTTATAAGGGCCATATTTTCTCCTTATTATTCTATTTCTTCTATGTTTTCTTGTGGGAATATCCCATTAAAAATAGTGGTAATCGACTGCGTGTACAATTCGCTTAATTTTGTAAATACTAAAGTTGCCTGCTCTTGTAGTAAATTTTTATATTTTTCTACAAGCTGATCTTCTTTTGAAAGACTTCGAAAGGCTTGTACAGCTACGTAAAGAGAAAGAGAGAAAAATAAGGTGAGGCTAGTAAAAATCATTGTAGCGAGATTGCCGATCCGCAGTATAAGCGAGGCAGATAAGGTTAAAAATGCACCTCCTCCTAATATCGCAGTTGCTTTCCATGCTACGCTATGTGCTGTATTACCTTTTCCGAAAGAATCTACAGTTGGTGGATTGCCACGAGCATTTCCAGAGGGTGATCGGGGAGATGTACTTGGTGAGATTGTTGACATAGAGCGCTCCTATTTTTTTGAAAGATCTTAGTGAACAATCAAGAAAAAGTGCAATCCTATTTTTTCGTATCAGTCTCTTTAAAAAAGCGCATCTGCTGCTTTTCTTGTAGAAAGCTCTGGATGCTGATGCAGGTATAGGCCTTTCTTTTTTCAGGACAAGTTTTAGTAAACAGCCAGGGCGCATAATTGTATAGAGTTTTAACTAGACGCGAGGTTTTTTCCTCTTCAAATGATGAAGTCAACAGCATAGCGCATGGATTGTATCCTGCTTGATAGAGAAGAAACGGCGCTGCAGACTCTACCTCCCACTCTTTTTGTGTAGAGGAAGTATACGTGAAAAAGATCTGCAAGCTGCTTTCTAATGTGTCGACAGCGTCGATCAAATAGGATAAAAACAGCGTAAGAGTAGGGCTGTAGTTTTTAGCAGCCGACTGGAAGGTATATAGGATTTGATCGATGCACTGACAGAAAACCGACCCTATGCTGAAAAGAAGGTAGCCGATATGTTCCAATGTGGACTTTCTATAGCTTGCACTAAGTAGATCTTTTGCAATAGCTGCTGCAAGTAGATCTTCTGTGGACAAAGAACCAGGAGAAAAATGCACCGTTTTTTTCATCAAGTCTGCAGAAATAACCTGGTTTTTGTGGGTTTCATAATAGCGCAAAAGCTGGGTAATGTATCCATCGAAGATCACGATATGTTTTCCCGGCATGGAGTAATCGCTCACAACATTTGCTTTAGGTAGGTAAAGGGTGTACTGCTTTTTCCTGGATATATTTTTTAATAAGGGAGATTGTTCTAAGCGGCTAACCACTTTTTTTGCCAGCGTTATATAAAAAGGTTTTTCTTTTGTTGCAAACTGTTTAGAAGAGGCCCTTTTTCCCCAAGTGGCTAGGTGGTAATATAAAGATCCTAGCCAACTATCTATGAAATGGGGCGGCCAAAACCACTCTCTTTTTCCATTCAACAGAGTTTTTGGATATAGGAACTCGATCGATTTAGGAAAATAGCAGTGAAGATTGTGCAGTAGTTTTTGCTGCATATCGGAAAAAAAAGAGACCGCATACAGATAGATCTTAGACAAATAGTAAGAAGCCTCTCGCACGCCATAGTCAAAAACAGCTGCTATGTAAGCCGTTCCTTTTTTTCCTTTGGATAAGCAGCAAGGCGGTGGAGGGTTTTTGGCAAAATGCGCAACCGACGACTGCGCTTTGTACAATGCGAAAGTAGCATGTAAAGAAGAGCACATGAAAAAATCTTATCAAGTCTTTCTCCTTTATGATAGAAAAATTTTTAATCAGAAGAAAAACCGATTACCTTTTCATAGCAGGAAATCAGATGCAGCACCCCATTTTTTGCCCGGTGAGGGTGCTCTTCTTTTTCTAGTGAAAATGCGTTTGCGATCTCGTTTTTAGACAGAGGAAGAGAGAGATCTTTTGCTGTTGATTTCTGCATTTTTAATGCGAAGTACATCGAAGCTAGATCTAGCCAGTGATAGGGAAAACGCGCTTTTTCTTGACGCTCTGGAGAAATGATTTTTGCAAAAAATACCCTGTCAAACGAGGGGTTTTGGCAGATAAATAGCGCGTTTTTTCTTGATATGCCGTTTTTCTGAAACCGTTTTTCTATTGCATTTCCAATACAGTCCATAGAAGAGCCTTTTTTCAAAAGAGGGTATGTCCAGCCGTTAATTGCAAGGCTTCTTGGATTAGATGCGCTCCAAACTTCATCTGGTTGATCAATTAAAGCCTCATAACTATCGAGAATTTTTTTAGACTGGAGATCGATAATTTGATAGGCGATTTCTAGCGGGTAATGAAGAAAAAAATCCAGTCCATTGGTTTCAATATCTAAAAAAATCCCAAACATCATCGTTCCATAAAAACCCTTTGCATAGCATAAGAATAAAATGATAGAAACAAAAAAAAGAGGTCCCGTAATGGATAACGGAATGAGTGTAGAAGAAAGAAAGCGCGTAGCGGATGTGATCATGGATCTTTTTGCAGATACCTACTGCATCTACATCCATACGCAAAGCGCTCATTGGAACCTTATTTCTCCCCAGTTTTATGCGCTGCATATCTTGCTGCAAAAACAGTATGAAGAGCTGGCTGAAAGTATCGACGCTATTGCAGAAAGAGTCCGCTCTTTGGGATTGCATGTCGATGCAAGCTTTTCTAGCCTAAAGAGGCGATCTCATCTGAAAAACCGCGCCTTTGAAGAGAAAAAGCAAGACTTTTCTTTAATCGAGGATCTTGTTTTAGACCATGAACATATGGCAAAAAGATACCGCTCGAAGATCGGTTTTTGCCAGCAAAATCAAGATGAAATGAGCGGCGATCTGATCATCAAACAGCTCACATTTCATGAAATGGCCGCTTATCTTCTTCGCAGCCATCTTATCAAATAATTCCATTACTTTAATAGAAAGCCTTCCTCTGCTATACTATGAGCACTTGAGGAGGTAAAAGCTTGTGGCAATCTCGCAAAGAAAGCTTCGCGAAGTAGTGTTTCAGATATTGTATAGTAGAGATTTTTCTGCTAGCTCTGGCGTAGATTTTTTGCATTTTTTAGTAAAACACTTGAAAGTCAGCAAAAAATCTGCCTTAATTGCAACGGATAAAGCCGATGCTGTTGCAGGTAAATTTCCAGAGATCGATGAAAAAATCGAAGCGCTTCTTCAGTCCCACTCTTTCGATCGGATCTCCCGGGTAGAAAAGCATATTTTACGTCTCGGGTTGTATGAGCTTTTCCACGATGAAAGTGTTCCTGCCGAGGTCGCGATTGCAGAAGCGATACGTATCTGCCGTAAATTTGGTTCTGCAGAAGGCGCAAAATTTGTGAATGCAATCTTAGATGGCAGCTATAAAGATCATCAAGCAAAAATCTCTTAAATCTCTCAGTACCTTCGGTATTGGTGGAAAGGCCGAGCGCTTTGTCAGTGTCAACACCACTGCAACGTGTCGAGAGACCTTTCTTTTTGCAAAAAAACGCCATCTACCAGTCCATATTTTAGGGAACGGATCGAATTGTTTATTCCCCGATCAGGGACTGCCTGGACTGATCGTGCAAAATAAGATCCTTTTTTACCGCAAAAAGCAGAATCAGATTTTTGTAGGAGGGGGCTATTCCTTGGCGCTTTTGGGTAGAAAAACGGCAAAAAATCAGCTGACAGGCTTTGAGTTTGCCTTGAGTATTCCAGGTAGTGTAGGCGGAGCTATTTGGATGAATGCAGGAGCAAGCGGTCAAGAAACTGCAGATACTTTAGTAAAGGTTGCGTTTATGGATCTAGATGGTCGCATTGCAATTTACCCAAAAAAAGCCCTGCGCTTTGGGTATAGATCCTCTTCTTTACAAGAAAAAAAAGGGATGATTTTGTGGGCTTGTTTTCTCCTTAGCCCCTCTTCTACAGCAGCAAATCAAGCGCGCTTATTTGCGCAGAAAAGAAGGCAGGATCAACCCCTACAAGAAAAAAGTATTGGATCGATCTTTAAAAACCCGGCAAATGGGATTTCTGCGGCAAGGCTGATTGATCAAGCGGGCCTAAAAGGCTTGCAAATTGGAGGCGCGAAAATTTCATTAAAACATGCAAACTTCATCATCAATACAGGAAATGCCACAAGTGGTGATGTGGCGCTATTGGTAGAAAAAGTGCAACAAATGATCTATGCAAAATATGGCATGTGGTTAGAAAAGGAGATATGCACTTTTTTATGACTCCTCTTTATGATTTACATACCCATACGACATGTTCTGATGGAACATATACGCCGAAAGAGCTTTTACACCTAGTGAAAAAAAGGGGATTTAGCGGGCTTTCTATTACCGATCACGATACAACAGGCGCCTATACAAAAGAGCTATTTTCTCTTGCGCAAAAGCTTTCTTTACGGCTCATTACAGGGGTGGAGATCACCTCCCGGCATAAAAGCATGAATGTGCATATTTTAGCGTACGGTTTTTCTCTAAAAGATGCAGGTTTTCAGGAGTTTTTATCCCAGGTGCGCTCCATTCGACAAGAGCGCAATGCAAAGATTTTTACCTACCTAAAGGAATACGGCATTTTGCTAACGGAAAAAGATTTTCCCGACTCTTTAAGCCATACTGCCGTATTAGGCCGGCTTCATATTGCGCGCTTACTTGTGCAAAGAGGGTATGTGGCATCGGTTCAAGAAGCTTTTGATCGCTATTTAAAAGATACAGACAGGCCTTGGTCTCAATGTCAAAAAATCCCTGCTGAAATCGTTATTCAAGAAATTCATAAAGCTTCTGCTAAAGCGGTGCTAGCGCATCCCTTTTTTCTGCGCGAAGGTAAAGCGCGAAAAGAGCTTCTTTCGATGTCATTTGATGGGATCGAAGCAAGGTATGCATCGATGCCTTCTTCTGAAGAAAGCAAATGGATTGCTGTCGCAGAAAAAAGAGGCTTTGCGATTACAGGAGGCTCAGATTTTCATGGGGATCCTACAGGAAAAAAACAGATTGGATCTTCTTGGATGACAGAAGAAATGCTGCAGCGATTACTGGGGGATGCATGTACAAAACTCTCTTAGATCAACTTTTAAAAAAGCCGCAAAAAAAAACGCTTCCATCCGATTTACAAGAGGTATTTCTGCAATTTTTTCCTAAGCCCACGTTTCCTGTGATTCATATAGCGGGAACAAATGGGAAAGGATCTGTAGCTGAAAAAATCTTTGCTGCCTATGTAGCTACCGGCAAAAAGGTGGGGCTTTTCACATCACCACACATCACCACTTACCGTGAACGAATCCGGATAGGAAAAAACATGATTTCTTCCGAAGCATTTTCTTCTATTCTACAAAAAATCCAGGAGATCCAGAAGTCGACATCTATTGAGCTTTCTTTTTTTACCCATCTTGTATTTGCAGCCTATAGCTACTTTGTAGAAGAAAAAATCGATCTAGCTGTGATTGAAACCGGTTTGGGAGGACGTTTTGATCCTACAAATATGTTCGATCCTATTTTAAGCATCATCACCCAGATAGGGTATGATCATATGGAAGTGTTGGGAGGTGATTTAGATAGCATTGCTTATGAAAAAGCGGGGATCATTAAGAAAAATACACCGGTTGTTTTGGGGCCTTTTGCAAGGCTTCCCCCTATTTTTGCGGAAGCAAAAGCTAAAAATGCGCCCATTATTTTGTCTAAAAGCAGCTCTTTTGCAAGTTATATGGAAGAAAATAATGGAACTGCTCAGGCGGCTCTTGCGTATTTAGGTATTGACGCTGGACCTGCAAAAAAAGCGCGTCCTAGCTGCCGTTTTGAAATTTTGTATGATCAAGTCGTATTGGATGTCGCTCACAACGACTCTGGTTTTTCTGGGTTATTTCAATCGTTGGAAAAAACGTTTCCGGAGGCATTTTTCCGTTTTGTCGTAGCTTTATCGAAAAATAAAGTGCTACGCACTCCTTTCCCTAAAAAATCTCACGTCTGTTTTGCCTCATTTTGCCATCCAAAGCTTGCTACGCTAGAAGAAATGCGGCCACTGCAACCACTTGCTAGTCGCTCCACTTTTTCATCAGATTTTTCGGCTAGTTTATTTGAAGAGGCGGTAAAAGCTCAGAAGGAAAATGCCATACTTGTTGTAGCCGGTTCCTTTTACATCATGACAAAGGCAAAAAAGCAGTTATCTACTTTGTTTGGTCAGCCAGAAAAGGCAGGGGGCATTTTTTCGGTTGATCCAGCTATGAAATGAAATATTCCATAATTTGGGGGGAAGCAGCTGCAGCTGTTTTTCTACTGCTTCTTTTTCCTTTTTTCCCTCTGCATGACCGGGATAACAGGTAATTGATACCGCTTTTGCAAAGCTTAGCGCGTGTTCTAAGCTTTGCAACAGTAAAGAAGCGGTTGTCGTAACGACTTGATTAGAGACTGGAAAAAACCCTAAATTATAGACGACAAGAGAAGCGGGGCGTAAAAATGCGCTATGACATTTTTCAATCAGATGAACTTTGTGCAAAAGATTTTTTTCAGAAAGGAGCATTTTTGTTTTTTCGATAGCAACTTTTTGAATATCATAAGAATCTACCCTGCCTTTTTCTCCTAAAATCTGGGCTAAAAATAGGGTGTCGAATCCATTTCCACAAGTGGCATCGATCGCAAAGCTCTTTTCATCCAAAAAATCTTTCCATAATCTTTGGGTAAATTCTCTGATGTTTGCAAGAGATAAGGGATTTATTTTGTCTTTTTCTAAATAGGCGTTTTGCATTTTAGTCTCCTTTTTCGTAAGATATTTAGGATATCATAGATGGGGTATTAGCTCAGTTGGTTAGAGCGCCACGTTGACATCGTGGAGGTCAGCTGTTCGAGTCAGCTATATCCCATATGTTGTAGCGCATAAAATGTTTATTATATAAAAAATCCTCCTTGCTTTTCGAGGGGTTTTTTTTATATAATTTCCTTTTTGGCGTTACTTATAAACGATCACTTTGCAACGATTTAGGAGAGACGTAATTCTAAAAGAGAATTTGAAAATTAATCGAGAAATTCGTGCGGATAAAGTACGTGTTGTACGAGATAACGGAGACCATGTAGGTGTAATGCCTATTCGTGAAGCTTTAGAGCTCGCAAAAAAAGAAGGGTTAGATTTAATTGAGGTTGGCTCCTCAGCAAATCCACCTGTTTGCAAACTCACTGAATATGGTAGATTCCGTTATCATAAAACGAAAAAAGAAAAAGAAAGCCGAAAAGCGCAGCACCAAGTAAAGGTAAAGGAAATCAAGCTCAAACCGAATATCGATGTGCATGATTTTCAGACAAAAGCAAAAAAAGCCCGCTCTATCTTAGAGAAAGGCCATAAAGTCCGCTTGACGTGTATCTTTCGGGGTCGCGAGATCCTACATATAGATCTAGGCGAAAAGGTGTTGCAGCAATTCGCCGAAGAGCTAAAAGATATTGCCAATCCTGAAGCTGCACTGAAAAGAATGGGACGAACACTTGTTACTGTGCTCGCTCCAATAGCAGCAGCGAAAAAGAAAGCTTAACTGGGAGACCAACTGTGTATAAAATGAAAACTAAAAAAGGCGTTCGGAAGCGATTTAAAAAAACCGCTAGTGGAAAGTTGAAAAGAACCTCTCCAGGCCTACGCCACATTTTGTCGAAAAAATCGTCAAAAAGAAAAAGAAAGTTGAAAAGAAGGGGACTGGTAGATAAGTCTCAGGAAAAAATGTTTAAAATGTTGATGGGCGCTTAAGTAAAAGGCGTCTTACCAAAGGAGAAAAACCATGAGAGCTAGAAATCCAGTAGCTTCTAGAAAGCGTAGAAAACGCCTTCTCAAAAAAGCAAAAGGGTTTATCGGAGATCGCAAGAATCACGTTCGATTGACCAAAGATGCGGTAATGAAGGCCCAGTCATTTAATTACATCCACAGAAAGCAAAATAAAAGAAATTTCCGCAGTCTTTGGATTATTCGGATCAATGTTGCTGCAAGGATCAATGGTCTTTCCTACAGCAAGTTGATGCAAGGGCTAAAAAAAGCAGAATGTCTGCTTGATCGAAAATCTCTTGCTGATCTTGCTATGCACGACATCCAAGGTTTTAAAGCAGTCGCAGACTGTGCAAAAGCTGCGTTAGCTGCGTAAATCTATGTCCCTTTTGGATCAAATAGATCAGATTCGATCCACATTTATGGAAGAGCTTTATTCTATCTCCTCTTCCAAAGATGTCGAAAGAATGCGGATCCACTATTTTGGTAAAAAAGGGACAATCGCTTCTTTGATGCGTTTCTTGCGAGATGCGACGCCAGAAGATCGGCCCAATCTTGGCAAAATCATAAATGACACAAAAGAAGAGCTTTCTTCCCACCTAGAAAATACCCAAAAAAGACTTCTTATCCAAGAACGGCAACACCGTTTTGCAAAAGAAGCAATTGATGTAACCCTGCCAGCAGAACCTTTCCGCCTGGGTATAGAGCATCCTGTGCAAAAAGTCCTACAAGAAGTGGTTGCGATTTTTTCTTCTTTTGGCTTTTCCGTAGGACTTGCTCCCGACTTAGATACTGAGCACTATAATTTCACCGGATTAAATTTCGCAGAAGATCATCCTGCAAAAGATATGCAAGATACCTTCTATTTTCCCAAAGACTACCTCCTTCGCACCCATACAAGTAATGTACAAGTACATCTTATGGAAAATCAAAAACCCCCTATGAAAATCATTGCCCCTGGTAAATGTTTTCGCAATGAAACGGTTTCTTCAAGATCCCATGTATTTTTTCATCAGATTGAAGGGTTTTATATCGACCAAAACGTCTGTTTTACCGAGCTTCTTGAGCTCATGCGCGCGTTTTGGCCTAAGCTATTTGGTACAAAAGTTAAAGTCCGTTTTAGACCCAGCTATTTTCCTTTTGTAGAGCCTGGGCTAGAAGTCGACATCGCCTGCACGCAGTGTCAGTCTCAAGGCTGCAAACTCTGTAAATATACCGGTTGGTTAGAAGTAGCTGGAGCGGGGATGATCCATCCAAATGTCTTAGACCAAGCAAAAATTGATTCTGAAGTCTACCAAGGTTATGCATTTGGTATCGGCGTTGAAAGAATTGCGATGCTCTTATACGGCATAGAAGATATCCGGACATTTAGTAGAAATGATCCAAGAGTGTTTGAGCAAGTTGCGCTCAAATACTCCTCTGTTCTATAATTATCATCTTTTTAGGAAGAGTGGCAGAGTGGCCGAATGCGTCTGTCTTGAAAACAGAAGTTGGGAAACCAACCGGGGGTTCGAATCCCTCCTCTTCCGTTTCTTTAAGTCCTTCTATCTCAAGTATTCTCAGAGATTTATAGCAAAAACCAATTGCTGTGAATAGCCTAGAGAAATCTATCAAACCCTTGATTTTTCACATGCCATGAGCGCTGGCCAATCTTATGAAACAAAGGTTATGCGGACACAAACCTTTTCTCAGCTTATCGATAAATACATCGAAGAGGAAATTGCCAAAACTTCATCAAATTATAAGAGTTGGTTAGGTCAACTTCTATGGCGGAAAGAGCAACTTGGCTATCTAACCCTAAACAACGTTAGAGAAGACGTTATATCCACTGCTCGGAAGAACCTTCAAAATACACCAGACAGATTTGGAAAATTACAAGCATAACGAAAAAGTGCCTATTAGCGCTTTAGACCGCTTATCAATGACTAATTAGGATTTTGAAATGAATGAAGAATAGATTAGTCAGTCGGAGTTAATAGCTCGAGAGGTTTATAGCCAACGGACTCCTGAGGAAAAATTGATAAAAAATTTAATCAAATGTTCATATATCTACCTACCAAATACTCGTGGAAAAAGGTGATAGGATTGTCCCCATGTATCATTGAGGGATTAAAAGCGCAAATATATGAGTAGGTGCACAGCAAAGTCAAAACGCTCTGGAAAGCAATGCAAAACTTGGGCAATTAGAAAGAAGAGCAGATGCCGCTTCCACGGTGGGAAGTCTACGGGTCCAAAAACTCAGGCTGATAGAGAAAAGATAAGAACTCTGCACTACCAGCATAGATTGCGTTCAAAAGAATTTGAAAAAAGACAAAAAGAAACTCGTCAACTTATCAAAGATAGTATGAGTTTTTTAGAGGGGTTTAGGTGAAATATTAAAGAATAATGAAACCGTTTGATAACCATGAATGAAATAGAGGCTGGAAGAGGAATGACCCGTTTCACAGCGCTCCTTATATATTTTAAAAGTCAGAGGGGGGGGGTGTTGTGTTTAGGATGATCACATCTTTTGCATGATGCCTAAAGCTCCACCAGCTCGTTACACTGCTCTATTTCACGCTTTTTCTCTGCCAGGAACCCTTTCATTTTATTTAGCTTTTCTTTTTCTATTTCTGGGTCAATCTTTGCATTTTTGGCGAGCAAAGTCCGTTCAATTTTTTGAATGCGACTTGTTAATGATGGATGTAGAATATCCAATCTATCATTGCCGCTAGAAGAAATTCTTACTCGTTTCCAAAACGTATTACGCTCCTCGATGGATGTTTCTTGAATGGCGGTTAAGAATCGTTTGCCACCTTTCAGTTCTTCAATGGAGCTATTTTCAATTGCAAAATCATCGGCTTTTCCTTCTCGCCATCGTGAAAATAAGACAAAGGAAACTATACCAACTGTGAAAGCCAGCGCTACTGCGGGTACGACGGAAAGCGCACACATTCCAAAAATAGACGCTGCAAGTTGACAAATACATGGCTCAAGGTGCTTGGTAAAAAGATCATTATGTCTGATATGGCTGATTTCGTGCTTCATAACCCAACTACATGCGTCTCTATCGGCTTCATAGAAGCCAGGAGATATGATTACTGCAGCATCGCCTTTCGTGAACATGTTTGTTCCTGCTGCAGCGCAAAATCCTGGAATAGCAGTCTCAACAAATATCAGGTCTTTTCTAATTCCTGCTCCATCAAGAAAAGTTTGCATCGCAGGCTTAATGTGAGCACCAGGTAAGCTGTTTAAGGCTGGAGTATATCTAGGATCCGTTTTGTGAATTCTTTCTGGACCAAACATGCTGCTTTTTTCCAAAGGGAATTCAAATCTTGCTTGCTTATATGCCTGAAATGCAGAGCGAACCGGCAACGTAAAAAGACCACTTATTAATGACATTATTAACCCCTTTTAATAAAGATTATTATATTTAATAAACAATTAACATTCAATAGTAGTTTCTATTTTAAATATAAAGGTAGAATATAAATCTCCAAGCTGAGAGAGATGTCTGATATGGGCTCCATGATGGCAAATGGTAAGGGCTAATCAGCCTAAAAATAAAGCCTGCACAAATTTCATATAATTCTATAATTAATTTTTTAAAGCCTCACGTTTAGGAGTTTTGCTACTGGCTGCCTTTAAGTCCTTAAAATGTCTAGAATTCACAGCATTGACAGATGCTCCTTCTATTGAGGTTGTTGGTGGGCTGCACCATAGTACATTGATGCGCTTAGGAATCCTACATAATAGGGTAGATTTAAAATTTCATTAAACCTGGAATGAAATGATCAGAAGGTAAGCAGCCTAACGATCTATAGTCTAGAGGAATGATGATATAGTACCCTCTTGCGGGCGAACCTATTTCTCCTGCTTTTTTTAATCGTGATAGCCCTACTTTTGCCGAATTTAACGACAAATGCAAGTTTTCACTTATCTCCTTAAGAGTAAGGTTATAACGTCCATTAGATATTAGACCGTCAATGTATTTTTTAGATTCATTTTTATCCCACTTTCATTGGAATGACAGAAAAGGTTCGAATTGGTTGCAGTCGGGTCCGTTCTTTATTTTCCAACTTAATGCATCCTTTCAGCAGTACTTACATCTAACTGATGTACTTAAGCTACTTTAACCTCAAACACACCATCAAAGACCTTATTCCAATTGCACTAACTTCGAATGAATCACAATATTTTGGGGTAGCTCTAGAAAAAAATCTCTCTACGAGATCGCAAAGACGCTCGTTAAAGTGCTAAAGCTGAAAGTGACATCTCGCAATTTTGAACACTATGCCAAGGTCATGTTTACTGGACTTGATGCTAGTCGCAAGGAATCTTCATCTTGAATTTTTCAAGCTCATCAATCACTTTTTCATTTGCTCTATCTCATGAGTTATTTGAAAGAAATGTTTCTCAACAAGAGAGAGCTGATCATTTTTCAATTGCTCTCGGTATTTTTGATATTCTATTCGAGCCTTATCAAGAGCTGCCTTATGGCTAACTTTACCTGCATGTGACAGGATCTCTCTTGGAGTAGCTACCTTCAAGAAGTCATCTAATTTGGAGACACAGTCTTTCATATACATGGGGCTTCTATGCAAAGCCTGGATTTCAGCAAAATCTAAGTACATGGAAACAAGTCGGTTTAAGATGCCAAGTTCTTCTTCATCTAGATAGTTTTTTGCAATCTCGGTATCTGCTTTGGTGAGGTCTCTTCCAGGCCATGAGGTGAGCCCCATGTTCTTTTTTAAGCTGTCTGCTCTTTTATAGATAATTTCTGCAGCTGTATGGCCATGAGCAGCCCAATGCATTTTGTTTTGGATAATTCGAAAAAACTCCTTTGAGGTCTCGATGTTGGGATCATAATCGATACTGGTTGCATAAATATCCAACACTTTGCGCCAAAAGACCTTCTCCGATGATCGAATATCCCGAATGCGAGCAAGAAGTTCATCGAAATAGTTACCACCGCCTAATCTCTTCAATCGCTCATCATCTAGGGCAAATCCCTTAATAAGGTACTCTTTCAAGCGAGTAGTTGCCCATATGCGGAATTGAGTGCCTCTATGCGATTTAACGCGATAGCCCACTGAAATGATGACGTCTAAATTATAGTGATCTACTAGGCGCGAAACTTCCCGAGTGCCTTCTTTTTGAACTATCCGGAATTTCCGGATAGTTGAATCTATGGTCAACTCACCTTCGTTGAAGATATTTTGTATATGTTCAGAGATCGTACGCTTATCTTTACTAAACAGCTCGGCCATTTGAGTCTGGGTAAGCCAAACCGTTTCGTCTAAAAGATGCACCTCTACCCGGGTCTGGCCATCTTCTGTTTGGTATAAGATGAGCGAGCTATTATCTAAGCTACTATCCATGATTTCCTGTTTTCATAAGAACTTAGTAAAAATTCTATATCAATCCTTTTTTACATTCATGGAATTTTCGGATTTTTCTGCAGTTGATTTGGACTTTGTAAAATCAGTACCCATTGAAAATGATGCATAGTAAGCCTAAATAGTCGGCAGCAATCTTCCAAAAGAGACTGCTTATAAAAAGCGGGTTGAAGCCATCTAAGGTTGCTATTGATATCAGTTTAAATCGTTTAAAATAAGAAAGAGCCCCGAAGATCCTTTGAGAGATACTCCATGAATGGCTTACCCAGAAGATATTGATAATGCAGTGCTTTGGCTTTTTGCATCCATGTCGGCGCATGTCAATGGCGATGTTATTTTTGTCGGTAGTGGTAGCCCTCTTTCAAGCTAAATAAGAAACTAAAACGCTATACTTTCTTTGGTTCGTTTGATATCTGTGAAGTTTTCACAAGTAGGAGATTTTCAACATGTCTGGACATGTTTTTGTCGTATCAGAATGGCTTCCAAAAACTGGTCAAGAAAAAGAGTTTTGGGAATGTTGTAAGGAGCTTATGAATCAGACGCTTAATACTGAAAAAGGTTGTATAAGGGCTCATGTGACGAGGCAGATTTCTCATCCAGGGTCTCCAGGAAAAACGAAGTTTATTATTGTCCTACTTCAGGAATATGAAAGTGTTGACGCTTTTACGGCGCACTGTGAATCTCAGTATGTAGAAAATTTCTTCAAGAATCGCATGGAACATCTAGTGGAAGATTGGAGATGTAGACTTTTTGACGAAAGCGAAGACTATCCTTTCACTTCATAGATAAATCAGGACTTTTGAGGAAGTTCAGAAAAACTGAATACATCCCAGACTTTTAAGCATTCATTGTGAAACCACTTATCAAAGTAAAAAGATACTCGGTGTTTGCAAATGTGTGGTACGCATACTTTTGCGTTCTTAAGCCCGTAACATTTAAGCGTATCTTTTCAGACTTTTTAAGACCAGTAATGGCTACTACAAAACCTTTATATCCTTTGAAAAATCAGATGAAATCACAGTAATTCCAGACTTAGTAGATAGTCTAGATTTTATGGGTCCTATAGTCACAATTGATACAGCTACCTTTCAAGAAAGTATTACCCACAAAATTAGAGAAGCAAAAGGCAAGTACTTGATTGCCCTGCAGCGCAATAATAAGCGATTTTCTATATAAAGTACCCACTTGACCTTACTGGGTGCTTTATGTAGAATTCAGACATGGGTGTAAGATCTAAATATCCTATACTTAGACAATTGCTTAAGCGCTGGGGCTAGGTATCTCAGTCTAGAAATAGAGGCCGACTTTTTTACATCAATCACAATGATTACCGAAGTGTATCGGATTACTCAATCCTCAAAACAGACGAAGATGCTACAAAGTTGTATCTGTGAAAAGGGCTATCATCGCGAACTCTATTTTCTGCGTCACTTTGCAAAATTAGGTTTCAATAGCGATGTCATTTTTTTCGATAGTGGTAGTTCTCTTTTAGAGAAAATAATAAATTAAAAAAATTATACTTTTTTTAGTTGGTTTGCTATATCTGAGCTTCTCATAAACAGGAGATTTTTAATATGTCAGGACATATTTTTATTGCATCGGAACGGCTTCCGGAAACAGTTCAAGAAAAAAAGTTTTGGAAATGTTGTAAGGAGCTCATGACTCAGATATGTACTACCGAAGAAGGTGGTATCGAAGCCTCATGTTACGAAGCAAGCTGCCCATCTAGGGTCTCCAGTAAAAACTAAGTTTACTGTTATCCTATTTTAAAAATAGCAAAGTGTTGAGGCTTTCAAAGCGAGCTCTTAGCCTCAACATGTCAAAAATTTCTTCAAGAATTGAATGGAGCATCTCGTGGAAGATTAGAGATGTAGACTTTTTGACGAAAGCGAAGACTATCCTTTCATTTCATAGATCAATCAGGGCTGTTGGGGAAGTTCAGAAAAATTAAATACATTCCACAATTGTAAGCATGCATTTTGAAAGTACTTATCAAAAGGTACTTTTTTTTCATCTATTTAGAGTTCTTCAATGGGCTTTAAATTGGGACTTTATAGGTAGAGGTGTCTAAATAGATTCTTTTCCATGGCTTGATTTTGGTTTGATTGGCATGCAGCGGTTATAATGCTGAGCTCCAGGGGCATCTCCTGTTTGTTCGATCACAATCGGGTCTGAAGGTGTAGCTTGTTTATTAAAGATATGAGGCGTATCTGGTTCACTTTCTTTAAAAACATACAGCGTTTTATTTTCTAAAATAGCCATTATTTTAAGCTCAAAATCCAAATACCAATACTCTTGCGTTTTTAATACCTCCAAGTATCTCTTTTCGTAACCTTTAACAAAGTCTTTTTTTAACTTTTTTTTATGCTGCTTGATTTTTTTAATAGCATCCCATTTAGGGATGTTTGTAAAGAGAGCGGCAAATGCATCGCTGCGAAGATTAGTTAAAGCTGCAATAAAATCGGCAGGCTTTTTGACTAGGTCTTTTCCTCCTTGATAGTTTTCTACGATAACTTTTGCTAATGCGTCTTTAATCTTACTATCATCTACGTAGTTTTTCCAAAGAGCATGCTCTTTTTTTTCTAAGGATAATAATTGGCGGTTAAGTTCTGTGTGTTTTTTCAAAGCCTCTTCTCGAATACTCTCAGGCAGCAGCTGTTTACAGTTGGGGATTTCGTTTTTGCTTCGAATTCTTCCAATTAACTCATCTAAGCAATTATAAATGATATCTCGCAATATATAGCGTTGAGGTCCTTTAAGGCCTTTCTGTAGTTTATCTACAAAGTCCTTTTTTGCGGCTAAGTCTACATCTTGTTCAGCTGTTTTATACGCATACTCGTTGCCATTGTACTCTCCATAAAACGCATGAATAGCGCAAGACCCTCCTCCTTTTGTAAATTTGCGAGAGTACAGCTTACCTTCAATAAGAAAATGAGATTTATTGATTATATCAGCTATGGGATCTGTATCTGGTGTTGAGGGAAGGGGAGTATAAGGCGCCTTTCCGAGAAAATGTCCTTTTGCTCCTTTAGGACGTTTGATTTGAACGATTTTAAACTGGAATCCCATTTTACTTAACTGAGCTTTGGTTCTCAATAGCTCAATTTTAGCGATTGTAGTCCTAAATTGAGAAAAGCCAATTTTTTCTTTCATTTTTTTTAAAATAGTCTGCTTTTTAGGGATCTTGAGTGTTCGGGGAAAAGACTCGGCTTCTAAAAACTTTTCTGTGATGTATCCATCGCCTAATAGATAACCTCCTCTGGTAAGTTGTTGCAAAATATCTGCAGCTTTTTCGTCTGAAAATGTAAATTTCTCTTTAAAGAAATGTACATCAAAGTGGTGTCTTTTATATTCCTCTTCTAAAGATCTTTCTTGAACAGCTGTATCTAGAAAAGCATAGACAAAGGTTAGCGTCTTTCCAGAATGAAATAGATCCAAAAAAGCTCTTTTGGCTGCTTTATGGACTTGTTTTTTAGAGGTTCCTTTAGGAGCTAATCTCAAAAGCCTCTCTTTAAGTCCCTTTCTATAACCTGAGATTGCGCCTTTAGTTGTATAGTTGATTGCTTTATTCCACCACTCATGAAGTACATTGTCTTTCCGAGCTAAATTTTTTAAAGCTGCGTCAAGAGTCCTAGCAGCTACAACAATTTGAGAGCAGGCATCTCGAGTTTTTTGTCCAAAGCTTTCCTTTACGTGATAGAAAACCAAATGCTCTTTAGTGTATCTTAAAAGATCCCAAGGCTCTACTCCATAAGGACAAATTCGATCTCCTGGTAGGTAGCTAGGAACATCTAGATAAGATTCATTATATGCGCCTTCATCTTGAATAACATATTCAGTAGCCTGTACTTTTGCAGAAAAAAGCTGTTTTAGTTTTTCCTCAAGTTTTGCGCGCTTTTTTGGAATTTTAGGTGATACTCGAACCTGATAATGCGAATTAGATGAGGTGTTTTCTAAACAAGGTCTATCCTTTTTTAGATCTTCATAGATTTCTTTAGCTTTTTTTTGAGAAGTTTTTTATGCTTTTTTTTGATCCTCAATAGAAATAGTCTTTTTTTCTTCCAAGAGCTGATTATTTTTATCGTGATGCTTTTTGGGGATAGTAGTTAGCGCAGGGCCGAACAAATTGTGGAAAAGGGCTTGCCCATCTTCATCAATGAAGGAGTAATTTTGCTCTTTTAGTAATTTTATAAAAGCTTCTAACTTTTTTCCTTTTAGGTTGGTGACATTAGCGAGCTCTTTTTTCGATAGTTGAGTCCATTTTTTTTCAGGTACCCAGGTCTTTATAAGCCCGTAGATATTTTGCTCTTTTTCTTCAACAACTAATGCGCTGTCCAATAAACGGTGGAAGTCTCGATCCACAAGTTCCTGCAATCTATAAGCAGCTCGCCTCCATATTCCTTGGATTTTAAAAGAGGTACCTTTTTCAGTCCGAATTTCTCCTGCGAAAAAGTGTGGAAAAGTAGAGGCTCTTATTACCTTTTGCCTTTTTCTTGGATAGGCGATTTGGCAAGTCTCTAGTGCTTTAAAAAAGCGTTTCTCAGATTTAGATCGTTTTCTAGATCTAAACCTATCCAGAACATCGGATATCGAGGGGGGATGATACCAAGAGTATTCTGCTTCTTTTTTAGCAGGTTTAGGGTAGAATTTAAATTCACTAGCACCCCTGTAATCTCTACTAAATTTATGACCCACCCACAAAGTGGATGTAGGCGCACGATTTTGCAAGAGTTTCCAAAGCTCTTTTTTAAGTAAATTATCTAGCTTTTTTACTTCAGATCCTAAAACAGGTTGGATACGACTGAGAAATCGAAATTTAGGATCATCTTCTTCTTTTACAATTTGTTCTTTGTTTTTTGAAAATGTAGGTTCATTTCTAGCTATTTTGCTGAGATGCTCTAAAACAAGAGCAAGCTCTTCTAAGCTTAACTTCTTTGAAATTTTCATAGATCCCAAGCCAATACGCACGGCTATATTTTTTGGGGATACTTTTTTTCCTGGAGGGTTAAATGGAGGCAATGCTCTTAAAGAGGAGTGTGTTTTCATCACTGCTGAAAAGTTTGTTACTAAAGCATAAGTTCCAGGGTCTTCATAAACTTCCTTTGCCACGCGATAGTGATCAATAGAAGTATCTGTTCCTCCAGATAAGTACTGGGACTGCTTTTGGTTTAGAGAAGGTTTTAGTACTCTTTTTGCTACAGCTGATGGAAATGAATAATCAACAAAATGTCTTGGGATTTGCCAGGCATGCCCTGTAGTTGTTACAAAAACCTCTCTAGAGCTTTCTTTTATAGAGCTTTTAGGAATGACCCGATAAAAAAAGAAAAGAAAGTAGTTATGGATCTTTTTTGATTGAGCTAAAATCTGTCGGCCAGCTCCAATCGACTTAAGAAAAGAATGAATTGGTTCACAGTTCTCTGTTTTCCAATAATAGATTTGAAGGTTATAAAGACCGACTGTTTTGGGCAGTTGATCAGCCACCTTGAGTTTATGAATTTCGCTCCGATGCTTTATTCTATATTCAGCAATGATTTGCTCAATAGCTAGGGCTAAGATCTCTAGTGGTGAAAGGCCTGTTTTTTCGACAGACTTCAACGTCTTCGGGTAAAAACGCAGCCTTTGAATGTTCATAATAGGTAGAACATCTGGGGGCTTTTTTGACTCTACGCTCCCATCAGAGTCGCTACCGCTTGATGAAGAACTTGTTACATCCTCCTCTTCTGAAGAGGAAAAACTTTCTAACTTAATGGGGGAGTGATGCTTTGAGTGCGTGTAAGCAGTAGGAGAGACAGGCATGTTTATTCAAATTTTCGCTTTAAATCACATTGAAGCGAAAATTCTCGTGTAAACTTATCTTTAAAGCAAGAAAAGAATGACAAATGTTTTTTTAGGTCGCTGTTTTTTCTTCTTTGTTGTTGAGCCGGAGAGCTTCATTCTTTGAGGTATCGGACTTTTGCATAAGTTGAGGAAGCTTCTTTGTGATTACATCCAAAGTTTCTTGGGTAGGTAGATTTTTCTTTACATAACAGAAGCTTTAGATAAAAGGATCTTCTATTCACGGCTTCATCATTACAACTAGGAAAAATAGATCTTTTTGTTTCGCTGTATTTTGCGCTTTCAAAAACCGGGACTTTTAACTCATATTGTCAGTATCATTTTATCATTATAACTTTTGGACAAATAGCCTTATGAAAAAAAACATATTCCTAGCACTTTTCAATCTATGTATATCCCTTTTGCCTATACAGCTTTTAGGAGAAGATAGTAGTGAGGTTAAAAATGAGCAAATAACGGAACATACAACCTCTGTGATGAGAGGAGACTGGACCGGGGAGTTGCATATAGGTTCCATGAAGTTAACCCTTGTCTTACATATTGTAGAAGATCCTTTTGGAAAGATTTCTGCAACGCTTGATTGTGTAGAACAAAATGCATTTGGAATACCTATAGATTTTTTCTCTTTTAAAGACTCTAAATGCATATTTCAGGTTAGCAGTTTGCAAGCGCGCTTTGAAGGAGAATGCCAAAAAGAGGAAAACGTCATCTCTGGAGTATTTTATCAATCAGGCCTATCGCTTCCTATAACTTTTCAACAAGGTCTATCTAAAAAGCCCAACCTATCATCGGCCTATATTGAGAAAGAGGTTTCGTATAAAAATCCATCTGCTCCAGATGTCACTTTATCTGGAACATTAACTCTTCCAAAAGGTACTGGCCCCTTTCCTACCGTTCTTTTGATTGCTGGATCTGGCGTGCAAGATCGCAATGAACAGATGTACGGCCATAAACCTTTTCTTGTATTAGCAGATCATTTAACCCGCCAGAATATAGGTGTTTTACGAGTAGATAAAAGGGGATGTGGCAAATCTACTGGAAATTATGCACTAGCTACAACTGAGGATCTAGCTACAGACGCTCTAGCCGGAATTTCCTATCTCAAAAGCCTAGAAACAGTAGATTCTACTCAAATCGGTCTAATTGGTCATAGCGAAGGAGGCTTGATTGCTTCTATGCTAGCTGCAGAGTCTAATGATGTTGCCTTCATTGTTTTACTTGCAGCGCCAGGAGTAACCGGTGAAAAGATCCTATTGAAACAAGGAACGCTAGTTCAGCAACTAGAAAATGTTCCAGAAAAGTACATTGCACTTGAAAACCAGCTTAGGCTGGATATGTTTGCCATCCTCAAACAAGATGCAGATATTGTAACCGCTGAAAAAAAACTACAACAAGCATGTAAAAAATACCTAAACTCTATGCCAAATGTTCGTAAAAAAGAACTAGAACAAACCCTAAATGCATCTATTCAACAAATGAATACACCTTGGTTTCGGTTTTTTCTCACATTTGATCCCGTAAGCGTTCTTCAGCAGGTAAAAATCCCTGTTCTAGCTTTAAACGGCGCTTTAGATAAACAAGTAGATCCAAAGCAGAATTTGACTAGCATCACCAAAGCTCTAGAAAAAGCAGGTAACAAAGAGTACACAATCGTAGAGCTGCCCCACCTCAATCACTTATTTCAGACCTCTGTAACCGGATCTCCTTCCGAATACCCAATAATCGAGGAAACGATATCACCAAAAGCTCTTCATTGCATAACAGATTGGATACAAAGTCAGATCACGAAAAAATAGGGTTATCGCCTAGAAGTCATAACAAACGAAAGGCAATCAAATCTTTATGGTGAAACATAATATAAAAGTACCACGAAAGGTACGCTATAGGGCTTTTTGATTAAAAAGATTTGATAGACATTCCTATATCAAGGTTGGAGCGCTCTCCATTTAAAGTGAACCACCCTGTCTGAGTCTAAAACATAGGATTAAGACTAGGTGTATGACTAAATTCAATTGTATTGAGGTGATCACTTCAACAGAAAGACATAGAAGATGAAGCGCTGAGGACAAAAAAGCGATTGTTGAACAAACCTACCAACCTGGGATGAGCGTTTCCCTTATAGCCTGCCTGCAAATATGATAATAGCGTTCTCAATCGACGCATGTGACCGGGAAGTTCTGAGGTACGTGGCCTCAACCATCGGAATCGATGGTGAGGCCATCAGAGATCTGATGTTAGAAAGCGTGGAGCATAGAACAGGAAAAAACCGATTAACTACACCAATCCAATGGCTATCGGATAATGGAAGTTGTTATACAGCCAAAGAGACCGTCCGTTTCGGTAGAGATCTAGGTTTAGAAATCTGCACAACAACGGCGTATAGTCCAGAGAATAATGGAATCTCAGAAGCGTTTGTTAAAACGTTTAAAAGAGGCTATGTATGGCCAAATGATATCTCATAGGATGTATTTACTTGGCTAAATTGCCTTAGTAATACACGATTGAAGTTCATGTTGTAAAGAAAGGTGGTTTGAGATGTTCTCAATTTTGTCACAGAAAGCATGGCTTAAAAAGAAACCAAAAGGTTTTTCAATAGAGCATCCCCATTCAATAGCTTTTGCTTTATAGAATTTATATTGTTCGTCTTGAATTTGATTTACTAGTCCTTCTTTTGTAGCATCCGGATATTGTCGATGGGCAGCAGCGTACGCTAGAATAAGATCAATAGGATTGTATTGTAATAGTTCATTTTTCCAAGCTGTTAATGCTGAAAACTCAGAAGTTTCTCTACAGGAATTAACTAATAAGACTAAAGATGGAGCTTTTAGATTAAGTAAATTGAGAGATGTTGCCATGTATCCAGATAAAGTAGGGCTAAAAGGCAAAACGGCCTCATTTAGCACATCATAATTGCGGTCTTTTGCTAACTGTCTTGCAATAATAACTAGAGGAATCTGACTAATCAGAGCCTGCACCATTAGTAACTTGGTTGCCCAATAACACGGTAAGCAATGGAGGCGGTTATACCGAACATAAAAGTCATCTAATATTGCATTGTTAAGAGCTTCGTTTGCAATTCTTGATGAAATTTCTTGTATGAATGAAACAGAAGAAGCAGACAAAGACTCTCTTAGCTTTTTAATTAGGTTTTCTGCAAACATTGTTCCAATGGGTTTAATGGACTTTAGTTTTTTAGTGTCCGTATACTCATTTTTCACAAATGGGATATCTTTTTTTGGGGGTTTAATTGTTTTTACAACTGTAAGCAGGTAAGATTGAATAAGATATATTTCATTGTGGGTGAGTTGAATATCCGTGTCATTGTTTTCCAAAAAATTATATAAAGAAAAATCGCTATTACTAAAGGTTGATAGGTTTTTGAAAAAGGCATGAGTTTTTTGTTTCGCTTTGTCGATCTTAGCTAAGAGTTTGTGACCATCGACTGGATGCGTTGAAAAAATCATACAGTTTTTGAGTGCTCTTATTTGGCATGCATTTTCTCCCACAAGAGGATCGAACTCAGAAATATGCCCTTTATTGATTAGCTCTGCAGTAGTTTCAGCTGCAGTAAGAAGAAAGTCATATTCTTTGAGACCAGCTAACAGCCGATCACCACTTTTTGTTTGCGAGTCATATGGTAACAGTTCACTGAGGGAATGGCGCCTTAGTTCATCATGAATTGAAAATGAGGTACTGGCCAAGTATGATGGAATATTGCTTCTAAGATTATGAAAAGATTTTGTTCCCAGCACCTTAATATTTCTGTTGATAACCATTTTCTATTACTTTGTTAAAAACCTAAATTAGATACTTAATCTTCAAAGAGTATAATGATAACATCCGATTAAGAAAAGGTTTTATTTCAATATTTTTTCAGATGAGATGGTTTATGAACATTTTTTATTTTTTTCTAAAAGAGCATTCATGAAGGAAAAGAAAACTATTATTGAAATGGAAGTTAACAGAACGTAGGTAGAAATAAAACCATAGTGAAATACTTGCAACATATTAAAAGCTGATGCTATAAGCCAAGCTAAAAGATACAAACATTTTTCTTTTACATTCCTTGATTTGTAAGCTATTTTACAAGTTAAGAAAAAACAGAATAAAACAATACACAAATTCATCATGCTACTGTCTGCAATATCAAGAAGGCCGTGCAAAGAAAACATATTGTAGAATGAAATAAAAAATATGGTCAGCGCCAAGCCGATAATCATATATTCTTTGCGACCCACTAAAGACTTTGGGGCTACTACCTCCCACCCTACTGAAGAAGAATAAACGTTGTATACATTCGCATATATTGCTGAAATAAAAAGAAATATAGATAAAAAATATTTTTGCTGGTCGCTAAAAATTTTAACCTCATATTCCCCGCTTTCTAAACCCACATGAATCATTTGCGCTAGGAAAAGCGCTCCAATGCCAATTAGTAAGCTTGCTACTTGAAAAATTGTAAGAGCGTTTATGGAATCTTGCCAAGATCGCCTATGTCTGAAAAATGTAGGTAAATCAACAGTAGAACCTAGGCTGGAACTAAGAACAAGACTTATTCCTCCAAGAGAAAAACTACCTCCCAAATCTTTGCTTATAGCGTCTACATAAGGAGTGGTAGACGAGGACGCAGACATTAATGTTCCAACAAATGTTATGAGTAAAAGTGGAAACGCTACCGATGCCAGTATTCTTAATGACTTCATACCTTCCATGCATAAGGCGGTACTTGTAACGCCGATAATGATGCTTAGTTGTATAAAGTGGTTTGTTTCAGAAAAACTCCTAAAGTTAAAGAAAGAGGCTAATAGGTTGCTAGCAACTGAAGTATGGATAAAAAACCAGGCTAAAGCATCTAAAAGAAGGGCAAAAGATATTATATAAGCCCCAATTCTGCCAAAACAATCATGAGTAATATCTAATGTGCTTTTTCTTTTATTGAAGCTAATCTTCACTAATCCAAATCTAATGATCCATAATATCAAATTTCCTATGATTACAGTCACCAAGGCAGAGTAAAAACTATATCTTTGAGTGAGCAGTATGCTGGAGGAAAGATATGGAAGGTTGATTATTCCAGCTAACTGGATAAAAGCCATTTGCCAAGAGGATTGATTAGCGTCAGTTAGGTTTTGATGAATTGCTGCAGGTTTCATTTATTTAGTTATTAACTCTTTTGATTTTTAGCATTAAAAATAGTTTGTTTTAAGGCCCACACAGATTCCTCTAAAAATAGAATAATTAAATACAAAATAAAGGTAGATCTTACGCCAACTATTAGAGATTGCGTAGGCTCCATGGGAAAAATGACTTGCGTATAAATTGATGAAACCCATCCAAAAAACCAGCATAAACTATTAATAAATCGCTCGGAAGGCCTTAACCTATGTTTAACAATAATTTTCAAAAGAAAACTAACTAATAAGGTAATAGCTAAACATGCAATAGAATTTGATGCCGCCCTCTCTAAATGGCCCATATAAAAAGCTTTTTGCAGAAAAGTATATGTCAGAGTTCCTAACATCCCAATAATTGCATATTTTTTCGCACTATGGAATTTTTCGGGTACGATCGTATCCCATCCCGCAGAAGCAAAGTATATATTGGATAAATTGATACAAATAAACCCCCAAAGTACAAATATAGATGTAAAAATTATATAGAATACTGACTGGGTATTTTCTTTTAGAATTATTTGAACTGGTTCGTTGACTAATATTAACGCCGTAAATGATTGAAAAATAATATGGGCAATTGTCATGATGGATAATCCTAAGAAAGCGTCAACCTTCGATTTTGCATGTCTATAAAAAGTCGAAAGGTTAATCGCTCCAGGCAGCCATGATAACAGTACAATAGAAATCGCACTAAACGAAAGCTCTCCGGTTAGTATGTTTTTTGGTATTCCTAGAGTAAAAATAGCATAAATTTGATAAACTAAGATCAATGGAAATCCTATTACGCAAACCCATTTTATCAATCTTATCCCACCTAAACTAAGTAGGGAGCAGAAAAATCCGAGTCCGGCTCCAAGTCTAATCCTTATTTCATTGTTTGTTGGGATTATTCCATTTAATAAATGGACAAAAATCTGAGTTGGACCATCAATTTGGATTGAATACCAAAGAATAAATGCGCCTATTATGATAATAGAGTTAATAATTGCTGCTGGTTTTCCTAGGTATTCTTTTATATTACCAACTGCACTATTTCTTTCTTCAGTCATTGCTAGAATACCAAGACCAATTGCCCATAAAAGTAAATTTCCAACGATGATGGATTTAATAGCCACTAGCATTCCGTAATTGCTTGCAAGAGTGCCGCCAACAAGCATAGCTGGCAATCCTAGAGTTGTGCCTAATATGCTACCCAATTCCCAAAAATTCTGATTGTAATCTTTATGTTTATCTATTGCCATAGGAGTGGATTTTCTTTTTTCTCAAACGCTAATACTTTCAGCACTTTTTTCTTAATTTTTTATAACAAAAATCTGTCATGAAGTATATAATAATTAATTTATAATTTAAGACTCTAATCAGAAACCAATTTCTCGAACCGCCTGTTCGTGGAACAGCTCTGAAAAAATAGGCCGCTAAGCTGGTAACTTTAGTTTTTCTATTTGCGCTCTGGAGGGTAAGCGCTTACTGCGGAGCCCATTCAATCTATTTTTTTTCATATAACCTTAATAGTTATACTGCCATTTAGCTATACATAGTCCCCGTCAAACATTTTGACAAGTGTGGATTAAGCAACAATTTTTCTGTAAAATTTAAAGTCTAGGTTCTCTTAAAGTTCCTTTTTTACCTATTTATCCTTGATTTTTCACTGCAATATAACTTTTATCGCTAACCCAGTCTTCGTGTATTTCTGCAACAACAGCTGTCGCCACTCGTAAACAAGATTCTCTATTAGGAAAAAGCCTTGCTACAGACGTTCTTCGCTGGATCTCTTGATTTAAACGTTCACTTACGTTGTTTGTGCGGATTTTCCTCCAGTGCTCTGATGGATAGTCATAAAAGCTCATTGATTCTTCGCAGTTTTCTTCCATCCATTTCGTCAGATGGGGCCATTTCTTTTCATGTAGA
>CALBPE010000006.1 GCA_937899275.1 uncultured Chlamydiae bacterium
AGTCTGTAATACCCATTTCTTTTCTCGATCTTAAGGAGGCTCATAAATTCCTCATTCCAATAAGAGTCCCCCCTTATCAGCCAGTTTGCGAAGAGGATTTTGCAGGCCATCAAATACCGTACCTAAAAGACCTGGACCTAGCTCTGCTTCTAATAGATGACCAGAAAATGTCACCTTCATGCCGTAAGAGATGCCTTTAGTATCTTCAAATACCTGCATATTTGCGGTGTCTCCAGCCACTACAATCACCTCTGCCATGAGGGATTGGTCATGTAAATTAACAGAGCCTACTTCTCCTTGTCTGATCGATCCTTCAAAGGCGATATGAAGTAAGTTACCCAACGCTTTTATGACTGTTCCTGTAGCGGTTTTCATAGTTTTTCCTATCTTGTATTGCCTTATACGATATGTTTAAGAGCGGTTTTGCCGTTTGCTTCATCCAGCATCCACCAAGACTCAATCAAGTAGAGACGGGCGGCGTAACCTAAAACCGCATCGACAGAAAAAGGGCGCCCTTCTTCAAATTCTTCTACTACTTGTAACTGGTAGATCAGGAGCTGTTTTTCTAACTCTTTAGGCTGGTTTATGTATTTCTGAAATAGCGCTTTAACCGGAGCATATCTTTCAGGAACATCGAGCTCCTTAGCATCTTTTTGAGCAAGAAGATGCATAGCAAAAGGATCACCAACCTCTTCAAATTGCAGCTCGCTTGTAAGATCTTTTCCCCATTTTTTTGCCCGAAGCGCTGTGATCACAAGACGCAGCTCCCGTTGCCAAGAAAAATACTTCTGCAAAAAGCCCTTTCTTTCCTGACGGAAAAATTGAGCGTAAAGAGAAGTGAAATGGCGAAGGCGCATTTCTTTATCTGCAAACTTCTGCAAAAAATCTTGCATATACTCTGGGATATCTTCTTGTACTAAGAGCGCTTCTCTTAACTCTTTTTCAGAGAAAAATCCCCTTGGATCAATGGGCTTTTCGGCTAGTAAAGACTTGACGTTTTTCAAATCAATGTAAAACAGGTAATCTCGAAACGCTACCTGATCTTTTGGAGATAAGTTTTCATCTAAAAGGGCTTTTAGCTGCTGAAACGACATCTGAGGAAAGATCTTAAGATCAAGAGGAGTAAAAGAGGTCGTTAAAAAGTAATACAGCATAAATACTTATGAATGTTTGGTAAAAAGCATATCTCGAAAATCTTTTCGTAAAGAAGCTGCCAAAAGGCTTTTGATCGAGTCTTCTGTCATTTGGACCCGAAAGTTTTCATTTGCAAAAGAAACCTCGACTCCCTTCAATCCTGACAGATCTGTTAGCTCTTCTGGTTTTTTTTCAAGCCGCTTTCTTATGTTTTCATGAACGGCTTGTAAGATTTTTTCTTTGGGAACATGCTTTGTGATGAACGTAGAAAAATCCCCAGAAAACCCCTCTTTTTTTGCGCCGTCTACTAAACCTTCAATAATCGATGCAAGGATATTTGGATCTTCTAGCTCTTTACCAAAAAGATCTTTGATACCTTGTTTGAACAATTTTTTCTCAATAGCTTCTTGCAAACGGTCTATAGCAGCTGTAAAAGCTAATTGAATAGACGCTGTAAAGGTTTCTTGTTTAGCCGCCAACTCTTTTTCAAGAGCAGCAAGACGCTTTTGACTTTCTTCTGCCGCTTTTTTTAAGATCTTTTCTTTTTCTAATTGCGCATTTTCTACAATTTCCCGCGCTTCTTGTTGCGCAGGTTCAATCGTTTCTTTTCTAAGAATGGAACAGATTTCTGCGACTTTATTTTTGGAACCGAGTTGCGACATACGTTCTCCAGGAAGTAGATTACTAGATCAATTTATCGAAATACGCCTTTTTTTACGAGCAAAGATTTCTGCGTAAATCTGTTACACCATGTTCACTAGACTCAATGGAGCGCGCCAATGGCAGTCGATCTGCCGGCTTCTTTCTCTTATGTACAGCTTGGAAGTTGCAATGTAGTAAAAAAAAATGTAGAAAATTATATAGGTATTGTGTTTTCTAATTCTTAGATAAGGATATAGCATTTTTGCTAGATTACCTAACTTACAACCCTGGAGAATAGGATGAAAAAATTCGCTACAGCGCTCGCGCTTATGTCCATGACTTTATTTACCTCAACTGCTCATGCAGATGTACATAAGTATAAAATGAAAGGTTCTGCTTCTAAAGAGAGCACTGACATGGTATTTGATATGGCTTGGCCTGTTGCAGTAGGTACGCTTGCAGTAATCGTTACTGTAGCTACCCTTGCCGCTACAAGCTCTACAAACAGATCACCAACATTTCCACAAAACTAACGCAGTACATAAGCCTCTCAAGATTCTTGAGAGGCTTATACTAAAAAAAGGGCGCTTATGTGCAAGTATCTACTCTACTTATCCACTTTTCTACTTGTGTGCAGCCCTATCTGCGCAAGAGATTATTACGCATCTCCTCACCCTAATCGCATCCAAAGGCGAGGTAGAGCTGCTATGGAAAGCTCAGAAAATGTCATCGCCTACTCTATGATTTTTTGGGGCGTAGGTATCGGGGTTGTAGCAGCTGTTGTAGCAGGAATGGTACAAGGCTCAAAAAACTAAACGAGAAACTGCATTAGCATACCCCCCAATTTTTATGAAAATATTGTTAAAAACCTGCTGCTTTATCTTAATCAGCTCCCTTAATCTACTCGAAGCTACTACCGCGTATTTTACACCTCCAGAAAGCTGGAAAGAAGTCGATCCAAAACACCTTTCTCCACTAGTGCAGATGGGATATGTTGGCAAAGGAAAAGAAGGGTTTTCTCCTTCCATCAATATCGCAAAAGAACCGATCGATCAGATGAGTCAAAAAGAATACCTACAGATCGTAAAAAAGCTACATAAAGATCATCCTGGCACATCGTGGAGGCATTTAGGCTCATTACAAACCCAATCGGGAAAAGCAGATCTTACAGAAATCACCGTTGAAAACCATCTAGGAACAGTCAAACTGTTGCAATGTATTATTGCAAAAAACGGCTACGCGCATATCCTTACTGGAGCGTCCTCTAGTAAAGAGTTTGGCAAGTTCCGGCAAATCTTCACCCAGTCGTTCCGCTCTTTTGCAGTAGTACAAGACTTAATGGAAGCGATTCAAAATCCTGCAAAAAAAACGGCCGTTCAACAAAAGCTGCTTTCGTTAAAGCAGCTGCTCAAAAGCTCTATTTCCGCTAAAGAAAAAGAAAAAGCAGCCCTTGGGTTTCATCAGTATTTAGTAGATGAGTGCAAAGAGCAGGGTAAGTACTGGCAGTATCTGATGATCAAACAACTACAAAATTAGCTGCCCATTTTTTTTAGATACGCCTCTAACGTTCTAATATCTGCAGAAAACTTCCGAATCCCTTCCGAAAGCTTTTCTACAGCCATAGGATTTTCATTGAAAGCAAACCTAAACGCTGACTCAGTTAGTACTTTTTTCGGCTGTTCACAGCGGCTTTTATCAGGAGAAAGCTTGCGAGTTACTTGCCCTACTCCTTGTTCCAACTCCGCTAATAGCTTGGGAGATATCGTTAAAAGGTCACATCCAGCAAGCTCTAATACCTCTTCTTTATTCCGAAAAGATGCGCCCATAATCTCCGTCGGATAGCCGTGCGTTTTATAATACGCATAAATCTCTTGTACAGATAAAACGCCAGGATCTTTTTCCGCTGGATAGCTTTCTTTATTTTCTGCTTTTTTATACCAGTCTAAAATTCTTCCAACAAAAGGTGAAATCAACGTAGCTCTTGCTTCAGCGCAAAGCGCTGCTTGCTCTAAAGAAAATAAGAGCGTCATATTGCAATGAATCCCCTCTTTTTCCAGCTCTTTTGCCGCAAGAGCGCCTTCCCAAGTAGAGGCCAGTTTGATCAAAACTCTTTCCCTTGGAATACCTCTTGACTGGTACTCCCGGATAAAGCGTCTTGCTTTTTCTACACTTTTTTTCACATCAAAAGAAAGCCTTGCATCGACTTCTGTAGAAACTCTTCCAGGCACAATATCTAAAATCGCCTCCCCAAAATTGACAAAAACAAGATCGAGTGCAAGAGATAGATCGCCCTTTGCATCTACAACCGCTTTTTTGACTAATTCTTCGAATTCACTCATCTTGGCTGCGGCTAAAATA
>CALBPE010000007.1 GCA_937899275.1 uncultured Chlamydiae bacterium
GCAATATCTGGCAATATCTGGCAATATCTGGCAATATCTGGCAATATCTGGCAATATCTGGCAATCAATATGCAGCAGAATGCTTTGCAAACTGAAAAATATAGCTCCTTCGACCAAATGCCTTGTCCAGAATGCGACTTTTCTGCGTTGGATAAAAAACGTCTAAAAGCATTTTTTGCAAAACTGGGTAAAAAAGAATAGGCAGCATATCTACAAACATTGCAGATACTTGTCCCTTATCAAAATCGTATGGTTTGCTCGAAAGGGGGAGTGATCATGTTTGGATCAGATGGGTATATAAACTCCTATTTTCCTAACACAAGGGTGCGGTGTGCGAGGTTTCAGGGGGAAGATAAAGTGCATTTTCTAGATCAGTATGATGTAGAGGGAACTATTGTAGATGCGGTGGATGAAGTGATCCGGTTTATCCAAAGAAATACTAGACTTGCAGCATCTGTTCAAGGGATGAATCGAAAAGATATCGCTGAATACGATCCCATCACTATTCGTGAAGTCTTAATCAATGCTTTAGTGCATGCAGATTATTCTATTCAAGGTATGCATATTCGTGTTGCGATCTTTTCTAACCGTTTAGAAATAGAAAGCCCTGGGCAGCTTCCCTACGGATGCACTATAGACGACTTTTTTGCTGGAGTCAGTCATGTACGAAATAGGGTGATTGCTAGAGCTTTTCATGAATTGGATCAAATGGAGCAGTGGGGAACGGGATATAGAAGAATACAGGAGTCTTGTAAAAAAGAAGGCTACTCTTTGCCTAAATGGGAGGAAATAGGGCTATCCTTAAAGGTAACTCTTTATCCACATCCTGCGACAAAAGAAAACCGCTTTTTTGCAGCAGGTAAAGATACAAGAGAGAGGGAAATTCAGAAGGTATTGCAAGAAAAAGGCGCTCTTACCAGTCGGGAGATTCAGGAGCATCTTGGCAATATTGTAGCTGAAAGAACGATCCGATATGATTTGGCTAAGATGGAAAAACAAGGCCTTGTCACCAAAAAAGGCAAAGGGCCTGCAGTTCAGTGGGTGATCAAGCCTACAGAATAGATCTATCTTTGCTTGCTATGCAGTCTTTTTTTTGGCATAAAGAAGAAATGGACAGTGCATACTATCAATACTCGCAATACTCGGCAGAAGAGGTATTAGAAAAACTGGGCTCCTCAAAAGAGGGACTACAGCGAAGCGAAGTGGAAAAAAGAAGAGCTCGTTATGGAGAAAATACCATTGAGGGCAAAAAACGGATTTCCCTTTGGGCTGTTTTAGCTCGGCAATGCCTTAATCCCTTAGCCATTATTCTTTTTGTTGCAGCGGTTGCTAAAGCCTCTTTGGGCTCTTATGTTGAAGGAGGAACAATTGGCGTTACCGTTTTTTTTATGGTAGCGATTGCTTTTTTTCAAGAAGCAAAAGCAGAGCGCTCGTTAGAAGCCTTAAAACAGCTTTCTCCTGATAGGTGCCGTATACAAAGAGATGGTCTGTTACAAGAAGTGGATGCAAAAGAGCTGGTTTTTGGGGATATTCTTTTTTTAGAACCTGGCGATAAAGTGCCGGCAGATGCAAGGCTTTTATCAATCAATGGCCTGCAGGTTGATGAGTCGAGCCTCACTGGAGAATCTACCCCGATTACCAAAATTGTGGAAAAAATCCCGCAAGAAGCGCTTCTAGCCGATCAAAAAAATATGGTCTTTGCCCCCTCAATTGTTCTCTCTGGCAAAGGTGTTGCTGTAGTCACCGCTACAGGTATGCATAGCGCTTTGGGAAAAATTGCAGCAGAAATGAGCCGTATCGAACAAGAGAAAACGCCTTTGCAAATCAGTATTGGCAGATTTTCGAAGGCGATGATGGTTCTTGTCGCAGGGTTTGTGAGCCTACTTGGGGTTTTAGGATGGATCCAGGGTATGGCTATTCGTGAGCTGCTGCTTTTTTCGATTGCAGTTGCCGTAGCTGCAATACCAGAGGGGCTGCCTGCTGTTGTAACGGTTGTATTATCGATCGGTGTGCAGATCATGGCGAGAAAAAAAGCGCTGATTCGTCATTTATTAGCTGTAGAGACTTTGGGAAGTACAAGTGTGATTTGTACAGACAAAACAGGTACTTTGACCATCAATCAACTCAAGGTGGTGCAACACGAGGTCTCAGGACATCTAGAAGATCTTTTGGACGTCGCGTTTTTTTGCCAAGATGCAAAAAAAACGCCAGAAGGCTGGAAGGGAGATCCTGTAGAGCTTGCTTTAATTGCCTGGGCAGAAAAAGAAAGGCCAGATGTAGCCAAAGGAGAAAAACTTGCCGAAATCCCTTTTTCCAGCGAAAACGGGATGATGGCTGCTCTAATGGCATTTTCTAAAGGGAATGAGCTCCTGATTAAAGGAGCCCCTGAAATTTTACTAGAAAGGGCGTCAAATAGCAAAAGCGAGTGGAAAAATATAGTCGAAAAAATGAGCGCTCAAGGGCTAAAGGTGCTTGCAGCGGCTAAAAAACCATGGAAAAATAACGATTTTACGCTTGACGATGTGCAGGAGTGATTAGAGATTTGTGGGTTTTTTGGCTTAATGGACCCACCCAGAAAAGATGCAAAACAAGCAGTAGAAAAATGCAAAGGTGCGGGTATTCATGTGGCGATGATTACAGGAGATCATGCTCTTACTGCAGAAGCGATAGGAAAAGAGTTAGGTCTAGAAGGAAAACAGATTATCACAGGCAAAGACCTACTGCATATGCCGCAAGAAAAACTCAGAGAAAAAGCAGATACAACAGCGATTTTTGCCCGGATTGAGCCGCTGCAAAAACTCGCTATTGTCCGTATGTATAAAGAGATGGGCCATACAGTTGCTATGACAGGAGATGGCGTCAATGACGCTCCTGCATTAGAGTCTTCAGATATTGGGATTGCTATGGGCGTTTCTGGGACAGATGTAGCAAAAGAAGCCTCACAGATGGTTTTACTAGATGACCGGTTTTCTACCATTGTTGATGCTGTTGAAGAAGGGCGGGTGTTATTTTCTAGGCTGCGTCATGCGCTTACTTTTCTTTTAACAACTTCTTTAGGAGAAGTGCTCGCGATTCTTTTAGCATTTTTTGCTGTAGGAGCTCCGCCTTTAGAGCCGCTGCAAATTTTATGGATCAATCTAATTACAGGGTCTTTGATTGCTGTTCCTTTGGGTATAGAGCCAAAAGTAGGCGATGAGCTGGGATTTCCTCCAAGAGAAAGCGGCGTAGGGCTCATGTATACAGGTATGCTGATCCGTATCTTCTTATTTTCGTTTTTTCTTGGCGCTTCTACCTTTGCTATTTTTATGATACAAGATCCAAAAAATGCGCTTTTTCAAGCGAGATCTTCTGCTTTTGCCTGCGTAATTTTTTTTGAATGGCTAATTGCTTTGCAGTTTCGTTCAGATGAAACGCCAATTTTTCGTTTGGGCTTTTGGAAAAATCGCTATTTATGGAAAGCAATTGGTCTGGCTTTTGCCTTATTTTTGGCGATCATATATCTTCCCTTTTCCCAAAAGATTTTTCATACCAAGCCTCTTGATTTACAAGAATGGATCTTAGCGCTTATGCCTGGCGTTGCCTTGTTTTTTTTAGAAGAGTTAAGAAAATACGCACTTCCCCATCTTTTCAATCGAGGAAAGTGGAAAAAAGGCATTTAGCAGCCTTTATCTACGTCCGGAATTTTTTCATATTGATTAAAAAAATTATTGATAATAAATCCTGGTTATTTCATATTTCTGACACATTCAAGAACTCAAATATTGTCTATAAGAAACATACAACAAGGATAAAGCATATGTCAGGAGTGGGACCAACACCTCCCTTATCACCAGGAACGTCACCAGAGACTAACCAATCCCCCGAAGAAAAGTCAGGAAGCGTTAGAAGAAAAAAATCAAGAATTCCTCAATCGCCAACACGACTTCCATCGAGATCCAAAAGCGCGACTAGGGCTGAATGGCAACTGCAACGAAAGAAAGGTGGTAGGCTCCGTATGGGGGGCAACTCGAGCGCCAGTAGAATTAGTAGCGAAAGTCCAGATCCTCAACCCATAGCATCTAAAAAACACAAAAGCATGTTCGGAAGGGTGAAAAGTAAAATCAAAAAGGCTTTCCGCGGGTCAAAACCTTATGCGCGTTCCGGTCAGGCTAGTAGCTTTGCTGAGCCACCTAGCGCTGGCGCAGGAAATGGGAGGATGCGCCCTGTGGTGAGTAGCGCCACTCGTTTACGGCCAATGTCGACTGAAAGGAAAGAATCCCATAGAGGATCCCAGTCTAAGCGAGGTGCTGACTTGCAAAAAGAGCAAGTAGCTGTTTTACATAGAAAAGTAGATCGGTTAGAAACAAAAGAAGCAAAGCAGACTAGCCGCATCGAAGAGCAGAAAAAGATCATTGAAGAACTTCTTGAATACATGCAAAAACTTGGCAGTAGGCCTCTCACAAAAAAGGAGAACAAGGACGCTCCAAACAGCATACAGAATTTGGTGGACCAATTGCTTAGAGTGCAAATGAAAGGCCTTCTTGGATTTCAGGATCGGATGATAGAAAAAATCAAAAAACTTTCTGTATGGGAGCGTATAAGACTAGCGTTTGATCCGAGTAGACTATCTACTCTCGATATCCTTGAAGCAAAAAATGGATCTAATTGGGCTTTACAAAGTTTATTAAACGGATTACAGGATCAGGGAAAAGATATACCTCTTCCCGTCTACAATCAATCTAGCCCGTCTTTTTGGTCTAGAATGAAAAAAGGGGCCGTAAAATGTCTAAAACAGCGTTGGAGCGACTTGCAAAAAGGAGCTAGCAACTGCGTAAAAGTTGTGACTAAACCGTTTTTTGATCTATGCCACTGGTTGGGTAATTATATTCGTCAGGCTAAGCTATGGGTTTTATCCCGATTTTCTTCTTAATAGCTAAGAAAGCGCCTAGATCATCTTAATAGAGCATTGGCTTTTACTTTCTATCATGGTGAGTTATCTAGGTGCTTTCTATTTTAGTGCACTAGTTTCTATGTAGTACTACGATCCTTTTTTGTACTTCTTCATCAAGAGGGTAAATGCCTGGAGGTTTGTCGAGAGAAGTTTTTGCTTGCATCAAGCCGGCAAATAGAAGCGCTCTTGTTAGCTGAAAACAAGGGGCGTCAGAAGCTTTGTAATCTTGCGTAAAAGTAATTGGAAAACCAGAGTTGATTAAATGGATCCCAGAGACATTTAGATCCACATGGGGATTTTGGTATAGCGGCTGCGTTTTTCTCAACATCACAGCATCAAATTCTCGATCTGAGCTAGAGAGGCTTGCTAAAATCACCGGTTTTTTTAGCTGATCATAATAGACGTAGGGAAAAGAGGTGGTTCCTGTTGTTCCAAGAATCACATCCCAAGAAGATAACGAGGACAAAAGTTCTGTATGAGATAGGCTGGAACAGGTAGGGTCTATATCAAAACAACGGGTGTAATACTTTTTTCGAAGTGTTGAGAAAAGGGCTTTTCCCACCACTCCAAAACCGAGTAGTAGCACATTTTTTATCCGATTACCCTGCGTTTTTTCTATTTTCTTCCAGCTATGCATGGCCACATCGATGCCCATAGGCGTTTCATATTGGAGCTTTACCCAGGATCTTGCAACGTTGATGATGGGAAAGGCCAGCTTTTGGGATTGTAACTTATGAAAACCCGAGGAAGTTTGTTCTACTCCTGCAATCGGTGCATTTTTAGGGAGCATGTTTTCTGCAAAATCGATTAAGTATCCCCCTTCTTCTAATTGTAGAATAGAAGGGTGAGATATGCGGCTACTTACTTTTACTGCATGTTGCATCAAGTTATAGGCATTTTTTCTGAGGGTTGCATCGTAGTGTTCATGGCTGTTGAAGTGGAAGCTGTTTTTATCTACGTAGATTCCCATATTTTGTAACCGCTTCAATGCTACAGGATCTGTGGAATAGCATTTGCCAAGGACAAATGTCCATTCAGGCGCTGCACCTTTTTCTAGTAGTTTTTCAAAAAGGGCGCATGTCGTTTGATTGATATGCTGTAG
>CALBPE010000008.1 GCA_937899275.1 uncultured Chlamydiae bacterium
GCCCATTTCTTGTTGCTGCAGGGCCCCGCTTTTTATTCTGAACATTTCTCGCTGCGGAAGCACCCCCGTTTTTTATACTGACGAATACTAGAAAATAAAAAAAACAAGATTTTTTTAGAGGAGAGATCTGGTTGAGGAAGAGAAAGGGATTTTTTTCTTATCAAAAAACTCTAGTGCAAGGGCATCTAAACCATGCCGTTTTCTATGAGGGTAGAGGATATACGATGCGATCATTGTATCAAAACCGACCTCTTGTATTTTGATTTCATGGTGAAATAAAACGTGGTAGTCGTATTTGGCGTTATGTGCGATGAAATAGCTGTTTTTTCTTTCAAAGAAGGGTTTACATTCTTGGAATAGTTCCTCTGGTTTCAACCCATCATTAAAGGGGATGTAATACGCCTCGCCTGTTTTTGCTGATAGGCCTATTCCTACGATTTCTGCTTGCAAAGGGTCTAAACTAGTGGTTTCTAAATCAAAGGCTACAGGTTTTTTTTCAAAGCCTTTTAAAAGTGTTTTTAGCTCTTCGATCGAAGCGATTTTTTTGTACGAGATTTTTTCCGGAATTTCTTTTTTTTCTTTTTCAAAACCCAATTCTTTCAAAAGGGTCATGAAATGCATTTCTTGATAAAACTCTTTGAGTTCGTTTAGATTGGGAGACGTTTTTTTGTAAAATGCAAAAGAGTTTGGAATAGCCACTTGATGAAGAGTAGCGAGCTCTCTAGAAAAAAGCGCTTTTTCTCGTTCTTCAACAAGCGTTTCTTGCTTTTTTTTACCGGGAACTTTTTCGGGGTGTTCTAATAGGGTGTCAAGCGTCCCAAATTTTTGTAAAAGAGATGCAGCGGTTTTTGGACCAAATCCACTTAGTCCAGGAATATTGTCCGCGGTATCTCCCATGATTGCTAAAAGATCGAGCATTTGAGAGGGTTTTACCCCGAAAATTTCTTCGACTTTTTTAGGATCGATCAAAAGGTTGTCCTTATGGATATTGATGACAGATATATCTGGACTTACTATTTGAAATAGATCTTTATCGCTTGTACACAAAAAGGACTTGGCTTTCTTTTCTGTTGCCCAAAGAGCCACAGAAGCCATCACATCATCGGCCTCATATCCAGCGATGCATAGCGTGGGGATTCCAGCCATTTCACAAAACTCCCTAGCCCAACCGATTTGAGGGTAGAGATCTTCGGGAGCTTTTTTTCTATGCATCTTGTAATCGGCGTAGATTTCTTGCCGTTTTTTCGCATTATCAGGACCATCGAATACAGCTACAATATGATCTGGAGAATACGTCTTTAATACTTTATCTACCGAGCGAATAAATCCATACAAACCAGATGTAGAATTCCCTTTTTGGTTTGTCATAGGGCCAATCGCATAGTAAGAGCGAAAAAGGTAATTGACTGCATCTAAAATGTAGATTGTATCCATGAGTCTAAATTAAGAGTTTGGCTCGTATTGATATGAGATGGGGTAGTAGCTGTCTTTCTCCATAAAAACGTTTTTCAGTTGGCTGAAAAGAGAATCTGCTTGCAAAAACCCTGGAAGCCAAGGTTTTTTTACGCTCAATCGAACTACTTGATAAGGCGCATTTTTATCGATTTTTGCCGCATCAATTAAAGCGCTAAGAGCGTCACTATAAAGCATATCTCCTTGGTCGATGTAGCCAATTTTTTCTGCAGTTTCTGTATC
>CALBPE010000009.1 GCA_937899275.1 uncultured Chlamydiae bacterium
ACTTAGGAGTGTGTGTCTACCCGAATTTTGCTTTTTCCGATCTGGAAGAAAAAACTGGGAAGAACCGTCAAGATGCTTATTTGGATTTTGGGGTAGGGGCATTTGATGTGTTTCGAGAAAATAGGGAAACCGCCTTTTCTTTGGAATATCAGCCGGCTCATGTCTGGCATACTATTAGACCCGTTGCAGGGGCTATGATCACAACGCATTTGGCCACATACTTACATCTAGGCTTTGCATTTTCCTGGGTTATAGGTGATGTTTTTCTTCTTTCTCCTGGTTTTTCTGCAGGTTGGTACCAGAAGGGAAAAAGTGGAAAAGATTTAGGCTTCCCTTTAGAATTTCGTTCTGGCGTTATTGTAGCTTGGGTACATAAGCAGCAAAGGTTTGGCGTGCATTTTTATCACCTATCTAATGCTAGCTTAGGCAGAATCAACCCAGGCGCTGAATCACTCACTCTATTTTTTTCTCAAAAAATATAAAATTGAAATTAAATTTGAGTGTTGAAAAATAAATAGTTATAAATTTTAATAAAATTATAAGGTTATTGATAAAAGGGTTCATAGTTTGCACCGAGAGCTTCCATTTAAACCATTTCCTTTCTTAAAAGGATCTCACGCGCAGACATTTATCGGCACTTTTCTGCAATGGGGAAAAGAACCTAAATCCACAACAAAATACATCAGCTTATCTGACGGCGATGAAATCGCTGTAGAAATATCGACTCCATCTGAGTGGAATCCAGATGGGGGATTAACCGCGATTTTAGCGCATGGACTTTGTGGATCGCATAAATCCTCTTATTTAGTCCGATTAACTCGAAATTTATTGAAAAGAGGCGTTCGCTGCGTCCGTTACAATATGCGCGGATGTGGTAGCGGTAAAGGAAGAGCTAAGCATGTGTGTACAGTTTCCCGGTCAGAAGACTTTTTAAAAGTGTTTTATACCCTTGCTTTGGATACGCCCAACTCGCCCTTTGTTATTGTGGGATTTTCCTTAGGAGGAAATTTGGTTCTCACCTCTGCAGGAGTGATTGGAAAAGAAGCAAAAGGAATCATAAAAAAAGTCATCTCCATCTCGCCTCCAACGGATTTATTTAGTAGCGCCCGCCTGTTGACAAGAGCAGAAAATCAATTTTATCAAAAGTATTTTCTTCGAATACTCAAAGCGAGGATCCGAGAAAGAGAAAGGTTATACCCCGACTTTCCGAAAATCGTTTTTCCAAAAAGAATGAATGTCATCGATTTTGATTCTATTTGCACAGCCCCAGAAGGGGGATATAAAGATGCTCTTGATTACTATAAAAAATGTAGCTCAAAGCCGTTGTTAGAAAATATCGGTGTAAAAACCCACATTCTATTTGCTAAAGATGATCCGATCATATCAGCTGATCAGTTAGATGACCTGTCCCTTCCAGAGCATATTGAGATTTACAAAACCGGCCACGGTGGGCACCTCGGTTTGCTCGCGAGAAAAAAAGACGGGGGATTTCATTGGATGGACCGGCTTATTGAGAAATGGGTCTTAGAGGCTTGATACCGCCGGCTCTTTTTCTGCTGAGCCACTTTTTTTCTCAAATTCTTTATGAAGAGCGTTCACAGAAAACGCCCAATAGACGGTAGTCAAAGCCACGATAGGCAGCAAAAATCCTGATATAGCAAGAACAGATCCTGCGCTTGCAAGTTGCAGCAACAGTAGTTGGATCCAAGAAGAGCCTGATTTGCCTAAACGGGAACCTACAACATCGATCGCAGCCTTGCCTTTCACCTTAGATTCTTGGTCTAAGGGAATAAACGCCATCTCTTTTGTAGGATCGAAAAGAGAGTATTTTATTGATTTACTTACAATGCACTGAAACGCGCCGAAGTAGACCACAGCAATCAGAGGGTCTATGCCAAAAATAGACATGCCGAATATGTTTTTTGTAATCAATAGCAGGAAAAACACAGTGCTTGTGCACCCCAGCATGATCGGGGAAACAAGGGCGCTAAACCGCCAGCCTAGCGTACGAATCACATTACCGCTAATAAAAAAAGCGGTAATAAGAGCAACCATGCCGATCACAGAATTTACTCTAGCGGTAAATTCCTGAAAATCTGAAGGGTTAGGATACAGTAGCTTCACATTAGCCTTCCAAGGCACATCTACCATGTTGATGGCAAGCCCGTAAGCTACCACCATCACAGCGATATAACGAAGATAGCTCGAAGATGCGATATATTTTAGCCCCTGCATAAGAGATAGCTTCGTTTTGGTTTTCATTTGGATCGAAGGAGCAGCTACAGTTTGATTTGTAACGCAATAACGCACAATCCACCAGTGTAAAGCGATGATCAATACACAGAAAAAAAGCATACAAATGGAAAGAGCCTGGACGGTAACTAAGTAGTCATAGCCTGCAAATTTCCTTGCATAGTAAATGATTAAAGGCCCTGATAACACAGTACCTAAATCGCCAGCTACAGCAAATAGCGTGTAGTACCTTTTTGCCTCGTCTAAGACATTGATTTGGTTGCAAAGACCCCAAAATAGGACAAAAATCACCAACGGAGCCCACAGCTCAGCAACCACAAAAAAGATGCTTTGCATCCAGTTGCGATAAATCGCAATCCAGTGGGAATAGTTAGGTCCTACTTTTGCTAACATCCAATTCGCAGAAGAAACAGGACTTAGGAGCTCTCGGTTGGGAATAAGCAGAAAGCTGTATAGCAAAATGAACGCTAAGAATGCCGTGATCGTACCATAAAAAATCGTAGACCGCTTGTACTTGTTAGTCAACTTTGCATACAGAAGGGTGATGATCATGGCTGCTGGCAGAACAACCCCTCCTTTAAGCACAGGAATCACTTCTGCTCCAGAGCCTTCTCCTGTAATGATTAAGGTATCTTTCATCATCAGAAAGATGCTGTAGATGAAAGAAATGAAAAACTTCATTAAAATTAAGGGTACGACTTTTCTTAACTCAAAGGAATGAATTGGCCATAGCCTTGTGCGCCATTTACTAAACTTTTCTTGTGTCATGTTCGCGTTTTACCTTAATTTACCCAAATATCATACTCCAATACTTCTTATATGTCATAGAAATTTTCTCGAAAACATTCTAGTGTAAAATCCTTTTTAAAAGGGGAGGGGGAGATTTTTAAACATCTAAAAATAAGATACTTATTAATACTTACCGAAAAATTTTTCCGAAAAAACCCAAGCGGTTTTTCCTCGCTAAAAACAAGATAATCCACCAAAAACGTTCCCGATGGGCTTCTGGGTAACGGAAGACCGGTTGCCACATTGCAAAAGCATCTACGAAAAAAACAGTAAATACTATTAAAAATAAAATATTGATGAATATATAAAAATTACAATACAATATTTGTTATGTTTTTGTTTTGCAAATTATTTCTTTACTTTGATAGAGGTTAGAGTAAAGGGGGATCTATGTTTAAATTATTTACACTCACAGGCATATTTTGTACCTATGCTTGGTTTGTATCGACAAACACCCAAGATAGCCTTTACGAAGCTGGTTTAAGTGTCTACGAATACATCGTGCAAAAAGCAGAGGAACATGACATAGAACTTCATATTCATACACCTGCTTGCTTTCATGAAATGGACGAAGATTAGTCTATTTTTCGGATTTTTCTAGCTAATTTTTCTAAATCCCGGTCATCTGCCCGGATATAATCGTGTGATGACACATACCCCTCATACTTAGAAAAATAGAGATCTAAGTGCGAGGTCATAGCGGTCCATTGCACCCCTTTTTTTGTGCCGTGTAGCGGTATGATTTTAATATGAGCGTGATTTACACCTAGTCCCTCAGCAATGATCGCACATCTACCTACTTGCAGTTTTTCTTCTAGAAGTTTCGATACTTCTTTGCCAGCGGCAAATAGCCCTTGGTATACCTTTTCCTCCAGATCAAACAGATAACTGGGATAGTGCTCTTTTGGCGCAACAACAGTAAAACCTTCGGTATTGGGAAAAATCGATAAAAAGGCCAAGTAGTCGGCATTTTCCCAGATGATGTGGGCGGGGACTTCTTTACAAATGATTTTACAAAAAATGCAATCAGAAGGGCTGTTACTCATATCTTTACCAATAAAAGCTTTCCTGCCTTTACGTACAGAATATCTAGAAAAGGTCAGGGGGGAAGTTTTTTTTAATCGCCGTTCAAGTTATACTACCTCTTGTACTAAGGAGATATCGTGGATCCAATCAATGACACGCCAAAAGATACATCTTTTGTTATTTCTGCTGATTGGGCGTTTTCTTTGGCTAATCCCGAGCTGAGCATCCTGCAAATTTTTGTAAGCGCTTTACTAGTAGATTCTTCATTAGAAAACCCTCCTCCTTTGGCCACCTTATCTGGAAGAATGACTAGCCTATCCCCAAAACAGATGAAAGGGGTGGTATTGATCCACCGGCTGCTTTGCGCAGCAGCCCAAGCAAAACTTGGGCTTGTTATTGGGGAAATTTCTTCTACTGTAACAGAAAAAACCCCTGAAACCGCTTCTTCTTCAGTCTTTAACAGGCAAGAAAAGAGCCCATCAGATCAAAAGAGCCCATCAAATCAAAAGAGCTTAGTACAAAAAACGCCTTTTTCTTCCTCTAATTCCAAAGCGCAGCTAAACGAAGCGCAACTTGAAACTTTAGAATCAGAAAATCCAACTGATCGATTGATCCGCAATTTTCCAACTGTTCCTAAAGTGTCAAAAGAAAACCCTTCTTTAGAAAAGCCTCCATTTTTTTCCAAAGATCCAGCTTCAAAAGAACAAACCACCCATTCTAAAGCACCTACGCGCGCCCACTCTTTAGCTAAGCTAGACAGCATGAAAGCTATGCAAGAACTAGTAAGAGGGGGGTATGATCTTTCCAAAGTATTGGATGACCCAGACGCTTTGCTGCAACGCTTAGTTGATCTTGCTTGCATGAAAGAAGAGCCTTCCTTAGAAAAAGAGCTGGCCAATTGGAAAACAGTGCAAACGAAAAATTCTTCTTATGAAAACGCTACTTTTTCCCGTGAAAATCCATCTAGTAGGTCTACTTTTATACAAGAGGCGAAATACCTTGCTAAAACAGAAGGTCTTTTCAACTCTTCACTCAAAAACCCTTCTCCCACAACCCAAGAGCCCTCTACCAAGGTAGATGAGCGCTTTTCTCAAGCGCTTCCTTTCCTTCGTCCCTTTCGCTTTAGAAAAAGCTCTTCTAGAAAAAAAGCCCAAGAAAAATTCTTCCAAGAAGATTCTACTGAGCAAGAACACTGCGAAGATAAAGAAAATATTTGAAAAAAAACAATAAACACATAGAATCGCACTCTTTTTTCTAATCAAAGAGGTTTTTTTATGGGTTGTCTCACGGGTTTAAGCTCTTGTTGTAGCGCAGTTTTTAAGTGTTGTCCTGAAGAATGTTGTCCTGAAATCAAGACAGAGTGCGCCTTATGTTCTTGTTGTGATTATAACAGCAATATTGTGGCCGAAAAGCATGATACGCACTACTGTGAAGGATGTTGCAGCGGCTTTGTCGGCTGTTGTGTGGTCATCAATGATGTGGGTGACAAAATTAAAGAAGCTGAAAACCAGCTCAAAACGGCTCCTAGAAATGAGATCTCTATTTCAAGAGGGGAAGACCGGGTTCCTTTACTCGCAGAAATCAATCGTATTGCCCAAAAAGTTTTTCCCGATCAAAAAGATGCTTCTGATGAAGTCATGAAAAACCGTTATGATAATATATATAAACCTCTTGTCGGCGCTTATGATGTAGATATTGAGAAATTAGGAGAACACACTAGAAACAACGTATTTACGCTTTTTCACTTAATTCGAGGTGATAATTTAAAAAGAACAGCTTTAGCTCAAGAAAAACCAAAAGAGTGGAAAAAAGTGCTGCAACTAGAGCTCTATATTTTTGCGGAGGATTTACCTTGGTCTTTTTCTGATGAGAAGTCAAAAACTGTATACAATAACTCCCCAAGTGCAGTGCGCCTCCAAGGGGTTAGTGAATCTACAGCGCAGATTTTGATAGAAAACCGCGAGAAAATCGCCCGCGCCCGATTGATATCGGAGCTCGATAGAGAAGTGATTTTCGCTTTACTGCGCGTAGCTATCGCCAATTCTTCAGATAAAGAAGGCGGCAATCCTCTTTACCCTCTATGGGAAGAGTCCTTCAAAGCAGAGGATGTATCTAAAACGATACGGAAAATTAAATCCGAGAGAAAAGAAGCTATTCGCGCTAAGCAATCTAACCGGGCCGGTTTAAGGATTTTGCATCAAGCAGGCGCTGCGTTGATACCCCCAAATTATCGTAAGACAGCACAAAAACAAAAAAACGAAACAGGTATATTTAGTTGTTTTACATCCTGTTGCTGCTTTACAGTGACCCCAGACAAGCAAATCAAAAAGGTGCAAAGGCAGTTGACAACGCTTCCTGTAGCTGAGCCTGAGCCTTCTGCTTCAAAATCTAGCCACGCTCCTGTTTCTTTATTAGAGGAGACGGACCTGATCGCAAAAGCGCTTTTTCCTAGAGATGAAGAATCGAAGCAAAAAACCATCGAAAAACATCGTTTTAGAACGGTTTACGGCCCCTTTGCCTACGGTGAGGTTGGAACTACACAAAAACTAAGTAAAAGAAAAGAAAAAACAAGACAGGAGAATTTAGGAAAAAATATCCGACAAAACGTATTTTCTTTATTTTTGGCCTGTAAAAAAGAGAACTTAAGCATAGCAGGATTAGGTAAGAGGTTCCCCGATAAGATTTCGAAAGGAATACAACTCAAACTAGCAACAAAAGACGGCGATGTGTACCTAAATATTGGCTCTACGCAAAGAGCAAGGCTTTTAATAGAGAATATATCAAAAATTGCTGAAGCAAATTTACTATCGGATATCGATGACCGAAGGGTTATATTGGCGTTGTTGTGGGCCGCTAAGGCAAATTCTTCAGATAAAGACGCCAATAATGCGCTGCGCTTTCTGTGGAAAAAATTGAAGGCGGACGATGTGTCAAGGGCAGGTACTCGAATAGAAGAACCTAATGAAGAGGATAAGAAAATGGCTAGAATCAGCAGCGCACATTCGCCGCCGTTGTCTCCAGCATCACCAGAAGCGATTAAACTTATCACAGAAAAAGAAGAAAAAAAACAGACACCTGATATGGAATAATTTGACTATTTAATAAAATAATCATTTAATAAAAATAAAAGCACTTAATATATAATCTAATGAAAATAAAAGGGAAGTTTTTCATTTTTTTGTTTTTTCTTTGCTCTTGTGCAAGATCTCCTCTAGTAACTGGGATAGAGGCGGACGACAACCTATATCAGCTCACTTTTGTACAACTAGGGATGACGCATCAAGAAATCCTACATATTATGGGCGATCCTTATCATATCAACCATACAGAACTGCAACAAAAGCCCTATGAGATATGGTACTACGTAACAAGTGGCCTTCAAATTGCACAGTTATATTACCATGAGAAAAATTTCACACCGCTGATTTTTCAAAATGGCGTGTTGAAGGGTATAGGATATCCCGCTTTAAAGAACCTTGAAGAAGATCCTAGGTTGAAAAGAAAACAAGAATACTACAACCGGGTACGGTCTAGAAAGCCGGTTTATGAGCCTTTAAAAAAAGAACATGGGTTTGTGCCTCCACCGCCCTATGAAAAAACCGATGAAGCGCATCTGAAAGATCCTTTTTCTAAAGCTGTGCAAAAACAGAAACCGATGTCCTTTCCCAGTCCAGATGAAAAAAAAGTTCCAATTGAGACAAAAAACCCTCGTGGTGCGGAACCAAAACCACAAAATAACTCATCTAGTAAACCAAAAGACTCTGGTGCAAAAAAATCTGATGAAACGATTTATCAATGGCAAGGTTAACCTGTGTTTATATTTTTTTGTGAACAGCAATCTTTATAGAAATTATTTTTAACAATTTTTATATAAAAATATTAATAAGTATAATTTTAATCCCATTTACTTTTATATAAAAATATAGTTAATTATGTTGATATAAATAAAATGTTTTTTTATTATATTAAAGTGTAATAAAAAGGAGGTTTAGTTATGTTTGCTATACCATTACCAGAAAATCAGGCAGCACAAGTAGTGCATGTCGTGCAACATCCCGCGCCGCAACCACAAGCAAAAAAAAAGTCTTTTTTTGAGCGCAGTCTTACAGAACAGGTGAGAATTGTAGCCGTCAGCGCGCTCATTTTAGTAGCTGCAGTATCCGCCCTGATTACAGGGGCAACCGAGGGGTTTTTGGTCATTGCTATGACGGTGACGATTATTTCCTCGTTATTTGAATCCGAAGTCAGGAAAGTAAGGACAAGCGTTGGAGGTCTAGAACTCCAGGTAGAATGATGTAAACGCATACTGCGTAAGTAGAATGGTTCATCAAGTTGAAATTTCACTTCGAATCGACGAAATGTCATTTATCTTCTTTCAAATAATTTTTTTATTTGATAGGGTATTCAAAAAATTTTATCAGCATGGCGTCTTTATCCTCAGCGACTTTGTCCCATATTTCCGTTCTAATGCGGGATTATCCGATCATTTCACTAAGATACGACAAAAATGATCAGCCTCTATATTATCAACCTGTTCAGTTAGAGTTTTCTACTCGAGAAGTCATCAACATCGATGCACTTGCAAGGCAGATATTAGATACAGTACACGCTTTTTTAGAATCAGATGAGCCCAGAGATATTGCACAAGCCCAGATGTATGTGCACATCATCACTGAATACTTTGAAGAACAGTACGCCCATAAAAAAGAATTTGGCGCAGGAATTTTCTTCATTCTTTGGGAATCTGTAAAATATATAATCGATTATATTCTCTCTTTTTTTCGGACGTATTGCTTTTCTCCTGTTTACTATTTACAAGGGCTGATTTCTAGAAAAGTGAAATCGCTGTCTATACATGAAAAAGAGAAAATATCGCAGAGGATAGATAGAGAATTAAATGACAGAAAGGCCGTTCCGATTGCAAGCTCAAAACTGGCAAGTCGGAAACATGTGACTATTTGCGGTTCATCTTTTCACAACAACAAAGATAACTCTAGACAAAGAACAATGTCAGAATACTCAGACAGCAGGGAAAGTGCACACACTGCAATCTCCGAGGCTAGGATAACTCTTGCCGGTGCAGGTATTCCGAAGGAAGAGGCTTGTCAATTAGCCGAACAATTACAGAAATTTGCAGGGGGAGACTCAAAATCCACTTTAGCTGCTCTGGATGATTTTGGAAGTAGCTCTGGATCTATCTGATTTTCCCAATTAGGAAAAAGACCATACGGCGTTTTTATAAGGATAAATATGTCTCGAATCGCTTTTTTTGCTTTGATGCAACATAATAAACATTATCAGACGTTCTGATCCAATACAGATACGTTCTCATGGTTTTAGTTTGAGGTCATGCTTCTCTTTAATTGTTTAGGAAGTTAAGAGAATGCGACCGCAAACCTTTTGCTCAATAGCTGAAATCTTCTCATTTTAATCAAAAAGCCCTGGGTATTTTGGAGGGACGAATATAACCAAGCATTCTAGCACAAATCCTAGAGCAGATAGGAGCGATAAGCGATGGATCGCCGTTTTTTATTTCTGCGCCTTGGAACTTTTCAGATTTTTCTGAAGATAAGTCGTTCTCTATTCTTTTCGCAAGGTATTTCGTAACGGCTGTAATCCCTAAAACACGTATAAGATAATCTATGCTACGCATAGAGATATCATCCCTGTTTATATGCATTGGGGTCATTGCCTGTAGAAGAAATACGCCGTCACCTTCAAATGAAGCTAATGGTCGGTAATACCCTCCCGCATTGAGTAATCCTGCATAAAACTCATGGGTATGCGTATCTCCGCTCATATTTTCAGGCACCATACCGGAATGCATAGCCTTTAAGTAGATCTGATCAGCGAAT
>CALBPE010000010.1 GCA_937899275.1 uncultured Chlamydiae bacterium
TTCACAAATTACCTATATAAAGAAATCGAGTTATCGGAGTATGCCTACCTGTTCTAGCGCCCTTTCTAAGGCGGAAATAGCGGTTTCTAATTGCGCTTTTGTATGCGCTGCAGACATTTGAAAGCGGATTCTAGGGCTTTCTTTTGGGACCACAGGATAGGAAAAAGCCACAGCATAGACGCCAAAGTTGTATAGTTGATTTGCTACATCCAAAGCAATATTTGCACTAGGAAAAATCGCAGGAATAATCGGATGCGTCCCTGGCATCACATCGAGTCCAAGCTTAGACAAAGATGCTCGAAAAAATGCAGCGTTATCCCATAGTCTTTTACGCCTTTCAGGCTCGTTTTTAGACTTATTTACAGCGCAAATGGACGCTGCTGCAATAGAGGGGGTAATCGCATTGGAAAATAGGTAGGGCCTTGCTTTTTGCCGCAAAAGAGAGATGCATTCTTTTTTGCCGGCAATAAAGCCTCCTGAAGCGCCTCCAAGAGCTTTGCCATACGTGCCTGTAATGAGATCTACTTCCTTTAAAACCTCTTCTTTTTCGTGGGTGCCTCTGCCATGCTCTCCTAGGATCCCTGTTGCATGACAGTCATCTACCATCACAAGAGAGTCGTATTTCTTGGCTAAGTAGACGATTTCTTTTAAAGGAGCTATGCTGCCATCCATAGAAAATACCCCATCTGTGACGATGATTTTTCTTCTAGCATAGTGCGCTTTTTTCAAGAGATCTTCTAAGTCTTGCATATTGCGATGTCGATAACGAAACCGTTCTGCTTTACAAAGACGAATACCATCGATAATACTTGCATGGTTTAACTGATCGGAAAAAATGGCATCTTCTTTACCTAAAAGCGCTTCAAAAATCCCTCCATTAGCATCAAAACAAGAGGGAAAAACAATGGCATCTTCTTTTTGGACATAGGATGCAGTAACCGCTTCTAATTCTTTATGCAGCGCATGCGTGCCGCAGATAAAGCGGACAGAAGACATGCCGAAACCATAAAGATCTAGCGCATCTTTTGCGGTTTTAATGATATCTGGATGATTAGAAAGGCCTAAGTAGTTATTTGAGCATAAATTGATTAAATCTTTTTTTTCCTCGGTAGATACGCTACCATCTTGAGGAGAAATCAGAAACTTTTCCTCTTTATATAAACCCTCTTTTTTGAGGTGATCCAGCTCTTCTTGGATCGTTTCATACAGATCTTTCATGAATATCCTTGGCGTTTAGGGTTGAAGGGGCGGTTTCTTCCATACAAAATCCCTTTTCTCCCTCACTTTTTGCAACAAGTACTGCACACGCGCCGTCTCCATAAATATTGACAGTGGTTCTAGCCATATCCATGAAACGCTCTGCTGCAATAAATAATCCGATACCTTCTGGAGGAAGCCCCATCGCTTGTAAGATGATCATGGTAGCTACAAGGCTTCCTGCGGGTATTCCTGCAACGCCCATAGAAGCAATGAGCGCTAAAAAAAGCACGCCAAATTGCATGGGTAAAGAAAGGTCTATTCCATAGGCTTGAGCCACAAAAATCGCAGCGACGCATTCATAAAGGGCAGATCCCGATAGGTTAATTGATATACCAAGAGGCACAATCAACCTTGTAACTTTGGAAGAGACCCCTACGTTTTTTTCTACGCAGTCCATAGTAATCGGGATGGACGCAGAAGAAGAACTAGTCATGCAAGCGGTAAATAGGGCAGGGCTCATCGCCTTCATATATTTCCAAGGATCTACTTTCGCATAGATATAGAGTAAGATAGGCATCACTACAAACATAAAGCTTGCAAGGCCTAAGCTTACGGTACACATAAAAAGAATCAGCGGTTTAATAGAAGTTTCTCCCAATTGGAAAAAAGCGTGCGCAGTGAGGCAAAATATTCCGAAAGGAAGAAAAGATAACACCATGGAAGAAAGCTCTACCATCGCCTGAAATATCCCTTCAAAAAATCCAATTAGATGCTCTTGATTTTTTTTGTCTACTTTAGTAATCGCAATACCTAAAAGGAGACTAAAAATAATCAAAGGAACCATCTGTCCATCAACCATTGCCTGAAAAATATTCTTAGGAATCAGCATAAATACCCAATCGCTCATTTGAGAGAAAGGAGTTTTTATCTCCGTTAGATTTTCCTGCGTAGTACGCATAAGATCTAGGTCGTATGCTTTTCCAGGTTGAATGATATTGACAAAGACTAGACCTAAAAAAAGCGCAACCAAGGTAGTGCCAAAGTAACACAGTGCTGTTTTGCCGCCTAGCCTTCGAAACGAGCTATCTGCGCCTAACTTAGCCATAGAAGCGATAATGGACGATAACACCAAAGGCATTACAAGCGCTGTTAATGCGCGTAAAAACAAAGACCCGAGCCAATCTAACTGGACAAATATATAAGTGGGAAAACTATCTGGGTAGAGCCTGCCAACACCAGCTAGGAGAAAGGCTGAAAATAAGGCAAAAAAAATGCTATAACTTTGTGGCTTTTTCATTAGGTTAATTCCAATATACTAGAGAGAATTTTAGAAAAATCCGAGAAAGATTACTAGAAAAAAGATATTTTTACAAAGGGGAGGATGCATTAGAAAAAAGCCAATGCGTTACATGTATGTTCAAAAAAATTTACCTCTTTCAAGAGTCTAATTTTTGAAGATACCGATCGTGAAGTATTTATTTTAGCCTTTGTAAGATGGATGGTCTGCTAGGTTTAGGTGCCCAAATCTTTCAGTCCCGAACGTTCTGTTTAGTGGGTCTTCTCCTTCGTTAGTAACGCGAGCTGTATCCACTGGATTTGGTACCCAAAAATGATATCCAAAAAGAACGTATTGTGGCTTAGAAATGAACTGAGCGGAGTTCTTCTGGTCTGTATCTACTAAATATTCTATTGTTGATTGAATCATGTAGTAAGACAAACCAAGCGTCACAAGAGAAGCAACAAAGGCTAACCCAGATATAACGGGTAGGACGCACCAAGATATTGCGGAAATTAATAAAGACAAGCGAGCGGCAGTATTTATTACAATCCAATTATTAACTGCTTTGCAGGTTTTGTTGGCAGAGTCAGGATCTCCAAGATATGCTGTTTGGTTGACATTTAAAAATGAGATTTCTGAGTTAGTAGTAATTTTAATTGAAGATGCCATAGTAATTTAAATTTTTGTTAGTTTAGGTTTATTCATCCTAGAGTCGCGAATTGGCTGCGCTCTGGTCGTCATTTAGTTGTGCCAATGAAAATACACTTTGATTTCCGTTATGGTTACTCCGGGAACGCGAAAGAGGAGGTATGAGCATTCTATGATCGGACTGTAGATCACAGGTCCATAGCCTTAAGGTGAAATCTCCTTTAGCTGGTCCCCCTATACAAGATAAATACGGCTTATTAGCTGGATTTTCTGAGATGATCTCTATAGCCTTGACTATGATAAACTCTGTGACAATAAGTACAATCGCAGAACAGACAAGGAAATTGAGTCCCAGAAGTATTCTAGAGCGTAGTAGAATGGCAGATGCGAATAGAATCAATTTCGCCATGTCATTCACTTGGATTATTTTGTTGACGAGCATGCAAGCTCTTAATCGATTTTCTTGTGTTTCTAGACTCAAGTCATTGGGTAAAAAAGTAGTAGAAATCATACCTTTATCTAAAAATTTTTGTTAGAACTATAAATTACTTTACGAAATAAAGTCTTGTGATTTTTGTCTTTTCAGGAAAAAACCTGGCGAACGCTCTAGTAAAAAAAGAGCAGAGAAGCTTGGGGAATACTTTTTTAAAAAATAAATTTATGGGATTTATGGGAGATAATCGAATTATATTGCCCAGGAAGGGACTCGAACCCCCACACCTTGCGGCATCAGAACCTAAATCTGACGTGTCTACCAGTTTCACCACCTGGGCATATAATCTAATAATCTACAAAGAGGAGAGACTTTAGGTCAATTCCTATTTTTAGTTTTTTTCGAGAGCTTGATGCATAATCCAAATCTAATAAACTGTTGTCTATTATATAGAAGATATGTTTATATATTAGGGTAACAATTATTTTTTAAAGCTTATGACTACACAAAATTGTTCCCTTCCTATCAAATATTTTCCTACAGTTCACAGCTGCTTTCCTGCTCCTAAACAAGATGAAACCTCACTGGAAATGGTTTCTCGTAAGGTGACCACTGCAGTAAAGGTTGTTTTTGCCTTTACCCACGACGTTTTTGGCAATATATACAGTGGGATTTTTTACACCTTACATACCTATATTTTTTCTTATATAACTCCCGATTACTTTCTGTGCACGCATTGGATTACTCCCTTTGCGAATAAAGAGGATACTCCTTTAGAAACAGCCGTTAAAATAGCTGCTTTTGCATGCCTATTTTTCGCTACTATTCCTCTAGATATATTAGTGGGTGGTTGCAGCTGTCTTTCTACAGCGATTTTTGGCGATGAAATGGAAGGCTACCCTGGACCTCGCCTGAATCTTTATAGGACACGAGGTCCAAAACCCGATTATCCTGTGAATGAAGGCCTTATCAACAGTTACATAAACAATCCAGAAAAATACCAGAGGATAGCCCATGTGCCCGCTGGGAATGGAGCTAATAATTGTTTTGTAATATCTGCTGTTAGAGCTGGTTTAGCTAGTCGAGAATTCGCACGTAAACTGGTCGAAAAACGTGCTGAGCTACCCAATGTCTTTAATTTCTTTAACGCATTAGTTCATAAAGCTGAAAAAGCACAAGAATCAGGTGGAGATCCCGCTCCAGTGCATTCAGATTATGCATTTTCTATGCGTAGGGACTTTAAAGATAATGGTCAACCCATAACAGATGTACCGCAAACAGATGAAATGGGTAGTGATGCTACGGTTATTCAGTACTTACTGAATAAGTTAATGCCAAGTAGAGATCACTACCAATTTCAAGCAATAGAAATACCTTTTGATAGCCTCTCTGAGGCAACGCAAAAAGCGCTCGAAGGTGATGTAAAAGCTGATAGCCTCTCTGAGGCAACGCAAAAAGCGCTCAGATCAGATATAGATATCGGCAATGGTGAGCGAGTAGTTAAATTAGGGAGGAAATTCTGGAGGGTGCAAAAGTGTCCATCTACTCCAAAACCAATGTTAAATCTGGCAATCAGTGTCTTTTGAAACGCTTGTCAACAAAGCATTAAATCATTCTAGTGAAGTGGAATATAGAGTAAACGATAAGACAGTGAAGACACGTAAATTGGAGAGGGAGATATTTCCAACGCCCTCTGAGATTTTACCTTTTACTCTTATGTCTTTCTACCATGAAAAAGTAGAAGATAGGAAGGGAAATAGTAAAATTCGTACACGTAGAAGCGCTCCTCCTAAGTCTATTCCACAGAAACTCACTATTCCAGCATTGTACGTAGGAGGGGGCTTCCCTGTAAAATATCGCCCTATAAGTCTCATCTTTCGTACGGGTGATAGTCCAGATTCAGGGCATTATACAATGGCCGTTCGGTAACATAATGATGAACATAATGATCAATGGGTTTTTTGTAATAGTTGCTCTAGTACTCATGAACGCATGAGCTGGGACAATCTAATGGAAAACAGATTAAAGTTATGTGTTGGAGTTTTCTATGAAAAAATCAATGATGCTGAAGAAGTAGAAGGTAAGGATTCTAAAGAAGTAGAGAGTAAGGATTCTGGGAAAGTAGATAACGAAAATGATCCACTTTATCCTTGTCTTAAATTTGATTTTCGAAAAATATCTTTCCCAGCCCTAGAAGGCGAAAGTGATTCACAGCGTCCAGAGGGCAAAGGTAATCAACAGCGTCCAGAGGGCAAAGGTAATCAACAGCGTCCAGAAGTCAAAGACTAAGGCAATACCCTAGATGCATTAACTTTAGAACTGTAGAGAAAAATAAGGGTTTAGGGAGTGTCGTTTTCGTATATAGGATGAGGATAAAACCCAATTTCTCGAATAGCAAAAATTAGGTTTGCTACCTTTCCCCAAGGTGCATTTTCATCTATATGTAAAAGAACTTTTGTTGCGTTTTTTTCTTTTGGAATCAGACCTAGATCGTAGCGCCGAATGATCTCTTCTTGTACCTTTTCTTTATTTTCTAAGGGGTACTTACTTAGCTCTGAAATCCATGCATATTTCCCATATTGATCGATCACAATACTAATATTTGCATGGGGCTGAGTAGCAATAGGCTCTTGCTCTGTATGTTTTGTTTTATATAGTTTTACCTCTGTATCAAAAATGCTAGATCGGGAAATAGCTAACACAGCGAAAAGAGACATCATTAAAAACAAGAAATCCATCATAGGAGCAAAGTTAAAGGTAGCTTGCTTTTTTAACGCATCTTCAGGTGTAAGATCCATATCTAGACTTCTTGTTCTGGTGTTAGTAAATGACCAAGTCGTACCGATTCATTCTGTATTACTTGCAATATATGAACTAAACGGTGCTTTAAAAAAGCAGAAAAAATCATAGAAGAAATAGCTACAATAAGACCTGCTACCGTTGTACCAATTGCGATACCTAATCCGTCAAAAAGAGCCTGGATACTTTCAATAGAGCGGTTTGTATCGTAAAATGCATAGAACATACCTAAAATCGTGCCAAGAAGACCAAACATAGGGGAAATCACTGCAATATCGTTTAGTATGGATAAGCGGCTCCAAAAACCGGATAAAGAGGTTTTTCCTTGAGATTCCATAGAATGGAGTACAGCTTGTAAACCGCGGGATTTCGACTCTAATCCTCGAATAACAATTGCGCTAAAAACATGCTTTTCTGATTTACAGAGGCGAAGAAGTTTTTGATGATCTTGTTTTTGGAGAAGCAGATAGCTTTTCTTTACAAATTCTTGTGGGATCAGCTCTTTTTTTCTACAAGTAATCAAAGAGTAAACATAAAGAGAGACAGAAGCTAAAGAAAGAAATAGCAAAATAGAGTAGATAACAGGGGAAGATTGAAAAATTTGTCGTAGATCAATACTTCCTGCCACTTCTGCTTGAGCAGCAGCAAAAATAATAGCGCTAAAAAAACACATAGATAAGCCTTAATTTCGATTCACCTTTAATTACAATAAAAAACTATCTGCAATAACTGCAAGCAGTTTTCTAACGCATGTGGAGATAACTGGGCGTTTGGCGCTTTGTTTGTGGGTTTTCCCATGATCATACAAGCAGTAAAATATGTAGTTTGTCCTATGCTTGCCGTATACATTGGTTCAATCTTCTGTTTGAGGTGCCTGGCGAATCCTGCTTATTCTGCTCATAGTATTTGCGGATAGTGAAAAGTTTTTTAAATCACAATGGAGATATTGTAGGGTAGATAATTTATTTAGACAAAAAATAGGCGTCTTAAAAGGGTAAACTCTACTGAATTTGCCCTTTTTCTAACGCTTGGAAAAGCGCGTTTTGCTATACTCATTATCTATGTTAGAGCTGCAAAATTCTTATTTACCTATCTCCTGGGATGAATCTTCTTTCTATATAGATGGAAAATCAGGCCCTTTTCATATTGGCTTATTTGATAGCTCCCTTCGAAAAGATATTGTTTTGATTCAGCTTCCATCGAATCCACGCTTACCTATTAACTGGAAAGAGCCTTTAGAAAAGGCCCAAAATACCTCCTTGCCTATCTTATGGGATATTGATTTTGGTTTGTCAGAAAAAAAACTCGGTAGCTACACCAATCCCTTGGAAGAAAAAACAAAACTTCTGACGGTAAAATATTTTATCGATAAGGTATATCCCCAGTTTGTGGCAAATAGCGTAGGTGTTATTTTACATAAAGCAAATGCATGTAAAGAAGACCCTCTGTTTGCATCAATAGATGGGTTAATTGACCATATTGCAACTTTTGCAAGGCATCTGCCTGATACTTTGCCTATATTTTTATTATTTGATGTATCTTCTTTACCGATGAGTAAAGCGGTTCAATTGCTACATAAAACAAGGTTTTCTCACTACGTCTTAGGTCTAAAGGGCGCAGGCTTTTCCTATCCAGGTTTTGCCTGGGGAAAAGGTGAAGGATCCTATGGCAAGATCATAGAGACAGAGACTATAGGCGTTTTAGTTCCAGATCATCCCTTTGAGGATCTTCTTAAAAAGCTAAAGTCCATTTCTTATAGGCTACTTTATAAAGAATTTGCCAATCAAGATTGGGTGGGTTTAGATGCGTTAGTTTTTGATGAAGATACGCCTCAAGTACGGCGGATCTTACAAGGGTTTCAGGCAGCTGGAGGCTCGATTGCTTCGATAAATGGCCGGTTTGGCGTGCCTAAAGAGCAGCGCTTAGAAGATCTTTTAGCAAAAAAACTAAAGACCTAATTTAGACTTAGTTTGGATCCAGTTTAAACCTAGTTTTATTCTCAGGGAAAATACAAGAAAGAAATATCGGGGTAGAGGGATTTGAACCCCCGACCTTCTGGTCCCAAACCAGACGCGCTAGCCAAACTGCGCTATACCCCGTCAAAGATACTATATATCTTACTGCAAAAATCTCTTTTTTCCCAGTAAAAACTCTATATAGAAAAAGTACTTGTGATTTCTAGTGCTTTTTGTCATGTTATCCTTAGAGGTGTTACATATGAAATTTTTAGCTTCTCCTGCTGTAAATCGTCTTAAAAAATATAGTCAAAAACCCTTTGATCTAACAAAAAAAGGAGCTCTTAACTCCCGTAGAATCGAAACCCTGCAAGGCACCTTAGGTCCTCTTACTTTACTTTATGCAACTGACAGAGTGGATGACGCTGTCCTAGATAGTCTTTGGCAGCTTGCAGAAGAAAGGGGAGCGCTTGCCAAAATGCGCGCTATGCAGTCGGGGCAAAAATTGAATAAAATCCAAGGGGTGCCAAGTGAAAATCGAAGGGTTTTGCATACCGCTATGCGCGATTTTTTTTCTGATAGAAATCCCAGTAAACATGCGCTTGTAGCTAGCACAAAAGCCTTTGAAGAATTTGTTAAGCTAGAACAGTTTCTAAAGAAACGCTCTACGCAAAAGTACCATACGATCATCCAAATTGGCATTGGCGGCTCCTATCTAGGTCCAGAAGCGTTGTATAAAGCTTTAGAAAAGTACCAAGTGCAAAACCGCTCTGCCCGGTTTATATCAAATGTAGATCCAGATAATACCGCCCGCATACTAAAAGAAGTCGATCTGAAAAAAACTTTAGTCGTCGTTGTTTCCAAATCAGGCTCTACTCTAGAGACAAAAACCAATGAAGCGTTGGTAAGAAAAGCTTTTGTCCAAAAGGGACTTGATCCAAAAACACATTTTCTATCAGTAACTGGGAAGAATAGTCCCATGGATAATCCAAAAGCGTACGCCGCTTCTTTTTACATGGAAGACTACGTAGGAGGAAGATACAGCGTTACTTCAATGGTCGGAGGCGTCCTTTTAGGATTTTGCTTTGGAATCGAAACCTTTAAAGAAGTATTGAAGGGCGCATCTTATATGGATAAAGTCGCTTGTTCTGAAGAAAAACAGACAAACCTTCCCCTTTTAAGCGCTCTTTTAGGGATATGGAACCGCAATTTTTTGCATTACCCCACCTTTGCGGTGATTCCTTATACAGAAGGGCTTGCGAGGCTGCCTGCGCATTTACAGCAGTGTGATATGGAATCGAACGGAAAAAGTATTGATAAAGAAGGCAGACAGGTGCCTTTTTGTACGGGACCTATTGTATGGGGAGAGCCTGGTACATCAGCGCAGCATTCTTTTTATCAGTGGATTCATCAAGGAACAGATATCGCATCTATTGAGTGTATCGGCGTAAAACAGAGTCAATATGGCTATGATGAGCAAATAGAGGGTACATCTTCACAAGAAAAGCTTCTGGCTAATTTATTCGCGCAGTCGATAGCTCTTGCTACGGGAAAAAAAGATGCTAATCCCAATAAACGCTTTCATGGGAATAGGCCAAGCCGGATTTTACTAACAAAACAGCTTACGCCGTATAGTTTAGGCGCTATTTTATCTTACTATGAGCATAAAATCGCCTTTCAAGGGTTTTTATGGGATATCAATTCCTTTGATCAAGAAGGAGTGCAGTTGGGAAAAAAACTTGCAGGTGAGATCATCGATTGTTTTAAAGGTACAAGCGCTCCAAAAGAGCCGATCAAAAGTTATTTATCGGCCTTAGAGCAGTTATGAAGGTTTGATAAAAGATCATCACAAACAGCTTGTATTGCAGGCGTAGTTGGGCTAAACGTTGTATAAATTTTATCTGCTTTAGGAAAAAGACCTGCATCTAAAGGATCTTTTACCACAATTAAAATAAGCGGTTTTTTCCTTGCTATTAACGATTTTATAAGCGTTTTTTGAGAGGCGTTTTTCCACGCATTGTAAGAGAAAAAAAGGAGCATATCAGACTGCTCTTCTAGATCTTTAGCAGCTTGGATCTCTTTTTTGCTTGGAGAAAGATGCTGAAAAAATGCAAAACGGATTTCTTTTCCCAGTTGTAAGATAGACGTTTGTAAGAGTTTTTCTTTCATAGCAGCTGGGGCAAAAATAGCTAGCTTCATGTTCTGTAATAAGCTACACGCGCTATTGGTATTTTCCTGAATTTTTAAAGCGTGCGTTGCAATTTGCTTAGCGAGAGATGCATGTTTTTTTCGTTCCAATGAGGAGATAGGCGGCGGATTTTTTGATGGCGCGCCTAGGTATTTGGTTTTCAACTGTAAGATGCGTGTAACGGCCTCATCAATCCTTTCTTCAGAAATAATGCCTTTTTTCACAGCAGATGCGATGTTTCGGTGGATTCTTTGGATATCTTCTGCGCTAAGTTCTAGATCAGCATCATTGTAGTTTAGCTGCTTTCCACCTAGACATATGATATCGCAGCCTGCATTGATCGCCTGAATTGCCGCATCATCAACGGAAGAGCAGTTTTTTAAAAGTCCCTTCATCACAAGAGAATCAGAAATGATTACTCCTGCAAACTGCAGATCATTCCGTAGGATATCTAGTACATTTTTCGATAAAGTAGCGCAGTGAACAGGGTCAATTTTCGGAAGCATCACATGCGCTGTCATGACAGTATCTGCCTTTGGAGCCATCTTAGCAAAAGGGATAAACTCCATTTTTTCTAATTCTTCCTTAGATTTATTGATCACAGGTAAATCTTTATGAGAATCTACTTCAACATCGCCATGCCCTGGAAAGTGCTTTAAAGAGGTGATGATTTTAGCCTGATGGTACCCTTCAACGGCTCTTTGCACAAAAGCTGCCACGATGTCTGCGGTACTTCCAAAAGAACGAAGCCCGATTACTGGATTTTTTGGATTGCTATTGATGTCGGCAACAGGGGATAAATTGTAGTTTACCCCTACAGAGCGCAATTCTAAGCCCATAGCAAAAGCGCTTTTTTCTGCTAGAGTAGGATCGCCGCTCATGCCAAGAGCAAAATTTCCGGGAAACGTTGTAAATCCTTGTTTCAGCCTAGATACAATACCTCCCTCTTGATCTGCTGCAATAAACAGGGGAATAGCTAAGCTGTTTTCTCGGGTCAACGCTTGTAATCCTTGACTCAATTCAGCTACTTGCTCAGGAGAATGCAGCCCGGTTGCCCAATTGTAATAAATAAAGCCGCCTACCTTGACTTTCTGCACGAGTGTTTTTGCATCTTCATTTGCTGCTTCTCCATGAAAATGCACCAATAACATCTGACCGATTTTTTCTTCTAGGTCCATATCTTTTGCTGACTCATAGCTAAATGATAAACATGTCATGGACGCAAGAGCTAGGATCACTTTTTTTAACATGGGTTTTCCCGGTGGTATTTTTCCGTGCAGTCTAGCAAGTTTTAGAGGTAAAACACAATTTTCTTATAAATATACTTTTAAGAACTTTTCGCTTTTGCTAGCTCATTTCTTGTAACAGCTCCTTGCGATACAGAAAAAAAATGGGCGCTATCGGATAAAAAAGGTTCTTTTTCAGGTGAGGTAATAAAGATTTGTCCTAAATTGAGCGACTCTTCTAATACCTTTTGTAGCTGCTTTTTTCTTGCGCTATCTAACCCCATGCCAAAATCGTCGATACAAAAAACTATGGGGTGCCCTACATTTTTTGCGAGTTCTTCTCTTTGCGCAAGGCGCATAGCAAGAACAATAGAGCATTTTTGTCCTTGGCTAAAAGATTTGGAGTCAATACCGTTGATTTGACAGATGAAGTCATCTCGATGAGGTCCTTTTAACGTATAGCCTACATGCGCTTCTTTATGCCTTGATTTATGCAGCATGTGTAGGTATTTTTGCTCGATTTGCTCTGATACGGCAATAGAGGGGGTAAACAGATAGCGGACTTCATCTTCTGCAGATAGTTTTTGCATATACTGGATAAAGGGTTTTTCCATATTTTCTAGAAATAGCTGCCGTTTTTTTGTGATGTATGCAGCAGATTTTGCCATTTCTCTTTCCCAAGGATCGATGGCAGCAAAGGCCATTTTTCGAAGAAGGGCATTTCTTTGCTTCATGGCCCGGTTATATCTGAGAAGGTGGTGAACATAAAACGGATCTTTTTGAGCTAAGTCGATATTTAAAAAGCGCCTTCTTTCATTAGGGGAAGAAAGGAGCTCAATATCTGATGGAACAGAAAAAACGCCGGGTAAAATACCTAAAATGCGGCTAAACGAAGCATACTGCGTCAGATTGTGTTGAAAGGTGCTTTTTTTTTCTTTTGCATGGTACAAAAAGCGGATGAAATCTTTTGTAGAATGGGTATCGATTAACCCTTCAATTAAAAAAGATTCGGTGTTTTTGCGCACAAGATCAAGCATTTGATTGGTGCGAAAAGATTTTGAGGTAGAAAAAAGCGATAGAGCCTCTATAACGCTTGACTTACCTTGGGCATTTTTTCCCGTAAGGACATTGAGGCCGGGAGAAAAATGGATCGTCTCAGATGGGTAATTTCTAAAGTTCTGCAGTCGCAGAGTGCGTAGGTACACGCTCTTTTTCCATATTTTGAGGCTCTTCTAAACGCATGGGCATAATGACAAACTGCCCTTTTGTCGAATCGGTGATCAGGCCTGGATTAAAGGCATCTTGTATAGAAAATAGGATGCATTCATCTTGAGAGCGCCTTAAGATATCGATAAAATAAAAGGGGTTGAAAGCGATTTCTAATGTGCCATTAGAAAAGTCGGCAGGCATACTGACAACGCCTTCTCCGATATTGCTGGCAGAGCCTTTTAAGGTGAGCTCTCCTTTAGCAAAAATAAAACGGATAGAATGGCTATGGTCTGAGGTAAATAGCGCGATTTGTTTCAGTAAGGACAAAAGCTCTTCCCTATGTAAAGAGATGTTGTGCTGTGCGCTTTGTGGAATCACCCGTTTGACATCGGGATACTGTCCAGAAAGTAGTTTTGTCATCAAAACCCCTGAGCCCACTTCGATAGAGGCTTTATCTTCGATGAAATGCATATGTACCGTTTCTTCGGGATCATCTAGCACTCTGAGGGTTTCTTCTACAGCTTTTAGGGGTAAAATATAAGTCGCTTGAACAGAGGGATCGATGGTAATGGTTTCTCCCATCCGAGCAAGGCGTTTTCCATCTGTTCCGGTAAATGTGATCATCCCGTCTGCTATTTCCACAAGAACCCCGTTCAGTACGTACCGGCTATCTTCTCTTGCAGCGCAGAAAATGGTGCGGTGAAGAAGCTCTTTTAACGAAGAAGCGGGCAGAGAAATTTTATACGAAGAAGAAAAGTCGGGAAGAGCTGGGAATTCACTGAAATGCATGCCATGAATACGAAAGGCAGCGCTTGCTGCAGTGATTTCGGCAAATTGCCCATTTTCTGAGGTGATTTTTACCTGCGGTGATCGAATTTCCCGAATCAGCTGAAAAAATCTTCTTGCGGGAAGAGCGATTTTGCCCTCTTCTATAACTGTTGCGGGAGCTGAAAAGCGCATACTTACGGTAAGATCTGTTGCACTCACTACCAAAGAGCCGGTCTGCGCTTCGATTAAGATATTGGCTAAAACAGGGATAGATGGTTTGGAAGATACCGTATTTTGGATTTTTCCAATTAGCTTAACGAGTTCTTCTCGTGGGATCACTACATTCATATGTCAACCTTCGTGTAAAGCGCTTTATTTCTATTACGACTTCATGGCTCTTTCGATAGACCGCTTATCGGTTTTTTCTTTTTCTTGCTGTCTTTTGTCGTATACTTTTTTTCCTCTGGCTAAACCAATCATGACTTTACAAAGATTGTTGGTTAGGTGGATTTGTAGAGGAATAAGAGTTAGCTTTTCTTGCGTTTTTTGCTTCAGTTTAAGGATCTCTTTTTTATGCATCAAGAGTTTTCGCGTTCTCTTTTCTGGGTGATTATGGATATTACCGTGGGAATATTTTTCGATGAGTAAACCAGATAAAAAGACTTCGTTTCCTTTGATGTAGGCGTAGCTATCTTGCATTTGCGCTTTTTGTGCGCGCAGAGATTTTACCTCTGTGCCTCGAAGAACAATGCCCGCTTCAAATGTCTCTAATATCGTGTAATCGTGATACGCTTTTTTATTTTTGAGTAAAATGCGCTTAGAATTTTTCGGTGGCTGTTTCATTGTATCTAACGGAAAAGAGGTCCTATTCGATTATTATGAAGGAAATGATCTAAATGATACACCAAAAAGCTGTAGAATCTACCGTTCAACTTCTCTAGCCAAAAAATGTCTTACCGAAATTGGTTAAAGAAAAGCAAGGTTTGTTATGCAAAATGCCAGTATGGACAAAGCCGCAGGCAAATAGCCCCTCAAAGATACAAGCTTTAATCGCGGTTACATCTTCTTCAGAATAGCTTGGAAGTAGATAGCGCCACTGTTTACCCCCTTTTTTTGTAAGAACAACTTTTTGCTCTTCTCGAAAGGCAATCATAGAAGATGCGACAAAAGCATCAAAAAATATCCAATCGTAATCAATAAAGTATTTTAGCGCTTTTTCCACTTCTCTTTGGTGTTTTTCCTGCCACTTTTCAGGGCTTTTTACCGCAATGCAGTTGAGCGGATGGCGGTATAAATAAAGCGCCTTTGTTTCAGAATTCATGGAGGTAAATTCTAGGCCGTGCTCTGAGGGGATCAGTACGCCTTCTTGGTTTGATCCCAGCTGTAGCTGAATAATTTTTTCAAGTACCTGGTTTACATAAACTGTGGAAAATGGGCTTTTTTCCATGTGTACCATCTGCAAGATAGCATCTTCTTGTAAGGCAAAAGGGGAGTTTGCCGCTTGCAGCAAAAGAGCGTTCATATCCTCTACAAAGGCAAAAGGATTCGGTTTTTCCTGTTGGATACGTTCTTTTTGTTGAATTGGCTCAGGTTTTGTCTCCTCAATATGGTTGGTAAACGCTTTCCATTCATAAAAAGGGGTTAAAATCTCCTCCCAAAAATCACCTGTTCTTGTGTAACCGAGGGTGCATATAAAATGAAATTCTAGGTACAGTACATACTCATGGAATTCTTCATGAGATAAACCATATTTTTTCTGGATTTCTTCTGCGTATACCATCCCATTTTCTGCAGAAAAAACGTCTTGTATGATGCTAGCAAAAATGGGATCGATACTGCTCATTTCTGCAAGGTGACGTTGGTAGATTTGGGGGGTAGATAAAAATTTATCGAGAATAGATTCAAAGATGTTATTTGAGCTGCGAGAAATCGAATACCATACAGGAAGAATATGAATAGGGACTTTTTTGAGTAAGTGCAGTAAAGAGTCCATATCAGGGCGAAAATTTTCATCGAACTTCACAAGCTGGGTTTCGTAGTATTTCCGTTTTTCTTTATCTACTTGGATTGAAGAATCGGATAATTTGTATAGCTGCAAAGGAGCGAGTTTTTCCAGTATGCGGTACAACTCTCCATCGGGTAAGTCGGGAAAACTTTTTTCAAGGCGAGATAGCGGAATTTCCAAACGGTTGAATAGAATCTCTTCTAAGATCTCGACTTCGACTACGGAGATATTAGCTAGCATGCGCCTGCTTGCAATATCTCCTTGGTAGTCATAGTCTTGTAGTTGTACTTTTTGTTTTTTTAGAGAGGGAATCGAAGTCATGGGATCTTATGAAACGTTTTTTACAAAAAACTTTACCAAAAAAACACGATTGTTGACAAGAAGCTCTCAATACTTCTAAAAGAAAAGAAAAAGGGAGAACACCTATGATGAATCGATCTAAACTCATCGGCCTTTGCACTATGGCTAATACCATTGCGCTTGGTTGGCTAGCATTAGCTAGTTTTTATGCAAATGAGCAGCCTGCCGTTCTTGAGGCGGAAAAACTGCGACTTACCTCAGAAGATGGTAGCTACTTTATTACCATCGGATGCGATGAGGGAGCCCCAAAAATCGTGATGAGTGGACTCGATAGTAAACCTGTCCTTTCGATTACCGGAGGATCACACCCAGAAATCGCTTTTCAAGAAGAGGAAAAGACCACATGCGCTTTGAAACAAAAAGAAGGGTATGCTGAACTTACTTTAGGTGATTTTGAAAAAGCAGATAAAATCTCTATCCGAGGAGGGGGCGCTTCTGGTCTTTTCTTGAAAAACACCGAGGATAAAGTGATCGGCACTTGGACACTTTTATCCGATGGAGGCGCCGGGTTTGGCCTTGCAGATCATAGAGGATTTGCCGCTTCTATTCTTCGAGGGGGTAAAAATCCGAGCATCTCATTTTTCTCTCCTAATAATGAACCTATGGCCGCTATGGGAATGATCCAACAGGTGCCGCATCTATTGATTTCTAGTCCAAAGGGAAGTGAAGGGATTTTAATGCATGGAGGCAATCCTGCCAGCATGCTTTTTGTCGATGAGCTGGGCAAAGTGAAGATCTTGATTTCAAAAAATGGGGTATTTCAAGGGCCAAATCAAGAGAAAAAAGAGCCCTCTTCCAAAAGATCTTCTGGTGAAAAAGTATTTTCCATGGAAGATCAAACAAGGCTTTTTCCAGAAATGCCAGAAAGATCTACAACGTTCTAGGAAAATTTTTTATGAAAAAGCGGTCTATAATCGCATTTTATGACCGCTTTTTCACACTTAGCGAAGCTCATTTTCGTGGGTTTTGATCCAAGAAATGATATCATCAGACTCGTATAAAGCTGTTTTTTCTCCTTGATCATTTACCTGGATCAGACAGGGAACTTGGGTTTTTCCCCCTACAGCTCTCAACTCTTCCAAGTCATCTGCATTTTTTCCTACATCCTTTTGGATCATCTCCAAATCCATTTCTTGTAGGACTGCTTGGACTTTTTTACAGTAAGGGCACTGCTTTCTGTGATAAAGCTCTACTTTTGTATTCGACATATATAGCTCGCAATTTTTTTGATCATATCTTACGCAGGATGTATTTAAGATGCAAATAGCGCAAATAATACAGGTTTTTTTTATCGAGCGGATGGAAAAAACACAGGAAATAACCCAATTTTGGATAAAACGACAGACTTTTTTCAAAAAATTTTTCAAACAAAAAAACGGTTCGAGAAATAGGTTTAGGCTTTATTTAATACCATTTTTTACTTTTTAAAACCAAAAAAAAATCTATCAAATTTGATTTTTTTATTTTAAATAATTTATATTAATAAATGTAAGGTGATGCTTTAGAAAATACTAAACTATACATACCTTCTAATCGATCTTTTAAGAAGATGTTTGATAAGAGGGATAAAATGGAGGAAACCATGCTAAAAAGAAGAAAAAAAGCTTCTACTAGTAGAAAAGCTACGAAAAAAGCTGTTCGTCGTAAGAGCCCTGCTCGTAAAAAAACAACAGCTACCCGTAAAAAAGCTACTCGTAAAGTAGCAAGAAAAAAAGCGGTAAAAAGAAAATCTACTGCTAAAAAAGCGGTGAAAAAAACAGCTCGCAAGAAACCAGCTGCTAAAAAAACAGCTCGCAAAAAAGCGGTAAAAAGAAAGTCTACTGCTAAAAAGGCGGTAAAAAGAAAGTCTACTGCTAAAAAAGCAGTAAAAAGAAAGTCTACTGCTAAAAAAGCAGTAAAAAAAGCGACTCGTAAAAAAGCAGTAAAAAGAAAAGCTGCTAAGAAAACGACCCGCAAAAAAGCAGCTAAAAAGTCTCCTTCTACTAAAAGAAGAAAGAAAAAAGCTACTAGCCCAATCGCTTTATTGACAGCGTAAAACGCAATTTCCGATGCGTTTCTTGTAAATCGAGTAGGAAGGGGTCCTACTCGATTTTTTTATTCCTTAAAAGGTCCTTCTATAACGATATCAGAAAGGGGCCTTCTCTCGGTAAACGTCTCTTTTTCTGCAAGTTCTTTGGGAAGATCGTCTTTTTTTCCCGGTTTTCCTATAGCAATCATGATTTCCACAGAAAATACATCGGGTATGCAAAGCGCTGTTTTCGCTTTTATATCGTCAAATCCTTGCATGGGATGCACTACAAAACCGTTTTTCACTCCTTGTAGAGCTAAATTTTCAAATGCAGATCCCGCATCAAAGCTGTGACATCTAGACGGTTTTCCGTTTTTTTCGAAAAGATTTCGTGAAATCAATACAACGAGCGTAGAGGCGTTTTTTGCCCAAACTTGATTGGCAGGTAGTAGCAAAGAGAAAAATAGATACCAAAGGGGCGTCTCTCTTTGTGCATATAAAAAACGCCAAGGTTGGTTATTGTAACTTGAAGGCGCCCATCTCGCGGCTTCAAAAAGCGTCATTAGTTCATCGTTTTTTATTAGCTCTTTTGACATAGCCCTAGATGAATAACGATGTAAAATCATCGGATCGATAGGGTAAGTAGGTGTTCTTTGTTTCATATGGCGTCTCCTGGAACAAGGCGTTTTTCACCCAACATGAAGAAAGTAGGCGAAAAAAGCAAAAAAAAGCTAGTTGATAGAAAAAAAACAGCGGCTATGTTATCCGGGATAAAAGGAGCAGGTCTATGCATGCAAAACTCTTTTTACTCTTGATATCTTTGAGTCTATCGCTATTTTCTCAGGAAAAACCGGTGGATTCTTTACCGGTGGATTTTTTAGAGGGGTATTATCCGATCGATTTTTCGTATGTTGTAGAAAACTCAAAGTTCCCGAAAAAACTACTGCGTATGCATCTTGCTTTGTATGAAGGGTATGTGAAAAATACGCGCCTTCTTATGCAAGATATCCAGTTAGAAGAAACGGATTCCTACACTTACGGCGCTCTTAAAAGAAGGCTAAATTTTGAGCTGAGCGGTATGCGCCTTCATGAATACTTCTTTGCAAATATTGGAGGAAGGGGGGTAGTTCGAGATTCTCCTTTAATGGATGCGATTATTGAACAGTTTGGCAGCTACAATAAGTGGAAAAAAGCATTTAGAGATACAGCGCTAATCCGGGGGATAGGATGGTCGATTTTAGCAAAAGATCTTCTGACGGGTAAACTCATGAACGTATGGATTGAAGAGCATAATATGGGCAATCTTATCGATTTAGAGCCCCTGTTAGTGCTCGATGTTTGGGAACATGCCTACATTACAGAATTTGGCTTAGATAAAAAGTCGTATATCCAAGCATTTTTCAATGATATTGATTGGTCTATTGTGGAAAAACGGTTCAACGGGTTCGGTAGATCTGATAGATTTGATAGCCCATATTAAAAAGCACAATTACGCTGCATAAGGCCATGGCAGCGGGTGTGAAATCTCGGCTTTTTTGAAAGCGAAGACAAAACACAATAGCAAGTACACCGGCTGAAAGCGCCCCGAGGTAACATCCCAAAGGCCGGTCGGCTAACATCAGGAAAGCTGCCAAACAGGTAATGATACCGAAAATCACGCCAGAGTACAAAGACGCTAAGCTGCCTGCTTCTTTATACCCAACGATGCCAAGGGCAAAGACTAGAGTCGCGTAAAATAATAGAAAAATAGCGGATGGTTTTTGTATTGGCATATAGACTCCTTAGTTGCCTTGGATCATTGAGAAAACCCATCTTTTTTTGCGCGCATTTTTTGCAGAACCTGCATTTCTTTTTCTTGAAAGCTTCTTAAAGAGTGTTGGATTTCTGGTACGTTCAACCGGAAAAAAGGATTTGTGCGTTTTTCCTCTTCTATACTAAAGGGCACTTTTTTTAGCCGTTTTTCGTGCGCTTTTTTCCTAGCTTCAATAGCTGGGTTATTTGGTTCTAAAGAATGGGCAAATGCTAAATTTTCGAGGGTATACTCGTGACCTGGATACACCTTGGTTTCTTTTGGAAGGTGCGTGAGTTTTTGTAGAGATAGGTACATATCTTCTAGCAATCCTGAATCTTCATGGTCAAACCGGCCTATTCCAGCGCCAAAAAGAGCGTCTCCTGAAAAAAGGCTATTTTTATCGGGCAAAAAAAAGCATAGATGGGACTTTGTATGGCCAGAAGTTGCCCATACTTCGATCACGTAGGAGCCGATTTCTAGTATTTCTCCTCCTTTTAACGCCTGATCTACTGGACCATCTTGCAAAGCGTCGATAGGGCCTAGGATAAAAGAGCCGTGGCTTTCTGCAATTTCTAAAGCTCCTTCTGTATGATCTTTATGGTGATGGGTCAGTAAAATATGGGAAATCATCAGATTGTGATTCGATGTGAATTCTAGTAGGGGAGCTGCTTGTCCTGGATCAATAGCAATAGCTAAACCTTTGTAGGGCAAAAGGTAGCTATAATTATCCTGTAAAATAGGGATCACTTGCACGCTATTCATATTCCTTATATGTATTACTGAAATTTTGAGTTTTGGACAACAAAAGATCAAACAAGATATCCTATACCCTATGAAAACGCAGATACAGCACCATAGCCTTGCCTCCACCCTAGAAAAAGCAAAAAAACTCTTGCAAAAAGACGAGCTCGTTGTGATTCCTACAGAAACGGTGTATGGACTTGCTGCATTATTTTCTTCTGTAGAAGCGAAAAAAAAAATTTATCAGGTCAAAAAACGCCCTGCAGATAATCCGTTAATCGTCCATGTATCTTCTGTAGATGCCATCATCAATATGAGCGCACCTTCTAAAGATTTAGCGTATCAGCTAGCTAGATTATCCCCCTTTTTTCCAGGGCCGCTAACGGTGGTAACAAAAAAATCTCCTACGATCTCCGATGAGATTTTGCCTTTAAAAACGATTGCTTTTCGTATTCCTAGGCACCGATTTACCCTCCGGCTTTTACACGAGCTAAATGAGCCTCTTGTTGCCCCTTCAGCAAATGTATCGGGAAGACCTAGTCCCACATGTCCTCTAGATGCCTTAGCTGATTTAAGCGGAAATGTTCCGTTAATTGTAGATGGAGGACCTGCTTGTACGGGTATTGAATCTACCGTATTGGATCTAACGCAAAAACCGCAGATTTTACGGCCAGGTCCCGTCACAAAAGAGATGTTAAGCTCTTGTCTTGGCGAGACGGTAAAGATCAGCACATCTCCTTCGACTAGATCACCTGGAAATAAGTATGTGCACTATGCACCTAAAGCTGCTGTGCACCTAATACAGCATCCAAAAGAAATCGAGCGTTTTCCTAAGGAAGATACGTTATTTCTCTCTTTTGAAAGGGAGCTGCCCAGCCACTTTCAGTCATTTGAGAAAAAAAACCTATATTCCCTTTTTCGAAAAGCCGATACACTGGGAAAAAAATTTATATGTATCTGTAAAACGCCCCTACTAGAACAAGAAGAAGACCTGATGAATCGCATAGAAAAGGCTTGCCAAAGTGGGAGATAATACCGTCTATCCCTCCGAGATCTTTGACCCGAAAGATGCGCCTGTATTCGACAGAAAAACCGCTGCTTGGATCCGTTTTTTAGCCAGAATGGTCGATTATTCTGGTTTTTTTCTCTTACTGTATTTTGTTAGGAAATATCTTTTCTACTTGCCGACCCATGTATTTTGGTTGTTTCCGTTAGAGTACCTTCTTTTTGTGCCGATCGAAGCTTGCTGTTTGCGTTGGAAAAAATCGACACCTGGAAAAGCGTTACTAAAAATACAAGTGCAAAAATCGCATCGCACCCTGACCATCCGAAGCGCTTTAAAGCGCTCTTGTAAGGTCTATGCACAAGGCTGCGCGCTTGGGTTTTTCTGGGTCGCTATTTTTTCTATGTCCATAGCCTATGTAAGGCTTGTACAAACGGGAAAAACAAGCTGGGATTTTGAAGAAGAGTCTGCTGTTTTGCACCGCATGCCAAGTAAGGAAAGGATCTTATTTTCTTTAGGACTGATTCTTTTCGTATTTTTTTTCAAAATGTACTAGATTCTGCAAATGCAAAGGAATTTCCCCTTGCTGTAAACAACTATTTTTCATTAAATGAGTGAATAGAGAAACGTAGTAAAATGACGCTTTTCTCAATAAAACACTACTGTCTACACACATGCCTGAATCACTTTTTGATCCTTCAATGAACATTTTGCACCGACCTTACCGAGAGCTCGATGCGATTTTTTCACCTAAATCTGTAGCCGTTATCGGCGCAAGTGAAAGGATAGGCAGTGTGGGCCGGACGCTAGTAACCAACTTGCTAAAAAATCCTTTTGGGGGCGTCATTTTTCCCATCAATCCCAAAAGATCTTCGATTATGGGCTTAAAAGCCTACCCATCTATTGATCAGATAAAAGAGCCGATTGATCTTGCAATTATTGTAACGCCTGCAAAAACGGTTTCTCGCCTTGTAGAAGAGTGTGTAAAAGCAAAGGTGCGCGGGATCATCATCATTTCTGCAGGTTTTAAAGAAATGGGAGATCCTGGCATCAAGTTAGAAAAAACCATACAGCAGCTTGTAGCTGGTAAAAATACCCGCATAATCGGTCCTAATTGCTTAGGTATTATGAACCCTATATTTGGGAACAATCCCACATTTGCAGCCGATATGGCGCATGCAGGCAACCTTGCTTTCATTAGCCAGTCTGGCGCTTTGATTACAGCGGTTTTAGACTGGAGCCTAAAGCAAAAAGTGGGGTTTAGCTCCGTTGTATCTATTGGATCGATGTTAGATATCAGCTGGGGAGACCTCATCGATTATTTTGGGTCTGATCCCCATACAGAAAGCATTTTGATCTATATGGAAAGTATCGGCAATCCGCGCGCCTTTTTATCCGCTGCAAGGGAAGTTGCCCGAACAAAACCCATCATTTTAATCAAAGCGGGAAAAAGCGCCGAGTCTGCTAAAGCCGCCGCTTCCCATACAGGAGCGCTTTCTGGATCTGATGATGTACTCAACGCAGCGCTTGCTAGAGCAGGCGTGCTCCGCGTTGATACCATAGCCGATCTATTTAGTATGGCAGATGTACTTTCGAAGCAACCAAGAGCAAAAGGTCCTAGACTCAGTATTGTGACGAACGCAGGGGGACCTGGAGTTATTGCAACCGATGCATTAATAGAAAACCAGGGAGAGCTTGCGCAAATTAGCCCTTCAACGCATCAGGAGCTCGATGCGCTTTTACCGCCGCAGTGGAGCCGTAATAATCCGATTGATATATTAGGTGATGCAAGTCCTGAGATTTATGGAAAAGCTGTGACTATCGCTCAACGAGATGAAGAGTCTGACGGAACGCTTGTGATTTTAACGCCGCAAGATATGACTGATCCCACCACTTCTGCCCAGCATTTAACCCAGCGCCAAAATGGGGAAAAACCTCTTCTAGCTAGTTGGATGGGAGGCGCTATCGTTGAACAAGGGATCGATTTGTTGAATAGAGCAAAAATCCCCACATTTGAGTATCCCGATGAAGCGGCTAAAGCTTTTGGTTATATGTGGCGTTACAACTACAATTTACAAGGGCTTTATGAAACGCCCAAAAAATTTGCTGAGATCTCGTCTAAAAAAGTGGAAGAAAGAAATGCGTTTATTCAACAAACGAGACAAAAAGCAAGCCGAGAAAATCGGACAATTCTCACAGAATACGAAGCGAAAAAACTCCTCCAACTCTACGGCATACCTACTGCTTTGACTACCATAGCTTCTTCAAAAAAAGAAGCCGTTACAGAAGCAAAAAATATCGGCTTTCCCGTTGTCTTAAAACTACATTCTTCTACCATTACCCATAAATCTGATGTAGGGGGAGTGCAGCTCAACCTCCAAACAGAAGAAGAAGTAGAAAAAGCGTACGATTCCATCTATGAAAACGTAGCTAAAAAAGCGTCTTCAAGCGACTTTTCAGGTGTCAGCGTGCAACCTATGATCTCTTTAAGCGAAGGCTATGAGCTGATTGTAGGCTCGTCGGTCGATCCTGAATTTGGCCCCACCATCCTTTTTGGTCTTGGAGGCTCTTTGGTAGAGGTTTTTCAAGATCGAGCGCTAGCTCTTCCTCCTTTAACCAGCACCTTAGCAAAAAGGATGATGGAAAAAACAAAAATTTACCAAGCTCTACAAGGAGTGAGGGGAAAAAAGGGCGTTTCGATGCAAAAATTAGAAGCGCTTCTTGTGCAATTTAGCCATATGTTGAGTAACGAGCCTTGGATTAAAGAGTGTGACATCAACCCCCTTTTTGTCTCTTCTGAAACCATCATCGCTTTAGATGCTAGAGTTGTTTTATACGAGCCGGAAGAAAAACCCGTTCCATTAGCAATTAGACCTTACCCAGAAGGCTGGGTATCTTCCCACACTACAAAACAAGGTGCAACAATTACCATACGGCCCATCACTCCAGAAGATGAGCCGATGATTGCCGAGTTTTATAAAGAGCTTTCTGAAGAAAGCATCCGCCTTCGCTATGTCCAGTCGTTTCATTACGATGAAAGAACAGCTCATGAAAGGCTTACCCGCATCTGCTTCAACGACCATGAAAGAGATATCGCTCTAATTGCAGTAAAAGACGAAGCATTAGGTATTGCAAGACTGAGCAAAATTCCCGGCTCAAAAAGAGCTGTATTTACAATGATTGTAAAAGATACAAAGCAAAATCAAGGTATCGGCGCAGCGCTTTTACAAAGCGTTTTGACCATTGCAAAAAAAGAGGCAATCGATCTGATTTTTGCTGAGCTATTGGAAGAAAACCATCAAATGAAAGCCGTTCTCCAAAAGTTTGGTTTCACTGTAGAAAAAGGCAAAGAGCGCCTTTTTGCTACTTTGGATTTATCGAAATAAATCGATTTTTTCTAATGCCCCCTCACTCAGTTACACTCCATACCGGTAGTATCCCATAAAGCAAATACCTATGAAATACAAACAGAAGATACCCCAAAGAGAGCTGGAGCGTTTTAGTTCTTTAGGTACTTCTTTCCATAGAAAAATGCCATACAAAAAACTTAGGAGAGGCGCCAATTGCACTGCGAAGAAAATCCCGATTTCATGAGGCGTTGCTTCTGCGTGCAGTTTAAGTCCTAGCCCTAAAAACCAAAGCATACCTCCTAGCATCCCTAAATCGTGGTGCCTAAGGGGAATGGAGAGAGAAGAGGAAAATAAAAGAGAGTGGCCAAATAGGGGGTTTTTCATGAGAAAAGGACCAAAAAAAAGATGGCAAAATACCATGCCTATACATAGAAAAGAGCTGGCTACATTTGGACTCAGCTTTTGAATATCCACGGGATCTAATGCGCGGTCAAATAGGGGATAGAAAAGACCTACAAATACCCCTGCTAAGCAAGATAAAAAAAGGGTTCTTTTAGCTACGCTAAACCGCAATAGTTTTTGCAGAGAAAACATCCAGAAAATCGCTGTAGAAATGCAAGCGGCGCTAAGGAGAAAAATACTGGTAGAATCTCCTGTAGTAAAATAAGAATAGATCCCTTGATCTGCAATCAGCCCGGTGCCAAAAACAGCCATTAAGGTAAATGCCATTCCAGAAAAAGCTGTAGAGGCAACAAGTAGGCAAATCGCAATATTGAATAATACTCCTGCAAGAAATGCTCTTGTAACTAAAATAAACTCCCTATGCCAGGCGTCTTTCATCAAAAAGGGGATGTTTTCTACTGAAAGAAAAAACAAGAAAAGCGCCATAAAAATTGCAGATAGCAGCATGCCTACCACAAAATCGATGTAATACGTTTCAAAACGGAGCCCTTTAACCAATTTTAACGTGTTGATCCAAGATCCCCATAAAAATGTGGTGCCTAAGAGAAAAATCCAGTGTACTGTTTCATAATTTTCTATTGCCATAGCTATTTATTAAAAAAAACGGGACTGAATTGCAATCTTTTTTCCTTCGATTTTATCTATCATGCAACTTATACTGATGTTTTCAAAGACAGTACATTATGCCCTCTACTTTTGCTACGCCCACAAGCACCGAAGCGTTTTTCAAGGTGCATAGCATCCATCCAGATAAAATCCGTAAACTCGATGGTTTATCTATCTCGGCTCTTTCAATGGGAACGTATTTAGGTCCAATTGATGATCGAACCGATGAAGAATACATCAGCGCACTTTTACTAGGCGCCTCTCATGGGATCAATGCCATTGATACTGGTTCAAGCTACCGCAAACAGCGGAGTGAAAAAATGCTGAAAAAGTTTTTTTCTGGACTATCTTCTTACGGTATCGATCGAGAGCAAATCGTTGTATCTACAAAGGTGGGGTTTATTCCAGAAAGCGCTGATGAAGATAGCTATGAGGGATATATCCGCTCGAAATATGTGGAAAAAGGGATTTTACAGCATCAAGATATCCTGCAAGATTGTTATGCTATTTCTCCAAGGTTTATTGAAGAAGAGCTCTATACCAGCTTAGAAAATACAGGGCTTTCCTGTTTTGATCTTTATTACATCAATTACCCAGAAATCCCCCTAATGCATTTAGGAGAAGAAGGATTTGCAGACAAAATGATTGCCGCGTTTTCCCTTCTTGAAAGCAAGGTTGCTGAAAAAACGATACGAAGGTATGGGATCGCTACTTGGAATGGCCTTCGTAAAAAGCCGGAAATACCGGGGGTTTTATCGATTGAAAAGCTGGTAGAGTACGCAAAAATAGCAGGGGGAGAAAATCTCCATTTTCGCGTGATACAAACCCCTTTTAACCTCGTGATGTTAGAAGCAATTAGAACGCAGTATCAGCCGGGAGAAAAAACCCCTTTATCCGCTGC
>CALBPE010000011.1 GCA_937899275.1 uncultured Chlamydiae bacterium
CCTCAACCATCCGATTACAAGTCGGGCGCTCTGCCAATTGAGCTACTCCAGCAAGATATAGAAGATTCAATCTTACAAAAAAAACTCAATTAGACTCAAGAGTCTTTATCCAAATCCTGCTTGTTTGGGTCTACTTCTGCTTTTTTTGATGGCTTTTCAGCCTCTTTTTGTTCTACTGGTTTAGGCAAGGGACTAGACTGAGTAGAAGTAGCAGGCATAGCCGTAATTTTTCTTGTAGAAAGAGGGCGCGGGGGTTCTACGCGTTTATGAAATAATTGCGTCAAACCAGAAGAGGTGCTGGCGCTTGCCTTGGTCGCTAAAAATTTATTTGCGATCATGTTTTTTTCGCAGCACTTTTTAAATTTTTTGTTCGATCCACAAGGGCAAGGATCGTTTCTACCTACTTTTTTTTTCACGTTTCTATTCCTTTTCTCAAAATAGTTTAACATGAGTCTTTGCCTATTGTCTATTCTAACTTGACATTTCCCAGCCAGTCCCCCTAACCTAGAAGGCATGTTTACTCCCCCAACCCCGCCGTGGACTCAACTAGGATCTCGTATCGAAAGCAAAGTGAGAAAAGCGCTTTTCTCTTTTTCTATGCTGCAAGGCGCAGATAAACTAGCTGTCGCTTTGAGTGGAGGAAAAGACAGTTTAACGCTTTTGTTTATGCTAAAAGCCATTTTAGGTAGAGGCTTGCCCAATCCCCCTTTAGTTGCTATCCATGTAGATGGAGCGTTTTCCTGTGGAGCGAGTTTAGAAAAGCAGTTTCTCACCTCTATTTGTCAGAAGATGGATATTCCACTTGTGATCCGCTCTTCTGAGAAAAAAAATCACCCACTGCAGTGCTACAGCTGCGCAAGAGAAAGAAGAAAAATACTATTTCAGGCGGCAAAAGAAATGGGCTGCTCACACATCGCTTTTGGTCATCATAAAGATGATGCCGCAGCTACTCTTTTATTAAATCTTTTACATAAAGCAGAGTTTGCCTCCATGATGCCAAAGGTGCATATGGAACGTTATGGAGTGACGATTTTACGCCCCTTATTTTATGTAGAAGAAGAAGAAATCAAGCGATTTGCTCAAATGCATCAATTCCAAAGAATCTCTTGTAAATGTCCCGTAGGACAGCGCTCCAAAAGAAAGGCAAGTCGTGATATCATCACGTTTATGGAAAGACATTTTCCCCATGCTAAAACCAATCTATTTCAAGCGGGAGAAGAATTTGGATCAAAAAAAGCTCTTACTCCTTAATCTAACCGGTATCTATGTATATTGAAGTGATCACATTTATTGGGTATTTCACCTGCCTTCTCACGTTTACGCTTTTGTATAACAAAGCGCAAACGTCTAATTTAGACTACGTCATGGGAAACCGGTCGCTAAATTTTTGGCTGACCGCTCTTTCGGCTCATGCAAGCGATATGAGCTCTTGGCTATTTTTAGCATACCCTGCTTTACTGTTTACCACGGGCGCTAAAGGCGCCTGGGCAGGTATTGGCCTCGTTTTTTGTATGCTACTCAACTGGCAGTTTATCGCTCCTAAAATCCGGACCGTAACAGAAGAGCTTTCGACCGTTACTTTGAGCAGCTACTTTGAAAAGCGTTTTCAAGATAGATCAGGCCTTTTACGAAAAGCATCTGCCTTAAGCTCGTTTATCTTTTACTGCATTTACATTGCAGCAGGCTTAGTAGGCCTTGGCGTCCTTAGTGAATCTTTATTTAGCATCAACTACTTCATTGGGATTTCGGTAGGTTTATCAATTGTGATGATCTATGTGTTTATGGGCGGATACAAGGCGATTGCTTGGGTAGACCTAATCCAAGGTTTTTTTCTTTTAGGGGTCATTCTTTTCATACCTAGCTTACTGTGGATGCATATGGGAGGCTTTAAAGCTCTTGATGCTGCGGCAAAAATGAAAGGAGTATCGCTTTCTTTACTCCCCTCTTTTACGCCCGCAAGCTTATGGAGCAGTTTTGCCCTGAAATTTGGATGGGGTTTAGGCTACTTCGGCCAGCCTCATATCATCACGAAATTCATGGGAATAAAAGATGTAAAAGAAATCGCTAAGTCGAAGTATGTGGGCATTTCATGGCAAACCCTTGCCCTTGGCGGGGCTAGCATGATTGGTATCTTAGGCATCGCTTTTTTCCCCGCAGGTTTGGCTGATCCAGAAACGTTGATTTTATCTGTTGTGAAAGAGTTTTTATCTCCCTTTTTTGGAGCTCTTGTCCTCTGTGCAATTTTAGCTGCCACAACAAATGTTATGGCGGCGCAAATTTTAGTTGTAGCCACAAGCATCACAGAAGATTTTTACAAGCACCTATTTTCTACGCCACCGACAAGTAAAGAGGAGCTTCGCGCATCAAGAACGTCTGTTGTGGTGGTTTCTTTGCTTGCTTTTATCATTGCATTTTTAAAACCAAGCTCGATCTATCAGCTTGTTTTTTACGCATGGTCTGGCCTTGGAGGCACATTTGGCCCTCTACTACTTTGCTGTCTTCATACCAAATGGATCACAAGACAGGCGGGCTTAGTAGGCATCATTTCTGGCGCTTTCATCGGAGCATTTTGGCCGTATTTTGCAAAGGTGTGGAACTGGGATATTCCCGCGCTTTTTGTGGTATTCATTGTCAGTACACTTGCGATGTATATCGTTTCTCTCTACACAAAAACCCCCTCAAAACAAACAGGATAACCTTGGTATATTTATGCATATCTTACTTGTCAATGATGATGGAATCAAAGCATCGGGCCTTCGCAGTCTTTACAAAGCCCTTAAAGATCAATATCAGCTAACCGTTGTAGCCCCCTTATATCAAAAATCTGGATCGGGACTAGCCACCACCTTTACAAAGCCGCTACAAATTATGGAGGATACCTACTTTGATGGCGCAAAAGTCTACACGGTGAACGGCACGCCATCTGACTGCGTAAAACTTGCTTTAATCAGCCTTTTTCCTGAAAAAAAACCAGATCTAATTGTATCTGGTATCAACCACGGGTCGAATGCGGGAAAAACAGTGCTTTATAGCGGAACGGTTGGAGGGGTGATTGAAGGGCTATTTAGAAATAATATCCCAGGTATTGCGTTTTCAGCATGTGATTATGATAGCCCTGACTACACAGAATATGAACCTTTCATCGCGCCTATTGTTGATTATGCCATCAAACACCCTGCCCCCAAAGGCTCTTTATTTAACGTAAATCTCCCGAAAAAAAAGCTATTTCCCATCAAGGGGATTCGCCTGGCAAAACAAGGTAAAAGCTTTTGGACCGATGCGCATGATAGGCGGATTCATCCCGAAGGCAATCCCTATTACTGGCTAGGCGGCACTTGGAGTGACCATGAAGAAGATGATGAAAGCGATGTGTATTTACTAGAACAAGGCTACATCAGCATGGCGCCTATCCATGTAGAAGATCTTACCGATCATGCCCACTTAAAGACGCAACAAGAGGCGTTCAATAAACACTTTAACGACTATCCCATCTGAAATGGCCTTCGCAATCTGCAACTACTGTAACAAAAAGACTTTACTCCATTTTTTGATAGCCCAAAAACTGGAATTTTTATATCCTTGTGTTTCGTTTGATTGCAGTATGTTTCTTTAAGAGGCATCATCAATATAAAACGGGCGTATAGCTCAGTGGTAGAGCACCTGTCTTACACACAGGCGGTCATAGGTTCGAATCCTTTTGCGCCCATCGGAATTTTGCGGGAGTAGTTCAACTGGTTAGAGCACCGCCCTGTCACGGCGGAAGTTGCGGGTTCGAGTCCCGTCTCTCGCGTTTTTACTTGGAGTTTCTTAAGTCTATGAAGCATGCCCCTCCCAAATCCGTTCAGCAAATCATCATCAGTTATGCATGGATGGCCATTGGGGCGTTTTTAGCAGCTCTTTCTATCCAAGTATTTCTATTTCCTAATCGCTTAATCGATGGGGGCGTGATCGGTATTTCTTTGATCTGCGCAAGGCTGTTTGGAGCGCCTTACCTTCCCTTATTCCTCATCGCTTTTAACCTCCCTTTTGTTTATCTTGCGTATAAATTCATCCGCAGATCTTTTGTTATTTCGATGACAATTGCTATTTTGATGTTTGCAGGGTTTTTAGCTATCCTAGAAGATCTCCCCTCTTTTGACGCCGATATATTAGAGGTCATCGTATTTGGTGGAGCGATATTAGGCTTAGGCATAGGCATGATCATCCGCAATGGGGGATGCACCGATGGTACAGAAATTTTAGCGATCATTATCAATCGAAAAAGGGGCTTTACCGTAGGGCAAGTGGTACTTTTTGCCAATATTTTCATTTTCTCTGCCTATGGACTGATTTTTCTAGATTGGCATGCAGCTCTTCGATCGATGATGACCTATATCGTCGCATTTAAAATGATCGATATCGTCATCGCGGGCTTAGAAGAGTTGAAATCTGTATTGATCATGTCCTCAAAACCTGCGGAGATTCAAGCTCTTATCATGCATGAACTCGGCCTTGGCCTGACAGTTATCAAAAGTAAGGGGGGCTTTTCAGGAGAAAACCGGGACCTTTTACTTGTCATTGTAGATCGTTTGGATTTAGCTGGTTTGAAAGAAATCGTTCTTCGAGAAGATCCAAGCGCTTTTTTAGCGATTGAAAACCTACATGAAGTAGCTTATGGAAGGTCGAATAAAAAAGTGGCAAAAAAACGAAAGTCGACAAAAAAACGGGCGCAGAAAAAAAAGGCCGTTTCTACAAGCTAATTCTTATCTAGCTCTCATTATACTAAGCTAAATAAATACTTGCCGTAAGAGTTATTATATTTTCTTGCCCTATCTTTTAAGGCATCTACTGTAATATACCCTTTTTCATACGCTATTTCTTCTATACAACCGATTTGCAGACCTTGGCGCTCTTGCATCGTTTTGACAAAAAAACTCGCTTCTAATAAAGCGCTAGGTGTTCCTGCATCAAGCCAAGCAAATCCTTTAGGCAGCACCTGACAAAACAGCTTCTTTTTTTGGAGATACATCTGATGTAAATCGGTAATTTCCAACTCCCCTCTTTTTGAAGGTTGCAGCATTTTTGCATAGGAAGTAGCATGTGCATCGTAAAAATAGATGCCAGGAATCGCATAGGGAGAAAGCGGTTTTATCGGTTTTTCCTCAACAGCGATGACTAGGCCGTCTTTTGTCAAATCTACAACGCCATAACGGGAAGGGTCTTGCATGCGGTACCCAAAAATAAACGCCCCTTCTTTTTCACTTGCAAGGGAGCTCACTTGACCTAATATACTATGCAGCCCATCACCATAAAGTAGATTATCCCCTAAAATGAGTGCAATAGGACTATTGTCGATAAATTTTTCTGCTAAAGTGAATACTTCGGCAATACCTTTAGGCTCTTTTTGTTCTTGATACGAAAGCGAAATACCCAAGTCCTCTCCAGTACCTAATAGCGCTTGAAAACGGGGCAAATCTACGGGAGTAGATACAAGTAAAATGTCCCGGATACCTGCAAGAAGTAACGTAGACAAGGGATAATAAACCATGGGCTTATCAAAAACAGGCAAAAGCTGTTTGCTTGTGGCAAGTGTTGCAGGATGCAACCTAGAGCCTGTCCCTCCTGCTAAAATGATGCCTTTCATATGCTTACTTATCATCTACAAGAAAGGTACAACCATTTTGAATCAGGTGATCGACAAAATCTAGCGTGTATTTACCGCTTAAAAACTCAGAATTTTGCGTCATAAAAAGGTGAAAGGCAATGGTTGTATGCACTCCTTCAATATGAAATTCTTTGAGGGCTCTTCGTAAAATAGCAATAGCGTCTTCTCGATCTTTCCCCCGGACAATAAGCTTTGCAATCATAGAATCGTAGTATGGAGGAACCACACATCCGCTATAACAAGCGCTGTCGATGCGCACATGAGGGCCGCCTGGTGGGATATAATAAGAAAGTTTTCCAGGTGAAGGAGAAAAGTGATTTGCTGGATTTTCCGCATTAATGCGGCATTCAATAACGTGTCCATGCAAAAGAACATCTTTTTGCTTAACACTGAGTTTTTCACCTCGGGCAATACGGATTTGTTCCTTTACAAGGTCTATGCCAGAAAGCTCTTCTGATACCGTATGCTCTACCTGAATACGGGTATTTACCTCCATAAAATAAAATCTACCGGCATCATCGAGTAAAAACTCGACTGTGCCCGCTGAAAAGTAGCCAGCCGCTTTGATAATATTGATAGCAGCTACTCCCATTTTTTTCCGGAGAGAGGGAGATAAAACAGGACTTGGGGCTTCTTCAATCAGCTTTTGCCGCCTTCTTTGGATGGTGCAATCTCTTTCTCCTAGATGGATGTATTGACCATACTTATCACCCAAAACTTGGATTTCAATATGCCGAGGATTTTGGATCATCTTTTCTAAATACACATCGGGGCTAGTAAAACTTGACTCAGCCTCCGCCCTGGCAGCTACGAATTTTTTTACGAAGTCTTCTTCGTTATTTGCGATGCGGATCCCTTTACCTCCACCTCCTGCTGCTGCTTTAATGAATACAGGAAATCCTAAGCGGCTCGCCTCTTTAAGAGCAAAGTCGACATCTTCTACAATACCATTAGAACCAGGAATTGTGGGACATTTCACCGACTGGGCAAGAGATTTTGCAGCGGCTTTATCGCCTAAAAGGGCAATGCTTTTTGAAGAAGGTCCAATAAACTGCACCCCACAGCTTTCACAAATGGAAGCAAAATTGGCATTTTCACTTAAAAAGCCGTAACCAGGATGCAGGCCATCTGCTCCTGTGATTTCACAAGCAGAGAGTATACGAGGGATTTGCAGGTAAGATTTTGCAGAAGGCGCTTCACCGATACAAATCGCTTCTTTGGCCAAGTGCACATGCAAAGATTCTGCATCAGCTTCAGAATAGACGGCGACTGTAGAGATGCCCATCTCATGGCACGCGCGGATGATGCGAACAGCAATCTCCCCACGATTTGCGATCAATACTTTTTTCATGAATTATGCAATCCGAAAAAGCCTTGTGCCAAAAGCGACAGGCTGCGCATTTTCTAAGAAAATTTCTTTGATGATCCCCGCTCTACCTGCTTTTACTTCGTTCATCACTTTCATCGCTTCAACAATACAGACAACAGTATCTGCTTTTACATGGTCTCCTACGCGTACAAAAGGAGGTTGATCAGGCGAAGGGGAAGAGTAAAACGTTCCTACCATAGGACAGGTCAGGTAGTTTTCTTCTTTATCTGCAGGTTTTTCAGTGATTTTTTTCGCGATCTCCACTTCATGGTCTTTATGATGATGCGAGGTAGAAATAGTATTAGCTACATCGGGATGGGTTTCTAACTCAATAGAAAATTTTTCTTCTTTTAAAGATAACCGGGAAATACCGTGGTCTTTTAAGATTTCGATCAACGCTTTGATTTCTTCTAGTTTCAAGCTAACCTCCTACACCCGTTGAATGTATTCATGTTCTTCTGTATCTACTTTGATGATATCACCTGTTTCGATAAATAAAGGCACACGAATTTTCGCCCCTGTTTCTAGCGTAGCTTCTTTCGTGTTGTTAGATACAGCGGCTGGATCTGTGGTATCTACATCTGCTTTTACAATCATTAATTCTAAAAATTGAGGCAACTCCACGCCAAATACTGCATCGCCATAAAAGGTTGCCTTGACTTTGATACCTTCTTTTAAGTAGTCAATTTTCTCCGCTAAAATTTCGCCAGAAACTAGCACCTGTTCTAAATTATCTAAATTGAGAAAAAGTTAGTGTATGACTTCTGGATAAAGGTACTCTAAGTCGTGTTACACTAAAGCTGCTTCATCTACTTCTTGACCTACCTTAAAGTTTCTTTCGCTGAGCTCGTCGTTGATTAAATTGCGCAGCTTTGTCTTGATAAAAGGAACCCCTTTAGCGACCGTGACTTTGATACTGGACTCGACGCGGTACACAACTCCGTCTACCTTCAACGTCATTCCAGGCGTGAGTTGATTACTCATCATAAATTATACTCTTCCTTCGATCATGGGTACTATAGGTAGCATCTCTTTTAGCTCGGAGATTTGAAAATCTACGCAGGGATTTTGAGAAGGTATAACGCCTCTTCCCCAGCGCATATGCACCGTCCAAAGACCTAATTTTTTTGCCGGCAAAAGGTCGCCTTCAACTTGATCTCCAACCATGACAGCTGTGGACGGATTTTCGTTTAAAATCTTTTGATAAAAAAGACCCTTGTTACCAACATTGTCTATTAATATCTTACAAAAAATAGCCGTATCTATGCCAGCTTTTTCCAGTTTTTGATGCTGGAGATAGTCATATCCTTTAGAAACAATATACAAAGGATAAGACGAAAGCGCTTGCAGCGTTTCTACAGCAAAGGGTGTGGTGCGCACGGGAGTATCTGGCGCTAAATCATCTTTGTAAAGGGCGTCTAAAGCAAAGGTAAGGTGGGATAAGGGGAGATGATGCTTTTGGAAAAAAGCTTGCAATGCCTCCTTGCTAGTACGGGCTTTTTTCTGGAAAAAAGCCATCTCTTGGCTTGCCGTTTCTAGATCAGTAACAAGCCCTTTTTCTACGAGCTTTTGTAGCGCCTTTTGCACCCGATAAGGCGTAATAGTTGCCGATGTATCGACTAGCGTATCATCGATATCAAAGATGAACAACAACTTGCATAATCTCCGAGGCTAATTTTTGCGGATCATGGCGGATCAAACTCCGCTTTTGGAGGAAATCATTTTTCTTTACCTCGGCTAATTTACCCAAAAGATCCGCTCCAATAACTCTGGGGTCTTGCCTCATATCGTTTTCCACAAGCTCCCCTTCTTCTGCATAACGGTTGATCAAGTCTTTAGGAGGCCTGCCGCTATTGACTAGAAGGTAATCAAAAAAATCTTTCGCTGTAAAACGGGTTAATTCACCTAAATAATCGCTTACTTTATAACCTGTTGTTTGCCCTTTTCGATTCATTAAATTCACAATAAAAAGCTTTTTTGCTTTGGAGCGGCTAAGCGCCTCTACAACTCCATCCACTAAGACATTCGGAATCACAGAGGTATGCCAGCCGCCCGGTCCAATCACAATTAAATCAGCCTCTGTAATAGCGTCGACCACTATGGGATTCACCTCAGGATGGGGATCGAGATAGATTTTCTGATAACCTTGGTCGATTTTTTCAGAGAGATAAATAGTTTTTTCCCCCTCTAAAATTTCTTTGGATTGCAAAAGCATCTTCAGTCGGACTTGCCGGATAGTCACGGGAAGAACAGTACCCTTGATAGATAAGATTTTTCCCGCCTCTTCCACAGCTTTTTCAAAACTACCTGTAACTTTTTCCAAAGCAGATAAAAGAAGGTTACCAAAACTATGGCCATCAAGATTACCATGTTCAAATCGGTAGTCCATTAACAAGCGAAGAAGCCTGCTGGAGCTCGCGAGAGCAATCAAGCACTGACGCACATCGCCTGGAGGCAGCACGCCTAATTCATCGCGTAAAATCCCCGTACTTCCCCCATCATCTGCCATAGAAACAACAGCTGTCAAAGAAACGGGATACTTTTTTAAGCCTCGAAGAACGGTGAAATTTCCCGTTCCACCTCCTATAACTACGATTTTTTTCGGGGGATATTTATTCATCTTTGAGGGCAAGAATCGTAGATTGTAAATCTTTTTGTTGGAAAAGATATGTGCCTACCACAAGAACATTTGCCCCCGCTTTTTTTGCCATAGGAGCTGTGGTATTGTTAACGCCTCCATCTACTTCAAGCCATGTATCTTGTTTTCGAACCTGGATTTCTTGATGTAAATCTTCAATTTTTTCCAACACCTCTGGGATAAACGCTTGTCCACCAAATCCTGGATTTACGCTCATCGCTAAAAGAGTATCGGCCTTACCGATATACGGCATCACTAATGAAGATGAAGTAGACGGATTAAACGCAAGGCCTGCTCGCACATTGCATGTGCGGATGTAGCGAAGAATTTCCTCGACTTCTTCTGTAGCTTCTATATGGAAGGTGATCTGATCTGCGCCTGATTCAACAAGTTTTTCAATTAAATCAAACGGATTATACACCATGATGTGAACATCTAAAAAAAGAGATGTTGCCCGGTTAACTGCAGCTAAAGCTTTAGGTCCAAGTGTAAGATTTGGGACAAAGTGGCCATCCATAATATCCATATGAATTCCATCTGCGCCCGCATCTTCTAGACGCTTTGCTTCATCAGCAAGCCTGCCAAAATCGGCAGCAAATAAGGAAGGAAAAACTTTTATACGCGGTTTCATAAACGAAATAGAGGTGAAAATTTGCATTAAATTTTAGCGAAAAACCCGATTCTTAAGCAATAGAATACACACAGACCAAACGTCTTTTTTTAAGAACGCGTCCCAAAAACTTTTTCACAACACTGCTTTAAGCGTCGTTTTTTTCCTTCATCTTCTCCAATGAAAAGAAACCCAAAGCAGTGATCTACCGAAAAGGAAAACAGCTCGCAAGAAGCATACCGGAGTTTTTGCATCAGCTGTACTAAGCGCTTTTTCTGCCCAAGTGTCCGTTCTTTACAAAGAATCAACATCCGTTTTTCGTCTATTTTTATGCTACAATCTATTGCAGCATCTTTTTTCTTCAGATAATCGGTTACTTGCAAATATAAAAACTTCAACATTTGACAAGAAAGTAAACTGCGCATTTCACTTGGTTGAATTGAGAAAAACAGCTTTTCCATGAAAAAATGGCGCCCTGAATGCTCTTTTCCTAAACACCGTTTCCACTGCTCGATTAGCTCTGCCTGCTTTTTCATCATCCCACCGTTGTAGTCGCGAATATCGCCAAAGATAGCGCCGAGCTTTTGCACAAGATGCTCTCTTGCAAGGTATAAATCGACAAAATGGTTGTCTTGTAGAAATGGCTTAGAAGGCATCTGCACAGAAAAAACGTACGCATCTTTTGTGTATTTCCTGCGCATAGTCCCCATTTTTTTTGACCGCTCAATCTGCCAGGACCAGGCTTTAGGCAGTTTTTGTAAATAAAATTGCATCTCTTTTTTTCCCGGCTGTACGATCCAGGAAAAGATCACGGTAAAGTGGAGTAGCCCCTTTTCTTGTGTATTAAAGTTGATGATCATTTGGGGAATATCTTGCACATAACGCAGCTGATTGGATAACGTCATAATGTTGCGAAGCACTTCTTCTTCATTTCGGGGCATGAAAATAGGGTTGGTCAAAAACTCAATCCGACTGGATAAGAGACTCGGCAGTTTACTGCGAAGCGCCTGAATTTCTGACAAACTCAACTCTTTTGCCTCTTTTTTCATCACCTCGATATATACTGTTTGCATCGAAGAGCTCGGATCTTTTTCCAACAAAAATGAATCTTCTACCATGCGTAAAAACGGGTGCACCTTTTGGATTGCGCCCATAAGATGCGACTCTTCAAAAACTTCTCTTTCTTGAAGAAAGTTGAATCCAACTAAGAGCCCGAGTACAGATGGTGGTTTTTTTTCGCTTCGATCTTCTAACTTTGCCTTAATCAGCTTCACCATGATATGCCTTTCAGAAGGAGAGGCTGCAATTTTTTTTTCCAGAGTTTTTCTAATGATGTGAGAAATAGAAATGATCCGGCTAATATGATGGTAACCGCGTCTACTTTTGAACTCATCTTTCGATATAACTAAAAATCTTTGCATATGAGAAAAAATGCTTTTATCGTAGTTATCTGTGCGCGCTTTCATTAAAGAGCCGATCTTTTTTTGGATCATCTCTGTTTTTTTATCAGGGGAAAGATCTTTGAATTCTAAAATGCGATTGGCGTAGTAAGGCGATCTTGCCCCGAGACGCACTTCACTATCAACTCTGTTTTTATGCTTATCGAAATCAACTAGATCCTCTTCACTAAGCTCAATAGTTATCTGCGCTAGAGTACAAAGAGGAGAGTCTCCCTTAGAAAAACGAAAATCAGAAGAAAAAAAGTAACTCGCATCGAGCCTTTTATTTGGCACAAGCCAGCGGGTAATCATATCGTAGAAAAAGTGGGAAACGCCTACTCTGTGCTTCGCTAGAAAAGAAATGGAAAGCCTACGCGAAGAAATCCTATCCCAGTGAAGCGCTGGAAGCGCCTCTTCTAAAGCTTGGTCGATTTCTCCCTTTTCTCGGTTACATAACTTTTGAAAAAGCCCTTTTGAAAGAATTTTCTCCACCCCGTCTTGAATGGTCTCTAAAGAGCGCTCAAAGCATTTTGTATCTGAATGAGAAAGTACAATTTTTGGCGTTAGTTTTGCCGTCATACCCCCGAAAATACCTCCTTTACCTCTTGTTGAAAAAGCGCTTCATAACCTTGCCCTTTTGTCTTACTAAAAGACGGATTAGGCAGCTCTTCATGATCAATACTAGAAAACCCAATCGTTGTTCCTTCATCTGAATCGACACTTTGCTTATAAGAAAGAACGCGAAGACAAATACCTGCCTTAGCAGCAAGATCAATGGCTCTTTCATGCAAAATGCAAGATCCTTTTTGCACGATAGCTCTCGCCTCTTCATAAGAAAGATGTTCATGAAATTTTGCAGAGGGATCCATTTTAGGATCTGTAGAAAACACCCCCTTCACATCTTTAAAAAACTCGACTTTTTGCGCCTGCAAAGCGGCGGCCAAAGCAACAGCTGTTGTGTCGGAGCCGCCCCGACCAAGAGTTGTAATTCCTCCGTCTAAACCCACTCCTTGAAACCCTGCTACAATCACCACTTTTCCCTGACGAAGAGGAGCAAAAAGACGAAAAGGGCGCACATCTAAAATCCGCGCATCGGCATGTTTTGCAGAAGTGACAATACCTACTTGACTTCCTGTAAAGCTAAGAGCATCAAATCCTTTGCGTTTTAACGCCATGGCTAAAAGAGCGCTACTCATTCTTTCCCCTGCAGAAACTAGCATATCTTCTTCTCTTTTTGGAGGATCTGGATGCACTTTTCTAGCGAGAGAAAGTAGTTGATTTGTAGTATCTCCCATAGCGCTAACAACGACCACTACGTTGGAATAAGATTTTCGCCTAGCTGCAATAATATCTGCTATATGCAAAAAACTTTCTGGAGAATCAACACTAGCTCCACCAAATTTCATGACTATCGTTCGCATAGGATTTCCTTAACTGCGTTGATGGTATGGATTTAGGAATCTACCGAGGCAATTCACAAAACCACTTAAATAACATTTTTTATTTTGTTTTGTTTTTTATGTCCAAAAAAATATTTTATTCAAAAACTTCGCCTTAGAACTCTCTTGAAAGCACAAGGCAAAAAAACCAACCTAAAAAACTATAAAACACTTATGATTAGATTTTTAGAAAAAAAACTTCTTTCAAATATTTACAGTAAAAAAATAACGATCTTTTTTTATAAAAAAAATAAAAGAGCGCATATATTGCCCCAAAAAAATGGAAAACATACAAGAAGAGCGCAAGATCTTGCATTTTTCTAAATGTTTTGATACGATTTCTCCTTTAACCCAAGAAAATAGGAGCCCCTTTTAACATGACAAATCAATCTCAGGATTGGAGCGCAGCAAGCAATATTTTAGATGACGTAGAATTTTCCCCAGAAGAAGCTTTAGAATTTCAAAATCTTTTAGAGGGCAAAGAGACGCAAGAAGATAGCTCCATTAATATGATGAAAGCGGGCCAGATTTTAAAGGGAAACATCGTAGAAATCGTGAAAGATTTTGTGATTGTTGACGTAGGCCTCAAATCAGAAGGTTTAGTACCAATCGCTGAATTTATCGATACAGACGAACTCGTTTTAGGACAAGAAATCGAAGTGTATCTAGACCGAACTGAAGGAGAAGATGGCCAAATCGTTCTTTCCAAAGAAAAGGCCCGCAAACAAAGACAGTGGGAATACATCGTTGGTCACTGTAAAGAAGGCTCCTTAGTAAAAGGAAGAGTAATTCGCAAAGTAAAAGGCGGCCTTATGGTTGATATCGGCATGGAAGCCTTTTTACCAGGATCGCAAATTGATAATAAGCGGATCAAAAACCTTGATGAATTCATCGGCAAAAACTACGAATTCAAAATCTTAAAAATCAATATCGAAAGAAAAAATATCGTCGTTTCTAGAAGAGAGCTGCTCGAAGAAGAGCGCGTTTCGAAAAAAGCAGAAGTATTAGAGCAAATTCAGGAAGGAGATCTATGCAAAGGGGTGGTAAAAAACATCACCGACTTTGGTGTGTTTCTCGATTTAAATGGAATTGACGGCTTGCTGCACATCACGGACATGACTTGGAAAAGGATCAAACACCCTTCAGAAATGATCAAAATGGGTGAAGAATTAGAAGTGATCATCCTAAATGTAGACAGAGACAAAGGTAGAGTTGCTCTAGGATTAAAGCAAAAAGATTCTAATCCTTGGGAAGAAATCGAGCAGCGCTATCCTCCGGGCAAAAAAGTACGCGGGAAAATTGTCAACCTCGTTTCATACGGCGCTTTCATTGAAATTGAGCCAGGAATTGAAGGATTGATTCACGTCTCCGAAATGTCTTGGACAAAATCAATCACAGATCCAAGCGAAGTTGTGCAAATGGATGAAGAAGTAGAAGCAATCGTCCTTTCTGTACAAAAAGAAGATGGAAAAATCTCTTTAGGAATCAAACAAACCCAGCACAATCCATGGGACGATGTTGAAGACAAATACCCCATCGGAAAAAACGTGAGCGCAGAAGTAAAAAGCCTCACCAATTATGGCGTTTTTGTAGAGCTAGAGCCTGGTGTAGAAGGTCTCATTCACGTATCAGACGTCAGCTGGAGTAGAAAAATCACCCACCCTTCTGAGGTTTTTACTAAGGGCGATAAAGTAGATATGGTAGTCCTATCTGTAGATCGCGATAGTAAAAAAATCACCTTAGGAGTAAAACAGCTTGGCGATAATCCATGGGACGATATTGAAGAAACTCTTCCTGTCGGCTCACTAGTCAAAGGTATTGTGAAAAAGACAACCGCTTTTGGTGCATTTGTTCTTTTAGATAACGGCATCGAAGCATTAATTCATGCTACAGCGCTATCGGATAAACCCTTTGGCAAAGTGGAAGAAATTGTAAAAGAAGGCGATAAAGTCACAGCAAAAGTCATTAAGCTAGACCCAGAACGCAAGAAAATTTCTTTATCCATCAAAGATTATATCGTAGAGAAAAATCAAGTAGACCATGATGATATCGTCGTTGGTAACTTTGACGAGTCTTCTGAAGAAGAATAGCCTAAAGGCAAAAAAATAGCCGTACAAAAAGGAGCGCTTCGCTCTTTTTTGTACCTTAAATAAACTGAGTATAACACATAAACAATCTAAGTCATTTCAACTATTTGACCTACAAGTCACAACCATACAGAAGGCCCCTATGAACAAAGACCTGATCGCAATTTTCGAGTATCTTGAAAGGGAAAAAGGCATCAAACGTGAAGTGGTTATTCAAGCAATTGAAGACTCCCTTTTGGCTGCAGCGAAAAAAAGTGTGGATGGCGTAGGCGATGTGCACGTTCATATCGAAGCAAAGTCGGGAGATATTGAAGTAGTCACGCAAAAACAGATTGTTGATGAGGTAGAAGATCCCGATCAAGAGATTTCTATCGAAGATGCGCAAGATCTAGAGCCTAGCGCTGAAGTAGGTCAGTGGTTAGAAATTGTTGTAACGCCCCAAGATTTTGGCAGAATTGCTGCGCAAACAGCAAGGCAGGTGATCACACAAAAACTACGTGGCGCAGAAAAAGAGGTGATCTATAGAGAATACCGCGATCGAGAAAAAGACATCGTATCGGGAACGGTCAAGCGTTTTGTACGCGGCCGCAACATCATTGTAGATCTAGGAAAAGTAGAAGCTATTCTTCCCGAAAGACACTACCCTAAAACCGAACGTTTCCAAGTACAAGAAAAAGTACAAGCCCTTCTTTTAGAAGTGCGCGACACAGAAAATGGAGGAGCAGAAGTGCTCTTATCCAGAAGCCATCCTGAATTTGTAAAACAGCTTTTTAACCTCGAAGTGCCTGAGCTATCTGATAACATTGTAGAAGTGGCGCACATTGTAAGAGAGGCTGGTTATAGAACAAAAATGGTTGTAAAATCTCACGATGCAAAAGTGGACCCTGTAGGCACATGCGTAGGCGTCCGAGGCACGCGGATTAAAAACGTTATCCGTGAAATCAACGAAAAAATCGATGTCATCCCGTTTTCTGAAGATCCGATTCAACTGCTACAAAATGCGATTTCTCCCGTAGAGATATCCAAGTTAAAAGAAGAAGAAAATCACATATCAATCATCGTAAACGATGAAGACTACCCCATTGTCATTGGCAAAAAAGGGATGAATGCAAGACTGATCGCTGCGTTGATAGGTAAAGAGCTAGAAGTCCAAAAAATGAGTGAGTACCAAAAAACAATCACAATTGAAATGGAACATTTAGCAAAAGAAGAAGATGACAAACTCGACTCCCCCCTTAAAATCGAAGGGGTAAGTTCTCTCATCATTGAAAGTTTAATCTCTGCAGGCTTTGATACCCTTCGTAAAGTGGTTAGCTCCTCTCCCCATGAACTGACTTCAAAAGTACCTGGATTCAATTACTTCGACATAGCGGAAAAAATTCTCGACCAAACAAGAAATAAAAAGGTGTAACTCTTGGTAAAAAACCTAAAAATCAATATCAAAAACACACAACTCGCCAAGGCTTTAAAACTCAAGTCTGATCCTAAAAGCGCAAAAAAAGAGGCGACGCTAAAACAAGCTGCCGATACGACAACAAAGAAAAAACCTCGTGCGCGTATCATCAAAAAAAAGGTAGAACCGGAAGAAAAAATCGACCAACAGGTAGAAGCCACTTCTGCAGATACGATCTCTACAAGTGAAAAAACAGACTCTTTACCTACACCACCTGCTCCTGAAACAGTGCAAGACTCTGGAGAAATAGAGGTAGAAGCTAAGCCAGATGTTCCAGAAGAGGCGCCTAAAGAAGCGATAAATAACGTTGAGACCCCTTCTCTAGATAAAGAAAAAAAAGAGCAAGAAAAGCCCTCTACAAGTTCTACAAAAAAAGTAGAAACAAAACCAAAAGATGACAACAAAGATAAAAAGAAAAAGCTAAAACCCGATGCACCTGCAAAATCAAGTGGTTTTCGCGATTTTCGAGAGTTCAAAGCTGCGCGTAAAAAAGTACGCGAATTTGATGGAAGAGATAAACAAGGTCTTCGCGATAGCGATGATGAAGCATGGCGCAGAAAAAAACATAAAAGAAGAAAACTGCCTCCAATAGAAGACCAAATCCTTCGCCCAAAAGCTTTGACTGTCCGCCTGCCTATTACCTTAAAAGAACTTGCCCAAGAAATGAAGCTAAAAGCATCTGAGCTTATCGCAAAACTCTTTGTACAAGGCATCACACTCACGCTAAACGATTATTTAGACGATGAAACGACTGTGCAGCTTTTAGGTCATGAATTTTCCTGTGAGATCACGATTGATCGATCAGAAGAAGAAAGGATCCAAATCACAAACAAAACTATTGCGGAAGAAATCGCAGAGGCTCCTGAAGAAAAAATCAAAATAAGACCTTGCGTTGTCACCTTTATGGGTCATGTAGACCATGGAAAAACAAGCCTTATCGATGCGATTCGTAGCACAAAAGTAGCCCAAGGAGAAGCGGGAGCCATCACCCAGCATATTGGCGCTTTTAAAACCAAAACCTCCGCTGGAGAAATCACAATCTTAGATACTCCTGGCCACGAAGCTTTTAGCGAAATGCGTGAAAGAGGAGCTAATGTAACCGATATTGTGGTATTAGTGATTGCAGGCGACGAAGGCATGCGCGATCAAACAGTAGAGGCGATGAACCAAGCAAAAGAGGCTTCTGTACCTATTGTTGTAGCAATCAATAAGTCAGACAAAGCCAACTTCAATCCAGAAAAAGTCTACCGCGAGCTTTCCGATCATGAACTTTTACCCGAAGCTTGGGGAGGCTCTACCATTACGGTAAACTGCTCCGCTGCTACGGGAGATGGGATCAATGATTTATTAGAAATGTTAACGCTCCAAGCGGAAATTCAAGAACTGAAGGCCAATCCGCATACTAGAGCAAGAGGCACCGTTCTTGAATCAGAAATGCATAAAGGGCTAGGAGCTGTAGCGACTGTTTTAGTACAAAATGGATCGCTTCATTTATCCGATGCCATTGTTTTAGGCAATTTTTACGGCAGAATCAAAACCATGCATGATGAAATGGGCAAAAACATCCCTAAAGCCACCCCTTCTACTCCAGTAAAAATCACAGGTATTTCTGGACTTGTAGAAGCAGGCTCTGAATTCATCGTTGTGAAAAATGAAAAAGAAGCAAAAGACCTTGCCGCTGCAAGAAAAGAAGGACAAAGAAGAGCTGCCCACCAGTCTATACGCTCTAGTATGGACAAGCTTTTACAAAAGAAAGCAGAAAGCTCGCTCAAAGTGCTGCCTTTGATTATTCGAGCAGATGTCCAAGGCTCCTTAGAAGCGCTTAAAACTTCGTTGAGAAAAATCCCCTCTGACAAAGTGCGTATTGAAATTGTCAATGAAGGTGTAGGCGAAATCTCTGAATCTGATGTAGAGCTAGCTGGCGCATCAGGTGCACATATTTTAGGGTTTCACACGCAAATTGAGAGCCATACAGAAGATCTCATCAAGCAGAAAAAAATCCATGTACGGATGCATGACGTCATCTATCATGCAGTAGACGACATCAAAGAAACCATGGCAAGTCTTCTCGATCTTCTTCCTGAAGAGCAAGATACAGGAAAAGCTCATGTAAAAGCGATCTTCAAGTCTTCTCATTTAGGGATTATTGCCGGATGTCAAGTTACGGAAGGCACAATTCACCGAAATCACTTCGTGCGTATTATGCGCGGTGATGAACAGGTCTGGGGCGGAAAAATTGCTTCGATCAAACGGGTAAAAGATGACGTAAAAGAAGTACAAAAAGGGATCGAATGCGGCATTGTATTAGATGGATTTTCTAAAGTACAACAAGATGATACCATTGAAGCCTATGAAATCATCTACCACAAGCAAGAGCTATGAATAAAAGAAGACAAGCTAGACTCAACTCCCTTTTAAAAGAAGTGCTTTCTGAAGTCATCATGAAGGATGTAAAAAATCCCGATGTGAGTACTTTTGTAACAGTTACCAGTGTAGAAATCTCAAACGATTCACACCATGCAAAAGTCTTTGTCAGCGTTATTGGCGATGACAAAGAAAGACAAAAAACGCTTTCTGCTTTAGAGTCTGGCGCTGGATATATTGGCATACGCGCTTCGAAAAAAGTTGTGATGCGTATTTTCCCCTCTCTTACCTTCAAGTTAGATACGTCAGTTGATGAACACATGCGTATTGATGCAATTCTCAACACGATTCATAACGAGAAAAAATGCCGCTCTAAAGAACTGAATGAAAACCTTGGTGAAAATTCTGACACAGAATCTAATCCACCAAATTGATCTACAGGGAATTTTACTCCTAAATAAAGCCAAGGGAGATACATCTTTTTCCTATATTCCGAAATTGCGCAGACTCTCCGGCATAAAAAAAATTGGCCACGCAGGGACACTAGACCCCTTAGCAGAGGGTCTCTTGATTTTTTTAATCGGCAAACGTTTTACCACAAAAGCAGACGCATTTCTTCATTTAGACAAAGACTACGTAGCCACGATTTATCTAGGTGAAGGCACCGATACCTACGATCAAGAAGGTAAAATCTTAAAGCGCTCAGAAAAAATCCCCAAAATCCAAGAGATCATGAAAACGCTTTCTCAGTTCCAAGGAAAGATCTCCCAAATTCCCCCAATGTTTTCTGCGAAAAAAGTGGGAGGAAAAAAACTCTACGAGCTTGCTCGTAAAGATATTACCATTGAAAGAAAACCCATCAACGTAGAAGTAGACATCGCCCTTTTAAACTACACCTATCCCTATCTATCGATTCAGGTGACCTGTTCGAAAGGAACGTATATTCGAAGTTTAGCAGAAGACATTGGCAATGCGCTTGGAACATACGGCCATCTTTCTTCACTTGAACGAACAAGAATCGGCCCCTTTCATCTAAAAAACGCACTATCTGCTGCCACTTTGCTGCAAGATATACAAGAAAATAACCCATCTCATCTAAAAGACTTTCTTCTAAAAGAAGCGCTGTTACCTGCTTTTGCTGAGATCGTGAAAAACACATCTTCTGATTAGCGGTTTGCATTTTATCGTAAAAAGAGCATAAAATAGATACATGTTATCTGCTGGAATCGTAGGCCTACCTAATGTAGGCAAAACCACATTATTCAACGCTCTTTCGAAAAAACAAAAAGAAGCAAAAAACTACCCATTTTGCACGATCGATCCCAACTGCAGTATTGTCGATCTAGAAGATGATCTGGTAGATCAACTTGCGCAGCTTTCTACTAGCGAAAAAATCGTTTACGCCCCTGTTTCTTTTACCGATATTGCAGGTCTTGTGAAAGGAGCATCAAAAGGTGAAGGATTAGGCAATCAGTTTTTAAGCCATATCCGAGAAACCGCCGCTTTAGTTCATGTGGTACGCTGTTTTGAAGATGATGATATTGTTCATGTAGATGGCGCAATCGATCCGCTAAATGATATGGCCGTCATCGATACGGAACTGATTTTATCCGATATGCAAATGGCGGAAAACATCTTGCGCCGTCTTGAAAAACAGGCAAAAGGACAAAAAAATGCAGCTAAAGAAGCGGCTGCCTTAAAAAAAATATATGCTCACCTAGAAAGCAATCTCCCCCTTCGATCCATTGCATTATCCGATGAAGAAATTGAGCTGACAGCGCATTACCCTTTCATCACCAAAAAACCTGTTCTCTATGTAGCGAATATCGCAGAAACCGACCTTCCTACGCGAACAAACCGCTATGTGGATATTGTGAAGGAAAAAGCAGCTAAAGAAGGCAGCTCGGTGATTGTTTTATCAGCAAAAATTGAAGAAGAGCTAGCCCAACTCGAAAACCCCCAGGAGTTTTTAGAAGAATTAGGGCTGAAAGAGCCTGCACTCAAAGTACTCGTGCGCTCTGCTGTACATGCTTTAGGCTTAATTACATTTATTACTACAGGGGAAATGGAAACCAAAGCGTGGATGATCCCAGAAAATACCACAGCAAAAAAAGCTGCTGGCGCGATCCACTCTGATATTGAAAAAGGATTTATCAGAGCAGAAGTTATCCAAGCAAAAGAGCTTGTGAATATGGGCTCGAAAGTCAAAGCAAAAGAAGCAGGTCTTTTACGCATAGAGGGAAAAGAGTACATCGTACAGCATCAAGATGTGATGCTATTTTTCCATAACTAGTCCAAATACGCACAAAAAAACGAGTTTTCCTTGACGTAGGAAGAAATTCTTCAGTACCCTTTTACGTAGACACGTACGACTAGCATGGCGCAAAAAACAGAAAAAGCTACTCCGAAAAAACTCAAAGACGCTCGTAAAAAAGGCCAAGTTGCTAAAGCGCAAGATTTCCCATCTGCGCTTACCTTTGTTACGTCTATTATGGTCACGCTATATGCCACAGGTTTTATCTTTGAGCATGTAGGCGGCTTTATGATCCATATGTTTCGAGCTGTGAGAAATGACCGGCAAATTGCACAAGTTGCCCCATCGTTTCTATACCAAGCTTTGGAAACTATTTTACTCGTTTCTCTTCCCATCGCTCTTTTAGTGGCTTCTGTAGGAGTATTGGTAAATTTTCTGGTTATCGGGCCTGTATTTTCTTTTGAAGCGATGAAGTTTCAGTTCAAAAAACTCAATCCAATAGAAGGCATCAAACAAAAATTTAAGCTCAAGGTGTTAGTAGAGCTTTTGAAGTCGATTGGAAAAATCATTGGCGCAGGAGTCATCATTTATCTCACCATGCGCTCCATGTTAGCAGAAACGCTATCTGCAGCTGCTATTCCCGTTATAGGATCTGCTATGATCTTAGAGGAATTTTTACGCACTGTGACCATCCGCATCGGTGTGTTTTTCCTGCTCATCGCGATTTTTGATCTGGCCTTTCAAAAGAAAAATTTTTCCAAAGAAATGATGATGGAAAAATTTGAGGTAAAACAAGAATACAAAGATACAGAAGGAAACCCTGAAATTAAGGGGAAAAGAAAACAAATTGCACGAGAAATCGCCTACCAAGATGGTCCAAATGCCGCAGGAAGAGCAAGAGCTATTGTCACCAACCCCACACATATCGCAGTAGCATTAGGTTATGATGAAGAAAAAGATCCTGCACCGAAGATTTTAGTCATGGGAAGAGGACGCATTGCCGAGGCGATTATTCAAGTGGCAACAAAAGAACAGATCCCCATCATGCGCAATCCAGAACTCGCAAGGGAGCTGTATTATAAGGGGGAACCTGATGACTATGTACCTGAAGATACCTATGAAGCAATTGCTGAGGTGATCAAATGGTTAGCTTCTCTTGAAAAAGAAGCAACCGACGCAAATATGGAGCTATTTAAATGAATAAATTTTCTAGCGGTTTATTACGTATACTTGGAGGAGACCGCGCCCTTCGAACGATTGCAGGCTCAAGCGACTTATTACTCGCATTTTTGATCATTTGCATCATGATGATGCTGATTTTACCCGTATCGCCGCCAGTGATCGATGTACTGATTGCTGTAAATCTTGCTGCTGCGATTTCGTTGATTTTTGTCGCTTTGTATATTCAAAAAGCGGTGCAGCTATCGATTTTTCCCTCTCTTCTTTTAATCACAACGCTATACCGCCTTGGCGTCAACATCTCTTCTACAAGACAAATCCTACTCCACGCAAATGCAGGAGAAATCATCCATACTTTTGGAAATTTTGTTGTTGGCGGAAACTACGTTGTAGGAGGCGTGATCTTTTTAATCATCACAATTGAGCAAAATATCGTTGTCACAAAAGGTGCAGAAAGAGTCGCTGAAGTAGCCGCACGTTTTACGTTAGATGCGATGCCGGGAAAACAAATGAGTATCGATGCTGATGTGCGCTCTGGTCTTATCGACACGCACCAAGCAAGAGAGCTTCGCCTCATGCTCACCAAAGAAAGTCAGCTCTACGGCGCTATGGACGGCGCCATGAAATTTGTCAAAGGAGATGCGATTGCAGGTATTGTGATTACGGTCATCAACATCATCGGTGGATTGATCATTGGTGTGTTGATGATGGGCATGTCTTTAGCGCAGTCGGCAAAAGTATTTTCTCTTTTATCTATTGGAGATGGCCTTGTATCACAAATTCCAGCGCTGATCATTGCGATCACTGCAGGTATGGTCACAACGCGGGTATCTAGTGAAAAAAAAGATGCGCACTTAGGAAAAGAAATCGCCGATCAAATCCTCAATCAGCCCAAAGCGTTGATGATTGCAGGCGGCGTTCTTTTATTAATGGCTCTTGTTCCAGGCTTTCCCTCATTTCCATTTGTGATCATCTCGCTTGTGATTATGGCCCTTGGGTTCATTGTCATTATGACAGGAGGAAAAGTTCTCACAGCGGGAGTGGGCATGGGATCTAGTTCTTCTACTAGCGATGGAGCATCTTCTAGTGAAGGTGATGGAGAAGATTACGCTCTTACGCTGCCTACCATCTTAGAAACAGGTATGGAGCTATCAAAAATCATCCGTAAAGACCGGCAAGGTGCAACCTTTATAGAACAGATGATCCCTAAAATGCGCCACGCCCTCTACCAAGAGCTGGGGGTCAAATTTCCCGGCGTTCATGTGCATACAGAATCCGATAGTATCGATACAGATGAGTACGCCATCCAGTTAAATGAAGTACCTGTATTACGCGGTAAAGTAGTGTTAGGCCACGTGTTAACAAATGAAACAGAAGATGCGCTTGTCCGCTATAACCTTCCCTATAAAGTCACAAAATCTAGCCTAGGCATGCCTACTCTTTGGGTAGAGGAACAGCATATTGAAGTATTGGAAAATGCGGGGATAAAGTTCTGGAATATCCAAGAGGTGTTGGTGCTGCACATCTCAAAATTCTACCGCCAGCAGGCGAGCGAGTTCATCGGTATTCAAGAAGTAAGAGCGATTTTAGAATTCATCGAAAAATCGTTCCCCGACTTAGTCAAAGAAGTCACAAGACTTGTCCCTTTACAGAAAATGACCGATATCTTCAAACGATTAGTAGAAGAACAGATCTCCATCAAAGATCTTCGCACCATCTTAGAATCGTTAAGCGAATGGGCCCAGTCGGAAAAAGACACCATCCTTCTTACAGAATATATCCGCTCTTCTTTAAAGCGCTACATCTCGTACAAATACTCGCTTGGACAAACTGTACTCAGCGTCTATCTACTCGATCCAGAAATTGAAGATATGGTACGAGGAGCAATCAAACAAACGTCTGCAGGATCGTACCTTCGACTCGATCCCGATTCTGTGCAGCTAATCTTACAATCGATGAGAAATACCATTGTAGCCACGCCTCCAGGAGCGCAGCCCCCTGTTCTTTTAAGCGCCATTGATGTAAGAAGATTTGTAAGGAAGCTGATTGCAGGAGAGTTCCCCGAGCTGCCCGTGGTATCGTACCAAGAAATCGTACCCGAAGTGCGCATTCAACCAATGGGACGTATTCAGCTATCCTAAACCACTAGGATTGCTATGAGCCACGAAATTTCCCCTGCCGAAGTTGCTGCTATGGCCCGTCTTCATGCACAAAAGATGGGCTTAGAACTCAAAAATATGCAGCAAGTGATCGCAAAAGAAAGCCTGCAAGAAGAGCTGGATAAAGGAGATTTCGACAGTTCTATACAGCAGCGTTTCCGCTCATTAGAAGAAAAGCTCAAATCGCAGAAAATTAAAGCGGTAGAAAAAAAAGAAGGGGTAGACGAAGAAGATGCCAACATCGTTATTGAAGAAAGTCATCCGTCAGAGGATTTAGCCCAAGAATTTGAAAAAAATAATCCCGAGCTAAAAACCAAAACGCTTTTGATCTTACGCGATCATATCTCGGTTAAAGACTCCCCTGAAGAAATTCTAGCTAAAGTCCAAAGCTTTTATCAAGATTATTCGCTTGCTGATGAAGCGCTGCAATTTCTATTAGAAACCACAACAGGCGCTCTTAAAGAAAATGTAGAAGAAGCCATTGAGCGGTTTCGAGGCACATACCAAAGAGAAATCACAGCGGGGAAAAACATCTTTGCCGACTCAAGAGAGTTTTCAGAAAAAGGGTTAGGAAGCCCTACAGCGCTTCGCGATATGTACCGCGATATTACAGGAACCGTGCGCCCTCCTTTAACGCTATTTGATGAACTTTTTCAAAATTTTTCTTATCAAAAAATGGAGACGGTTATTCAATTTCTTTTGTCTTCTTTAGGCTCCGATCTCCGTTCAAAAGGCCCTTCCATCGAGCCTGCAGAGCTTGCAAAGCTTGTAGCTGACGCAAGAACGTTGCAAGCGATTTTAGGGGTATACCGTTTTTTTCAACAACGTATGGGATTGATCCACCATCAATTAGAGGTGTATGAAACCACCATGCCTATGGGTCTTGATTTTACCATGCTAGCAAAAGCTTATATGCAAGCGTTAAAAGAACGGTATCCCTCTCCATTAAAATTTCGTGACCTTGGTAAATCTTTAGGTGTAAAAAAAGATTTAGCATCAGAAATTGTGATTTTCTCCCAAATGCGCGATGCGGTAAGGCAAGTGGCGCCTAAATTATACAAAGATGAGCGGCATAGAAAATCTGTTCTATCCACATGGATTGAGCTATTAGAAGAGCTAGAAGAAGAATATGAAGAAGAGGAAGATGAGTAATGGATCTATTTGCCAAGCTGATTCAAGAACTATCGACGCATTTAGAGATCCCTTTAACGGCAGATGATCAAGACTCTTGTGCGATTTTAGTAGAAAATACCGTGTTGATTAAAGTAGAAATGAGCCGTAGAGAAAATCAGATTTTACTCGGATGCTCCCTGGGAGAAATACCCCCAGGCAAATACCGAGAAGAGCTTCTAAAAGTTGCTTTAAAAGAAAATGGAGCCAACTACCCGAATTTAGGCATTTTGGGATTTAACCCGCATAAAAGCGAGCTTATCTTATTTGATCAGCTCAACGCCTCCACCTTAAACGGAGAGGCTTTAGCTCATTACTTTCAGATTTTTTTAGATATTGCTCTGAAATGGAATAAAGCGATTGTAAGCGGGGTTTATCCCGACTCTTTACGCGGGCTTTCTGCTGAAAAAGAAATCAATGTGATCCGTTGATATGCTACAAGATATGATGCAAAACATGCTAACGTATCCCGCATGGAAAAAAATCGGCATACAAAAACTTCATGGAATCAATACCCCCCTTTTTTCGTTAAGAACAGAGGCAAGTGAAGGTATTGGAGAGTTTATGGACCTAATGCCCTTGATCGATTGGGTGCAGGGCGTAGGATTTCACATACTACAGATTTTACCTATCAATGATACAGGCTATAGCGCAAGTCCATACAACGCTTTAAGCTCGATTGCTCTCAACCCCATCTTTTTACGGCTATCGCTTTTAGAAGATATCCAATCGATTCCTATTTTTTCTGAAACGATCTATAGCTTAAAAAAACTCAACCAAAAACCAAAAGTAGATTATAGAGAAGTGCGCCTTACAAAAATGCGCTGTTTGGAAAAGTACGTTGCCCATATAGAAAAAGATCCTTCCTGGAAAAAACGCCTTTTCGATTTTATCGATCAGCAACCTTGGGTCAAAACCTACGCGCTTTTTATGGCGTTGAAAAAAAAGAATGGGCAAAGCAGTTGGCTGTATTGGCCCGAAGAGGAAAAAAATCCCACAAGCTTTACCGATTTATTCGCTATCCATGAAAAAGAGTGTTTGTTTTACGCATTTATCCAACTTTTTTGCTACAGCCAGTGTATTGAAATAAAACGCTATGCAGAGAAAAAGGGGGTCTATCTTAAAGGAGATATTCCTATTTTACTGAGCCCCGATAGCGCCGATGTATGGGCCGAAAGGGAGAACTTCTCTGTAGAGGAGG
>CALBPE010000012.1 GCA_937899275.1 uncultured Chlamydiae bacterium
AATAGTAGCTACAAGGGCGGAAACAGGAGAAAAAATCACTTCTATAGACTGGGCTAGCCATGTGGATATTCTGCTCGCAAACTCTTGCAAAGAAGAGATTTTGTTTGTTGGAAAGTGGATTTCTTCCACCCTGATTTGGGGAGTAGCCTCTAGAATAGTAGTCATAAATAAAACTATAGCAATTTAATTATTCTTTATTTTAATTGTTTTTATATAAAAAATCAATAAAAGCTAATCGATGGATTTTAAAATAAATTTTTTTATCAAGATAGTATTGATTTGTAAAATTTATGAGATAAAAAAGAGCTAAGTATTTAAGAGTTAAAAGGAAGCCCCTTAGAAACCCGATATGAGGCAGACTGTACCAGCCGCTACGCAGCTACCGGATCGACCTTATCTGCGATTCAAAACATTTTACAAACGAAAGTCCACCCAGATATCTTGGTAGAGCCAGTAGGTCTTGGCTCAGGCGCAGATCCATAAAGCGCAATTAATTAGAAAAGATTTACTAAAAAATGCGGTAGAGATGGAAGAAAGCGAGAAAAAAAGTGTTACCTCTTTTTAACTATCTACTTTAAGAAGCTCTTCGAATGATTTCCCAAGATCTACGTTCTTAATAACCCGATCAACAATTTTCTCTGTTACTATTAAATTCCAGTTGACGTTATGACCTTGGGTTAACTTATCACATCTGTTTAAGATTTGGAAAATCTTGTCCCGTGTGGTTGCACAATCTGTATGTCGAGGAAAATTCTCTTCAACTAAGTTCAAATGTTCTTTTGTTTGCAAGTTAGAACTTATACCCCCATACTTTGCAGCTGTTAAAAGATCGAAAACTAGTCCTACTTTGGGCTTCTTTCGTAAGACAGCGATAACCTCCTTCTTATCTTGCTGGACAATCGCTACTTCAAGCTGAAATGCAATCGAGGAGGAGTTTAGGATCTCTTTTGAAAAAATTTTTGCGTAGTAGATACGTCTTTCCCTATTTGGAATATGTCTAATTCTCCGTAAGAGAGGCTTTTTATAATATGGGTCATTTGCAAAAGCCTGCAGTGAATCGCGATTATTTGCTTTTATGGCATTTTCTACTTTTCGACTGAGATATTGATCAAGCGCATCTTGGAAATACAGCTGGTCGGTGATAACTGTTGGATCGGGGAGCTCCTTCGCTTTATCTAACACATTAGGCACAGGCGCGCCTAGAGCTAATGCAAGAAAAGACAAGCTCAAGTTAGACTCTTTTTCTGCAGCTGCGTTCACAGCTACTCTTAGATACTTGTCATCCCATTTGAAGCGTTTTTGAAATATGGGGTGTTCATTGTCACTGATGTATAGCTTGGTTAGAGCTTGTATCTCTTTTCTAAACCCACTGTTTTTGAATAGAGGCTCTAGGTTGAAGGGAATAGAAAGCTCGATAAGGTTGTTAAATAGCTGGAAACGCTTTTCTTTATCTTGGATAGACAGCAATTCTCCCGTGATTGCGTCAAGAAGGTGATCTGGTATGTCGATGTCTTTGAAAAAAGATAGAGGCATTTTTTTCTGCTTTCGTCCTCCGCCTTCTTCTGACTGCATATTTTGTTCTTCGATAGTAGCCTCTTTTAAAAACCTTAGCTTTGAAGGGCTGCCTTTGAAAAATGCAAGAGCCATGTAGTTACGTATCTCTTGGTTTTCTATAGGTAAAATATGCGTTCTAAATAGGCTTTCAACCGGCTCATTTGCCTC
>CALBPE010000013.1 GCA_937899275.1 uncultured Chlamydiae bacterium
CCCATCAAGATGCGCCTGCATGTCCTGCTATTGGATGTAGCGGTAAAATCCTTCCTAGAAAATCCCGCTTTGGAAAAGTATTTTTTTCCTGCAGCACATTTCCCGATTGCGACGTCATCGTCAATCAACTAGAAGATCTACACACAAAATACCCCAACCACCAGCGAACCCCCTACACGAAAAAGGGGAAAAAAGGAGGCTTTGGAGGAAAACAAACCGCATCAAAAGAGCTAAAAGATCTTCTAGGAGAAAAAGAACTATCAAGAGCAGAAGCGACAAAAAAAATCTGGCAGTACATTAAAGAGCACAACCTACAAAATCCAGAAAATAAACGGCTCATTACTCCCGATGAAAAACTCGCGAAAGTCTTTGGATCTTCTGCAGCGGTCGATATGATGCAAATACCAAAAATTTTGAGTCAGCATCTAGGCAAATAATTCTTCATACAGGGATATTTTCAGAGTTTTTTGGAAAGAGTCGATTTTTTTTCCTATGAGCACCCTGCTTTTTTTCGGCTATAAAAAAACAGTTTTCCGCATCTACTATCACTAAGTTTTCTACGCCCAAGGTATAAATAGGTTTGTCTTTTGCAAAAATAAGACAAGAAGAGCTATTTTCTGCGTGTACATTGCCTTGTAAAATATTTTGATTTTCATCCTTTTGTAACGCATCGTAAAGCCTATCCCAAGAACCTACATCTGACCAGTAACAATCTAGCCTTTTGACGATGAGAGAGACATTTTTTTCCAATAAAGCGCAGTCGATCGATTGGGAGGAAAAGCTAGTAAATGCAGCTTCTAGGGCTTTCGTACCTTGCAAAACCCCTTTGTAGAGTAAAGGCGTGTGCTTTTCCATCAGATGGTAGCAGTATGCTACAGGTAAAAGGATCATGCCTGTATTCCAAAGGTATGTTTTAGAAGCAAGATAGTTTTTTGCGTTTTTCAGTGAGGGCTTTTCATGAAATTTCTCCACAGAAAAAAAAGATCCTTCATAACTTAGCGCATGCTTTAGTTCGATATAACCGTAATCGGTTTCTGGATATAAAGGAGCTGCCCCCAAAAGACCGATGGTATCTTTTGGCAGCTGTTTTTCTAAGGAGACAACCGCTTTTTCCAGCTCTTGTATTGGAGATAAAAAATGATCAGAAGGTGTAATAAAAAGAGAGGAGACCGCAATTTTTTGTTCCCGTAAAAAAGCCAGAACATAAGCTAAAGCGGCCATAGTATTTCTAGATTCAGGCTCTATAATCACCGTGCATTTATCTCTCATATGCTGCGGGATTTGCTTTTCTATAATGCGTTTGTAGCGCCTATTTGTAGCAATATAAATCCGTTGAAAAAACGGGGAAGAAAAACGGATGAGCGTCTCGGTAAAAAGTGATGCACCTTCGCCTAATGAAAGAAACTGTTTGGGATAACTTTTTTGAGATAGGGGCCATAATCTAAGACCTTGGCCGCCTGCTAAAATCAATACATCCATAGCTAACTAGAAGAAAATGCGTTTTTATACGTATCGATTTGCTTTGCAAACTCTTTTTGGAAACGCTCTTTACTAAACTTCTGCGCATGTTGGTGCACAGTTTGATAATCAAAGGAACAGGTTTCAAAACGCTGGACTGCTTTTTGGATGCTTTCGGGCGTCTGCTCACCAAAAAAGATCCCTGTTTTTCCCTCGACTACTGTTTCTCTTGCGCCCCCTTTGCCGTAGGCAATAACAGGGGTTCCTGTGCTCATAGCTTCAACAGGAGCAATGCCAAAGTCTTCTAAGGCGGCAAAGATAAACCCTTTTGCTTTTTGCAAATAAGTGCGGAGCTTAAGGCGATCTACCCATCCTACAAGAGACACATTAGGCAATTTTTTCCGAAGGACTTTTTTCCTTTCGGGACCTTCACCAATCAAAATCAACCTAGCATGAGGTAAATGGCGAAATGCTTCTGCAATCACATCCATTTTTTTATACGGAACAAAACGAGAAGCGCTCACATAGTAGTCCTGTTTTTCAGGTTCATAGGTGAAGTATTGAGTATCTACCGGGGGATAAATGACAACAGCTTTTCTCTGGTAGGTTTTTTCAATTCTTTTGGCAACATAGTTAGAAATAGCAATGAAATGATCTACTCTAGAAGATGCGCTATAATCCCATGTCCTTAAGTAGTGTAAAATCAGCATTGCGAAAAACCGTCGAATCGGTTTTTTTGATAAATAATCATGGATATAATCGTGGTATAAATCCCAAGCATAACGCATAGGCGTAAAGCAGTAACAGATATGCATCTGTCCAGGAAGGGTAAGCGCGCCTTTGGCGCAGCAGTGGGATACCGATAACACACAATCATAAGAACGGAGATCAAACTGCTCTACTGCAAGGGGAAATAACGGCAAAAGTTTGCCATGTTTTTTATAACGAAAAAGGAGCTTTTGCAAAAAAGAGGTGCGCACTTTATCGGGGGAAAGGCTTGTTTTTGCAAGAACTTTTTTATCGGCAAGTAGTGTGTAAATAGTTGTGGGGTAGATTTCATCAATCGCTTCCACTACTTTTTCGCCGCCGCCCAGTGCAATCAACCAATCGTAGACCATAGCGATTTTCAAAATCGTTCCTTTGTACATTCTAATGCGATAAAAAACTACTATGCGCGATCGTGGGGAAAATTTCTAGGAAGTTGTGTAGTCTTAAGAAAAATAGGGCGTTTTATCTGCCCTATTTTGTGAATACCAAAGCGTTTGATACATCCCTTCTTTCATAACAAGCTCTTCGTGCGTTCCTTGCTGTACAACGGTTCCCCCATCCACTACGTAGATCCTATCTGCATGGGTGATTGTCGATAGCTTATGAGCAATAGCAACCATTGTAATAGAGCCTTTTAATTGCAAAAAAGCGCGCTGTATCCACTCTTCAGAAAGGGGGTCTAAACTACTGGTAGGCTCATCTAAAAGGAGAATATCTGGTTTTTTCAAAAGAGCTCTTGCAATCGCGATTTTCTGTTTCTCTCCTCCCGATAAAACGCTGCCTTTTTCACCTACTCGGGTGTGATATCCCAGAGGAAACTTCTGGATCATTGCATCGATACCAAGGTCTTTACAAAGCGTTTGCACATCGAAGATTGTCGCCTGCGTTTCTTCAAAGCAGATATTTTCTTTAATGGTCCCATCAAACAAAATCGGCTGCTGTGATACAACACCGAATCGCTTTTTCCATGAAGATAATTGGTAAGACGAGCTTTCTATATGATCTGCTAACACTTTCCCACTTGACGGTTCATACAGGCGGAGAAGAAGATCAAATATCGAGGATTTACCAGCCCCACTTTTTCCCACGATAGCGGTAAAGCTATTTTGTACAAAAGACATAGAAAGATTCGATAATACCTCTTTTTTCGTTTCAGGATAGGTGAAACGCACCCGATCCAATCTGAAAGATTGCGGAGGCTCTAAAAGCTTGTTGTCTTTTGCTTTTTGTTTATAAGGATCTTTATCTGAGAAAAATGCGGCAAAGCGCTGTAAAGAACCTGAAGAAGATACAATCAAAGCAAGCGACTGGGCAATGATCGGTAATTTCTGCGCAAAACGGTAGCTAAGACCAATAAAAGCTGCTAAAAGAGCAAAAGAGATTGTTCCATGAATACTTGCCGCTAGTACAAGAACACCTACATGCAACATACCGATTAGCTCGAAAGAATACATCAAACAGGCGTTCCAAATGTTTACCGACTTTAGCTTAGGATAAAGCGCGTCGATATCCCGGTACGCTTTTTCCCGAAAAGAGCGCTCATTTCCCCAGATATGCATTAAGCGAAGTGTATGTACATGACCTGCAAAAGATGCGTCCATAAAGGCAGATGTTTGGCTATATTCATGCGATTTTTTTCCCGTTTTTTTGCTGACAAAACGGTATAAAACGGCGATCAACGAAAAATCGACCAGAGTAACTGCCGTTAAAAAAGGAGATACCTGCAGCATAAACCCTAAAAGGACGAGAAAAAAAACCGCTGCATTGATCAATGCATGCATATGTATAAACAACTGGGGAAAGGATCGAGAAGGAAAAGAAAGCATCTCTAGGATCTCTCCTGTATTTTTTCTTGCAGCAAACGGAAAAGAAAAGGAAAAAAACTGGCTAAGAGCCTTTTTATGCTGGTTGGATTGTAGCCGCGCTGCCATTTTAGCAAAAATATAGGCTGAGCTAAACACCCCAATAGCTCGAAATACCTGCAATAAAATCGAGGTAAAAAGGGGATAAAGAAAAGGGGCTTTTGCACCGTTCCACTGTCCAAAAGAAGGCGCCTCGCTTTCAAATAGCTCCATCGCTTTATACACGTATTGAAAACTCATTCCCTCGCAAAACGCCGCAAAAAGCGTACATGTAAAAAATGCTAGACAAAAAGGCCAGTAGATCCGTTTTTGCATGCAATAGGCAAGCTGACGAAAAAACCCTGTTGATCTTATCTTATCTCGCATACTTGCCTCTCACGATACGATTTCCAAACTCTGGTAATACCGAATCAAATCCCGAAAGCGGGCTGCATCTTCATAGCGCAGTTCTTTGGCAGCTTTTTGCATTTCTTCTTTACATTCCTGAATTTTCCGTTCAATTTCTTGTATATTTCCATGAAAACTAGGAAGTTTTTCCTCGGCAGATAGCTCTTTTGGAGCTACGCCAAAAGTTTCTTCTAAAGAAACCGCTGAGCTTTTGGTCGTGGTTTGAGGCGTAATACCAAAACGGGCATTGTGCTTTTGCTGCTCTTCTCTTCTTTTATGTGTAATGGAAAGAGCGCTTTCCATCGCTTTTGTCCGTTTATCGCCGTACATAATCACGCGGCCATCTACGTTTCTTGCCGCCCTTCCACAAGTTTGGATAAGGGCCGTTTCACTGCGTAAAAATCCCTCTTTATCGGCATCTAAAATCATCACTAAAGCCACTTCTGGAATATCTAACCCCTCTCTTAAAAGGTTGATGCCGACAAGCACATCAAAAGTGCCGAGTCTAAGGGCTTTAATGATCTCGATTCTTTCTAAGGTATCGATATCAGAGTGGATGTATTTTGCTTTTACACCAATTTCCAAAAGGTATTTGCTAAGATCTTCCGCTAGTTTTTTTGTCAGGGTAGTGACAAGAACGCGGCGGTTTTTTGCGGTTTCTTTATGGATTTCTTCTAAAGCGTCATCGACTTGATTTCCCGCTTTACGCACTTCAATGATAGGATCTAATAATCCTGTAGGGCGGATGATTTGCTGGACTAATTGCCCCTTTGCCTCTTCGATTTCAAAATTGCCTGGCGTAGCCGATACGTAAATGACATTATGAAAATGAGAATAGGCTTCTTCAAATTGTAAAGGGCGGTTATCTAAAGCAGAAGGCAGTCGAAAACCAAATTCCACAAGAGATCTTTTCCTGGAGCGGTCTCCGTTGTACATCGCATGCATTTGAGGAAGCGTTTGATGTGATTCATCGATAAAAAAAAGAAAATCTTTGGGAAAATAGTCTAATAAGCAAGGCGGAGCTTGCCCTTCTGCCCTCTGGCTAAAGTGGCGGGAATAGTTTTCAATACCTTTACAAAATCCAATTTCTTTAATCATTTCTAGATCGTATTTTGTCCGCTCTAAAATCCTTTGTTTTTCTAACAGGCGATTTTCTTTTTCGAAATAACCAGCCCTTTCCTGCAGCTCTTTTTCGATGGTATATACGGCTTTTTCTCGGATTTCTTCTGGCGTCACATAGTGCGATCCAGGATAAATATGCAGCGTTTCTATATTGCCCTTTACCTTGCCCGTTAGGGGATCGATTTCCTGGATTCTTTCGATTTCATCGCCAAAAAATAAGATGCGGTACGCTGCATCTTCTTCATAAGCAGGCACGATATCTACCATATCCCCCCGCACCCTAAATGTTCCTCTCGCAAGGGTGTAATCATTTCTTTTATAGTGCATTTCAATGAGGTGAAGGAGCATTTTGTCGCGCATGAGGCGCTTTCCTACCGATAGCTCCAAAAGCATCTTAGCGTAGTGTTCTGGAGAGCCTAAGCCGTAGATACAAGAAATGGATGCGACAATGATCACATCTTTTCTTTCCATTAAAGAACGCGTAGCGGAAAGGCGCATCCTTTCCACCTGCTCATTGATCGCTAAATCTTTTTCTATATAGGTATCGGTTCTAGCAATGTAGGCTTCTGGTTGGTAGTAATCGTAATAAGATACAAAATATTCGACAGCGTTTTCAGGAAAAAACCCAGAAAATTCTTGATAGAGCTGGGCAGCAAGCGTCTTATTATGGGCTAAGATGAGCGTAGGTCTCTGCATTTTTTGTATTACATTGGCCATGGTAAAGGTTTTTCCTGACCCGGTAATCCCTAAGAGCACCTGCGCGCTTTTGCCTTCCTTCAATCCTTGGCAAAGAGCTTGGATCGCTTTTGGCTGATCTCCTTTAGGAGAAAAAGAAGAAGAAAGTTGAAACATATTACTGCATATACCTAGTTAGCATCGCTGCAAAATAGCCGTTTTCCTGTAAAACCGCCAGTACTATGATAGCGGAAAAAACCCCCAAAAGTACAAATAAATAGGCTTTTTTACACAAAGATTGATAAGAGGGAAGCCGAAAAGCCATTAAGGTGGGATAAATGCCGAGTAAGATCGCAACAAAAATTGCGGCATATTCTAAAGCAGCGATAAACGCTTTAGGATACACTAGGACAAAAAGTAGAGGAGGGAAAAACGTCAAAAGTAGCGAACAAATTTTTCGATAGGTAGCGCTTTTTAAAGAAAGTCCATCGGATAAAAAGTCGGACAAACTCAAAGACACCCCGAGAAAAGAGGTCAAAATTGCAAAAAAAGAAAAAGAAAAAGCAGCGATTTTCACCCAAGGGCTTTGTATGATGCTAGAGATGATATTCGTGATCGACTCTGCATGAATCCAGGCGGTTTGAAAGCTGTTTTTTCCCTGCAAAGGAATGCTTCCTAATGTGACCAATTCCCAAAGAATATAAACAATGAGCGCAAGAAAACTGCCTAGAAAAATCACCCTTCTTAGCTGCACTTTATCTCCTGACAAATAGGTAGATAAAGTAGGAATCACAATATGAAAACCAAATGAAGTCAAAATCACTGGAATCGCTATTGGCATCAGCTGCGCATCTTCGTGCTGTAAAAGCTGCAAATCCATTTCGGGGAAAATTCCCATAAGTAAAGCGATATAACACAAGACTAGAGCGCTCATAAACACCCTATTGATCCAATCACAAGACCTCGTACCGAAGTAGAGAAAAAAAGAAAATAGCCCGACAAGAACCGAGGCAATCATCTCTTTTTTCACGGAAATAGCTAAAAAGCTCTGTAGAAAAAACCCCAAAGTAGAGCTTGCTCCTGCAATATACGCAGCCGTTAAAGAATAGAGAAGCAACAGATAAAGCGCCCAGCAAAGGATCTTGGCAGGTTTTCCCAGCATTTTTTCTGACATAGTGAGTAAATTCGTCTGCACCCCGGCAAATAGATGAACATCTAAAAAAATCCATGCAGTAGATAACATGCACGCCCACACAAAGATCAGCAAAAATAGTATAGGAAAAAAACCAGAAAATGCATTGGTAGTAGGCATAGCTAGCATACCTGCTCCAATTGTTGTCCCAGCCACAAGAAAACAGGCGCCAAAAAAACGGCTAATAGATGCGCTCATGAGATAGCGTTCCAAGTAGCATAGATTTGCTGCAACAAAACAAAAATGGCGAAAAAAGCAGCGAGACATAGAGAAGCTTTACCTCCCCAAACCTGGTAAGAAGAAGATAGCTTATTTTTATAGCGACCAGACCAAACGGCAAGTATAGGAAATATACCAAATAATATGACGGCGCAGATCCCCCCTGCAAATCCAATTGCCTGATAAAAAATATGGGGGTAGCTAACCGCAAATACTAAAGGGGGTACAAGAGTTATGAGGGTAAGACAAAACCGCCATAAAGGGGTAAAAGACCATTGCAAACCATCTTCTAGAAAATGCATGAGGGTCAGGCTTTGCGCTAAAAAAGAGGTAACGATCGCAAAAAAAGCAAAGCCCTTAGCAAAAGGGCCAATAAATGGAAAATTAAGAGCCACACTTGCCTCTTGTCCTTTGGAATAGATCGCATAAATGCCGTTTGAACCTGCAAAAGGAACAAGCCCCATCAAAAGAAGCTGCCATAGCGCGTAGACAAAAAACACAAGAGCGCTTCCTCCAAGGATCGTTTTTCTAACTCTAAGCCAATCTTCGTCTAAATAATCGCTTAAAGAAGGGATCATATTTTGAAACCCAAATGAAAGGACTAAAACAGGAAGAGATAACACAAGATACGAAACATCCATGTGTTGCAGATAAGAGAGTTCCACTTGGGGAAGGCCGATACCGACCATAGCGAAAAAACAGACACCTAAGCCTGCCATCAAAAACCGATTACATACATCGGCAATCCCTGTTCCTAAAAATACGATGATGCCAAAAAAAAAGACAAAAGATGCGCTCACGAAACTTTCTGGAATCGGTAGTCCTAAACTGCGATCGAGCCATGTAGATAAGATCTGGCCGCTTGCAGAAATGTAGGCGACTAAAAGCGAGTAAAATAAAAATAGGTAAAAACAAAAACAGAGGGTTTTTGCTTTTTTACCAAGAGCTATTTCCATCATAGAGAGTAAATTGACTCTTTTGGAAAACCAAGAATTCATCTCCAAAAGTAAAAGAGAGGTAAATGTCATAAATGCGCAAGCAAGAGCTAATAGCGCCATAGAGGGGAAAAAACCAGCCAGGCCTGTAACAATAGGAAGAGCTAACATACCTGCGCCAATGCAGCTTCCAGAGACAAGGAGCATGCCTCCGAAAAGGCGGTAATGCTGGATTTTCATCCGCGATTTTCCGCTTTTTGCTGAATACGAACTTCTTGATCCAATCTACCAAGTTCGTAGCCTTCATAGTCAACAAATTTAAAAAAGCGCTCAAATTGGGGCTGATGATCACAAATTTGCTTCGCCATTTCTTGAGCAATGTACCGGTAGCTAGGGTGTCCTGCAGGAGAGGAGCGGAGCTCGCAAAGCCACTGCAACGCGCGTAAATTGATATGAAAATACCAGCGGACATTATACGCCATTGGAACGATATACTGCGCTTCTTCAGGAAGCTCTTGGGCAATCACCTGGTAGGCTTCTTTAGCTGTTTCCATCGCACTGATATACGGCTTTTCTAAATCGGTGTTTGCAATTTCACTGGGAAGAAAATAGCCGTAGTTACAAGAAAGCAGCTGCCTTTCTTGCGTTAGAAGCCGGTGGCGGTGCAGGTCTCTATATACCCCGAAATCTGCTACAATTTCAAAAGTAAAGTTTGCATGCTCCAAAGCTCGTGGAGATTTATGACGTCTATTTTCTCTAGGAACAGAGGCGGCATCTAAAACGCGCATAAGATCTTCTTGAGGCATCTGCCTGCACATATTTTGCAGCTGGTCTAATGGAGCTGCTGTATATTCAAAAAGAAGAGCGCCAGCCACTTTATAAAGAGCGTCGGGATCAGACTCGATGAGTTTGACTCCAGGAGAGCTGACCGCTTCTGCATCTACTAAAGAACTTGCGGCTAGAAGTTTCAGCTCTTTTTTCACTTCTTCGGTAAAATCGGAAAAACTCTGTTGGTATTTGTGGCCTATCTCTGCTCTTCTGACAAAAGAGGGAATAACTTTTTTTAGTTCGCCTTGCATAGACTTACCCAGCTCATTGAGCTCGGCTAAATTTTGCGTATGCATTTTCTGTACTAACGACTCGAAAAAACGGCCGTTACCAAAAACGCCCATATTCGTTAGAGCAGAAGCGGGTAAAAGCCCCCGCAAACAGTCGAGTACCTTAGCTCTTAAAGAAGCTTTATAGGCTGCTTGCGAAATATGATGATTTTTAGGGAACTTTGCCTCGATGATCTCGGTTAGTTGAGGAATCATGTCGCTATAAGTCTGAAAAAGATGGTTGCATGTATCTAAGTAAAGATCCCGGTAAGCAGAGGTCATTAAGATCGGTTCTTGATAAAATGCATACTCTCCACCAACTTTCTGATCGAAGTAGATGTATCTTGTGGATTTTTCTAAGGGAGAGCCGCCAATGCGTGCATCTTCAATGTGTTTTGCCGCAATCATCGAAACGTTTTCTATTGCGAGATGGGCTCCTCCAAGTTCCCCAATCGAATCATCTCCATAACCGTCCAAAATCCGATCGTAAAAACTCTTAGCTTTTATAATAGCAAATAAATGCTCATCATTGTGCGCTTCGCCAAATTGCCCTGCAATTTCTGTAAAAGCTGTATCTTCGCTCAAGATAAATTCCTTGAGAAGAAGAGAGCGAAGACCCAAAGTCGACCGGGAGTAACGGGAAAAAAGCGCGCCTTTGATCACTTCGGGTAAATTTCTTAATACGAATACATTGCCAGTTGTACTCGACACAAATTGCTGCAAGATTTTGATCTGACTTTCAGAGAATTCTTCATAATTTGGGGGCATTTCAAAGACCTCGTCCGTAAGCTATTTCCTATAAGGTTGCCATAGATAGAAGAGACCAATCAAGGAAAAAGCCATCTAACTGAACAGAAAAGCTTAGAGAAAAAATCTAGCTCAAGGTAAATAAAGAGCAAGGAAGGATGATTTTGCCCCTATCTTTGACACAAAAACCCTCTTTTTCCATCCCAACAAGGCTGCGTAGGCTGCGCTCTAGCTCCGCTATTCGAACCTTAGTTGAAGAGACCACCTTGCAGAAAAAAGATTTTGTGCAGCCTCTTTTCCTACAAGAAGGCAAATGTTCCATAGAAGAAATCACATCGATGCCCCATGTGTTTCGCTATTCGATAGACGAAGCAAAAAAGAAAATCGCCTTTTGTCTAGAAAAAGGCATTTTCAGCTTCGCGCTTTTTCCTGTCATTTCCCACGAAAAAAAATCTTTCCATGCTAGAGAAGCTCTTTCTGAAGAAGGGGTGATTCCACAAGCGCTAATCGAGCTAAAAAAAAGCTTTCCCGAAGCGTATTTTATCGTAGATATTGCGCTGGATCCCTACACCTCACATGGCCACGACGGCTTGCTGGATGAGAGGGGAGAAGTGGCAAACGATCCCACAATCGACGTCTTACAAAAAATGTCGATTCTCTACGCTTCTTGTGGAGCTGATATGCTAGCTCCAAGCGATATGATGGATGGAAGAATCGGCTGCATACGAAAAGCGCTCGATGATGCAGGATGGCAGGCGGCAGCGCTTTTATCCTACAGCGCAAAATATGCATCTACCTTCTACGGCCCTTTTCGAAATGCGGTAAAAGCGGGGTCTTTACAAGGGACAAAAGCCTCTTACCAGCTAAATCCTGCAAATAAAAGAGAAGCGCTTTTAGAAGCAGAGCTTGATGCAAAAGAACATGCCGATATCCTCATGATCAAGCCTGCAGGCCATTATGTAGACATCATCTCATCTATCAAATCTCAGACAAAACGGCCTATAGCTGCGTACCACGTCAGCGGCGAGTATGCGATGATTTTAGCAGCTGAAGAAAAAGGGATTTTCTCTGCAGAAAAAGCGTTTTTTGAAGTGTTTTTAAGCATCAAAAGGGCGGGAGCTGATCTTATTTTCACCTATGCAATTGACTATATCCTGCCTTATTTAGAAAAGTAATGCAGCCTAATGCGGCAGAAAAGCCCCGAATCGATCTTCATATAAGGTGTCGTAAAGAGATGTTCCCGTGGCGGCAACCCCTCCTACATCGCGCAATCTAGCAGGCATCGAGTAGCCCAATTTTTTTCGGCTACTTTTGGTAAGGAAAAAGTCTAAAGGGATCGAAAAAGAAAATCCTTTATCGAAGTAGCGCTTTCCATAGACCCGGTCATTTCCATTGGTAAATGTCATCCAACGGCCCAGATGAAAGCCTGAAGAAAATGTTTTTCCAGCTTCCAGTCGAACGCCTATATCTCTCGCCAGAAACTGCCCTATACGCGCTCTACAATCTACTGCATACCGAGCTGCATTATAGTAGATAGAAAAAAAGTATTGCCTACCTACATAAGGCACATAGAAAGGAGTAAGACCTTGTAATTTCCGGATCTTTTCTTGAAAAGAAAAACCGTGGTAACTTCTTTTCAGCAGTAAAGCGCCCTCCACTCCAAAAGCCCATCTACTATCAATTGGATTGTAAAGACACTCTGCTGCAACACCTGCATAAGCCGTCTCAAAGTACCCTACACTACCTTTGAGAAAAACGCCTTTTCCTACAGTCCAGTTTTTCTGCAAAAACGCTTCATCTAAATGGATAGAGCTCGACTGTTCATAAAGCGCCGCATCGGAGCGGACATTGATGATCTGAGAGGGGTTTTCTGTATCAATTGCAATCATATCGCTGGCATTGCTCTGCCCTATATAACGGCCCGAAAGTAGGTAGTATACGCTGCCAAGATAACCATCTAATGCACCTTTAATACCTACATTGTACTGAAACTTTCCCGTTGAGCTGCCAAAGTAGGAGCGAAAAATGGGACGAAAGGTATAGAGCATCAACGGTTTTTTTCTATGATACAAGCGCTGCCCTAGGCTATGCTCTTGGCAGTCTACATCTTGTAAAGGAGACAAAACGGCTAGTTCATAAGCAGATAAAGCTCCCTCTTTATACCGCTTTAAATCCTCTTTTCTAAAAGTATACTCCTGGGTCAAAAGGCCGCCTGACTCTAAGGTTACCTTGGCAGATGCAATTGTTTTGGGAAGAAGATTTGCTAAGATCTCTTCAATACGCTGTCTGACTACTCGCTCTTTTCGGTAAGTGGTGTTGGCCACCTCAATATAAAGGCGCTCATTTTTCCGTCGAAGCGATAGTAAAGAAAAGCCTTGTTCAGAAAAGGCCGCTTCTACTTCCTGAGGAAAGTCTCTATTTTGCACAGCGCCCAAAGGTGCGTTTCGATATAAAGGGGGATTTTGCGATTTGGGAAAAAAACCCCTGGCATCTCCCAAATTATATTGCAGAGAGGCAAACGCCTCGATCTGTTGCATACCAGCTGCGCTCATCGATAGCTGCAGCTCGTCTATAGGCTTCCAAAAAAATCCCATGTTCCAAGAAGAGCCCTTCTGTAGTTTAGCGACATCATCTGCATGGTAGTCTTTGTTGACCCCGCTATATTCTAGGCCTAAAGAAAACGCGTCCATCCAAGAATTTTTCCCTCGAAAAGGAGTCCATAAAGCCGCTGCAAAAGGCCCATTAATCCTTCCCCATCCCCAGCCTAAAGAGCACTCTAGATCTACCTCTGGAAAAGTTTTTGTAGATACGGTGTAGATAGAAAAAAACCGCCTTTGGCCAATCACATCCCGAAAACCTATAGCCCAAAAGGGAAAACCGCTTTGCCCATCTTTTTCGTGTAAAAAAGACCATTTTAGGTGCATCGACCTATCGATCCCTTTTCCGGCATAACCAGATGTTTTTTCTGGAAAAGTCACATAATTGCCTCCCAATTCCAAGCGGGAAAACAATTGCAAAGAGCCGTTATACATCTGATAAGGAGGAGCGTAGGCTCCTGAAAGAACGACTAGTCCCTCCTTTGCAGGCCTTGCAGAAGGGGCGCTAAAATATCCTGAAGATCCCCACGAATTAAAAAATAGAGGCAAATGATCCCGCTTTTTTCGGTCGATATTTTCTACTACAGAAAGATCCTGTAAAAGCCTTTCGGTTGCATCATAAGGCTGGTCCAGCGAAGTACAAAAGCAGGCAGGCGCTATAAAAAAAAGACTAAAGGAAAACAAAACAAAGAAAAGTTGCATAATATAAGATGAGCGCATGAGTTTGATTTTGCCCGAACAAATGGGTTTTTTGGCAAAGAATTTATCCCAATTTTCCTAAGAGCCAAAGAGTTCTTTTAAAAATGCATACAAATATATGCACAAAAAACCGTAAAATGGATAATTTTTTCTATTTCTATACGCGGAACGTTGAAGGTTTTAGACCTATGCGATACAATTTCCCCATTAAGAAAACTTTTCGGGAATGTACACATGACTTACCTTGGCGATTTCAAAATACGAATAGAAAAAAATGACTATCCCGGTTTTTTAAAATTATGGGAAGAATACTGTTACAGCGACGAATTTGATACAGAAGAGCTGATTACGATATTAACTTTGAGTATGCACGCGCCTCTTGCCGCATCGTTCGGCACGCATGTGGAAAAAGGGCTGTTGTTATGGGAAAAAATACCCCAGAAAAAAGAATCACAAAAAGTTCTTAAGCTCATTTTCCAAATACAAAATACCCACTCAGAAAAGCTCTATGAAATTGGCATGCGTTTTTTAGAAGAAATGTATCCTAACGACCCTTTGTTTCAGGAAAAAATTCGGATGATCCACTTACGACCTGGCGAGCAGTTTAAAGGTGCTATTGGTAACTACGAGCTACTCACTCATATGAAAAAAGGCAATTTTGTCTTTCATAGTGGAGGATGGGGCGCAAGTGAGATTCTTGAAGTATCGATGATCCGAGAAGAGCTTTCTTTAGAATGTGAACATGTAGTGGGAGTAAAACACCTCTCTTTCGTCAATGCATTTAAAACGCTTATCCCAATAGAACAAGACCATTTTTTAGCTCGACGTTTTGGCGATCCCGACTTATTAGAAAAACAAGCGAGAGAAAATCCCGTTGAAGTGCTCCGCACTCTTCTGAAAGATTTAGGCCCCAAAACGGCAGCAGAAATCAAAGAAGAGCTCATCGACCTTGTCATCCCCGAATCTTCCTGGAATCGCTGGTGGCAAAATGCTCGAAACAAACTCAAAAAAGACACCAAAGTATCCTGTCCTCAGGCTCTACGAGAACCGTTTTCTTTATTGGAAGAAGAGGTGCCCCACGAAGTAGCATTTTATAAAGCGTTAGAGGAAAAACCTTCTGTAGAAGAAACCATCCAAATGGTTTACAGTTTTCTTCGGGATTTTTCCGAAACCTTGAAAAATAAAGATTTCAAGGCCTCTTTAGAAAAAAGAATCCAAGAACTTTTAGAAGCAAAAGAGCTTAACGAGGGTCAAAGACTTTCCCTACTGTTCTTTTTAGACGACTTAAAAGCGCTCAAAAAAACCTCTGAGATCAAAGAGCTCATTGAATCGATAGAAGACCCTCTAGATTTTTTACAAAAAATCGATGTGATCTCCTTGAAAAAACGGACTTTGACATTGATCCGCTCAATCCGAAGCGATTGGGAAAAAATATTCATGGACCTTCTTTTCGCTATCGAACAAAACCTTCTTAGAGATTATCTGATTCAAGAATTGAAAAACGCAGCAGGTCTTCTTGAAAAAATCCAAGAGCTTGTATCCCACCCACTATCGTATCCCGATGTATTTGTTTGGTACTTCCAGAAGATCTTAGATGGAAAAAAGCTTCCCTTTAGCGATAAGGAAGGGCTCCCTCTCTTTTTTGAAGGGTTTTTAATTCTATTAGACCATACAGAAAAGCGCCAAGAGCTGAAAGACTTGTCTAAGAAAATGCTTTCGCTCCTCTTACACAATCGGTATAAAATGGTCCGGGATATGATGCAGCTGGCCTCTATTGAACAGGCAGAAGAATTCATCCTTCTTGCGACAAAATGTGCAGCTTTAACCGACCATGATCGAAAAATTATCCACTCGCTTGCTGAAGTTGCCTTTCCTGCGCTTGCAAAGGGAAAAAAATCAGAAGAAGAAGAAGAGATCATCTGGACAACGCAGACAGGCTACCAAAAAATCAAAGAGCGCATTGAAAAAATCGCCACGGTTGAAACAGTAGAAAACGCAAAAGAAATTGAAGAAGCGAGATCGCATGGAGACTTGCGGGAAAATTCTGAATTTAAATTTGCCTTAGAAAAAAGAGAGAGACTGCAAGCAGAACTTAAAGCTCTTTCTGATCAGCTCCAATTTTCTAGAATCATCACAAAAGCAGATGTTCCCGAAGGACGCGTGGGCGTAGGATCGATTGTGGTATGCAAAAATGGAGAAGGAGCCGTTCAAGAGTTTACGATTTTAGGCCCTTGGGACGCCAATCCTGAAGAGCGGATTTTATCCTTCCAATCGAAGTTTGCTAAAGCAATGCAAGGCCTAGCTATCAATGAGAGTTTTTCTTTCCAAGGGGAGAAATTCACCATCGTAGAGATCCGAAATTATCTAGAGTCCAAGTAATCTTTGTTAGGGAATATCTCTTGGAATATTCCCAATGTGTTATAGTGGAACCATAGGAAAAAGCTCAATGAAAGATCCTACCGACTTTGTCGATACAAAAAACACCCTTTCTACCACCTTGGTGATTGCAAGCGGCAATGTGCATAAAATCCGAGAGTGTAAAGAGATCCTAAAAACGATTTTCTCTATCGATATCTTAACTCTCCGCGATTTTCCAGCCTATACGCCCCCTGAAGAAACGGGCTCTTCTTTTGAGGAAAATGCCTCGATTAAAGCGGTACATGCTGCAGAAGCACTAGGAGCATTAGTCATCGCTGATGATTCAGGGCTGGTTGTTCCTGCGCTTAACGGCAAACCAGGCGTTTTTTCTGCAAGGTACGCAGGAGTAGATGCCACAGATAGGGAAAATAGAAAAAAACTTCTATTAGATATGGAAGATCTAAAAGAAGAAGATAGATTCGCTTATTATCAATGCTGCATTGCACTTGCCTCTCCAAAAGGGTTAGAAAAATGCGTCGAGGGCAAATGTGAAGGAAAACTACTACGCCAGGAAAAAGGCGGCGAAGGTTTTGGATACGATCCTCTTTTTGTAAAACACGATTACAACAAAACGTTTGCTGAACTGACAGAGTCGATCAAAAACAGGATCTCCCACCGAAGAAAAGCCTTAGATAAAATCCTTCCCTTTCTCGAAGATCGGTTATCTAAATGAAGTACCTTGTAGATGGCTACAATGTACTTTTCCACCTAAAAGAAATAGCCCACCTACAAACAAATAGAGAAGAGCTATTAGAGGCTTTTTCTCACTCTCTTTCTTGTTTTAAAGAACGTGTAGAAATCATTTTTGATGGAACCCACTTTCTAGATGAGCAAAGCGGCCTGCAATACTTCCCTGCATTTCTAGTCGCTTTTTCAAGCCATCAGCAAACAGCAGACGAGTATATAATAGAAAAAATTGCCTACAGCAAGTCGCCCAAAAACTTGACCGTCATCACCAATGATCAAGGTCTCGCGAGAAAAGCTAAGGAACTATTGGCCCATGTCCAATCAATTACTTGGTTTTTAGAAAAAATCCGGAAAAAAAATAAGGTAAAAAAAGAAAAACCGACAGTAGACTCTGATTGGCATATGGAAAGGCTAAAAAAGATTTTCGAACAAAAAGGTCGAGAATAACTATCCATTACCCTACCGTCAAAGGGGAACTCTCTTCAAAAGATTGCCAGTCAAACTCGCGCAACATTTGCAAAACTGCTTCGGGATTTTTTTCTGATAAAACACTATCTCGAAGTTCCTTAGAGCCGGGAATTGTCCGCAAAAACCAGCTGCCAACGCGGCGCATATCCAACAGAGCTTTCTTGTCGGGCTGATACTGTACAATTTCTTGAAAGTGCGCTAAAAAATACTCTTTTATCTCTAAAATAGAGCGACTATTCACCTTTCCAGTTGCATAGAAATGCGCAATATCTTCTACGATCCAGGGCTGTCCCATTGTGCCTCGTGCAACAAGTATCCCATCTGCTCCAGTTTGGTCAAATAGGTTTTTTGCGCTGATGGGATCAAATACGTCGCCATTGGCAAATACAGGAAGAGAGCGGACAGCTTGTTTCGCTTCTCGAATGGGGCTAAAGGCCGCTTTGCCTTTATAGGCTTGCTGCCTTGTGCGACCATGAATTGTGATTAAAGAAGCTCCTGCTTCTTCCGCAATCACAGCAATTTCCCTTGCGTTGATTGACTCATCATCCCATCCTGCACGGATTTTTAAGCTGACTGGCAAGGAAGTAGAAGAAACCATTTTATGTAAGATATCGCCAATTTTTTCTGGATTTCTTAAAAGAGCAGATCCGCTGCCATCTTTTGTGATTTTATCGACAGGACATCCGCAGTTCAGATCGATCCAGTCAAATCCTAAATCTTCGATCATATGACAAGAGTCTGCCACATAATCGATGTTACTTCCACATAGCTGCGCTCCAATCGGATGCATAGAAGCATCATAATCGAGAAGGCGGTGCGTTGTAGGCTCGCGCCTAATGAGCGCATCCATTTTTACCATTTCACAAAAAAAGAGCCCGGGACGAACGGAGGAAAGAGAGCTAATTGCCATTCTACGAAAAGGATAATCGGAGCATCCAGCTAAAGGAGCATAAAAAATGTTATTGTCTAGTAGGAGGTTTCCTATAGTAAAGGAAGAGGTGTAGCGGCTCATAGAAAATTGAGTAGCAAAAACTTGAGAAATCCAAGCGCAAGCATGGCCACAAATACGCTGATATCTATTACACCTATAGGAGGAATCCTTTCTCTAAAAAATCGAAGATAGGGCTCTGTGTAATGATAGATAAAATGCATGAAAGTATATCTTTGAATTTCTGGAATCCAAGACCCCACAATCCGCACAAGAATCATGAAATAATAAACAGTAAACAGAAGATCAATCACTTGAAAGAACATGAAGATAACGCCTTTTGTAAACGACACGATTATAGCAAAAAAACAGAAAAAATCCAGCAATTACATTTTTCCAAAAAACGCCTTTACCCTCTCTATTATTAAGGTAAATATTTTTTTCTAGTTACAGGAAAGGGTGCGTCTTTTAAAATGGATAGGAATGAAAGCGTGCATATGATCGGCATCTATCGAGACGGCAACACCTTTTTTCTAGCGAAACTCGCAAGAAAGACAGACACCACCCCCACTCTTTTTTCTTTTTCTGAAACCCATGTAAAGCGCCTTTACAGCGAAGCGCGTGAAGATATAGCAACGGGTCTAGAGGCAGCTGATGTACTCATCAAACACATCCAACTAAAAGTGCCGCAGAAAAAAGCGCTTTCTCAAATCGCAGCCTACCAAATGAAGTCGTTACATGTGCTAGACGAAAAAGAAGCGATCACCTTGCCCTTCATCGAAAAAGAAGAAGGAAAAAACACCTATACTCTAACCTGCTTTACAACAGCAAAAAAATCTCTTAAAAAACACGTAAAAAAATGGCAGCAAGAAGGGATAGACCCAAGCTATGTATCTTCGAGCTCACGCGCACTTTTGCGTTATGCAGAAAAATATGGAACCGCAAAAAACTCTATGATCCTACTACATCTAGGACTTCGTAAAGTGACGTGCGTACATGTAGATAAGCGCCGCATCAAAAAAGCAAGGACTCTGCGATTAGGCCTTTCCGATTTGCTAGAAAAAGCGCGTACCTGTGGAAACGCGCCTTTATCTTCCATCCAATTTGAGACCGCCGCCTTAAATCCACCTTCAGGAAAAAAACAGGAAATTGCAGAAACAGCGGCTCAAATGAAGGCGGCTATCGTACAAGCAATCCGCTCGTTTTCTTTAGATCGGGCTCTACCACTTTTACTCACAGGTCATGGTAAACTCACCCCCAACTTCATCGATTATGTCTTCGGAGACGCGCCCGATTTAATAGACCAGATTCTACCCGACTCTCAACAAGAAAAAAACGCTGCCGACTTAAAGAAATATGCCATCAGTATAGGACTTGCTCTGGACGCCGCTGCAAGCGATGGGACCAACCTGCAATTTAGAACCCAAGAGTTCACCCCAAAGAAATGGATACAAAGGCGGTTTTGGAAGATGAGCGCCTCTTTGATGACGCTTGTTATAGCAAGTATTGGATCGGCTGTGTTTGCAAGAGCGCTCATCGAAGAAAAGCAGGAAAAATTTCTAAGAGCGCTGCATACAGCCTATCAAAAAGATTGCATAGAATCTAAGCGCAGTAACATCACAGAGAGGGTAGACAGAAACGCCGCGGATTTTCTTCACGTATGGAACGAAACACTCGATGCAGAGATGCCTAAAAAAAACTCCCACCTTCGAAAGAGAAATACTGGCCAAGCAATCAAACCGCTACCCATCATATCTTGGCTTCACACGTTACTCTCTTCCAAAACAGAGGATGTATCGATCGATAGCCTATCGACTTCTTTTACAGAAGATGGGCTTATCCAAGTCCTTTTATCCTGCGAAATCCCAGAGGATCATGTAGCAGATCTTTTTAAGGAAAAGCTACTTTCCTCCAAACAAAAAGTTGCTGTATCAAAAGGCATCTCCTGGAAAAAAACCGATCCCCCAAAAAAATTATACCAAGCTGATTTTTATCTATACCCAGGAGGGTTTTAATGAAAAGCCCTCTTTATCTACGATTAGGCAAGCTTTGGATGAAACCTAGCATCTTTTGGATCACAATCGTATCTGCTTTTTCCATTGGCTTTTTGATCTCTTTCTTCTCTGTATATTCTGTGAAAAAAAGCGCCGCTTTTTATCAAAAAGCTGCCTACATACTGAAAAAAGCAGAAACGACATACCCTCTTCGTATGCAAGAAAAAAAGAGAAAAAACCAGAGCCATTCCTCTACTTTCTTGATCGACGCATTGGAAAAAAAAGATTTTGGTCTAAGAGAAAACCACCCCCTCCTGCAGCTAGCAAATCACCCCATTTTCCAGGCGCATCCTACAGTAAAAAAAACCAAGATGCTGTTGCAAAAAAAGCGCATGCAGTTTTCTTGCGTAGAAGAAAATGCTTCTGCTCAAACGCGTTACCAGCAAAAAAAACCGATTTACGCATACCCAGAAGAAATCATCGAAGTGTTTTCTCTTTTAGACAAAGAGCCCTCTTATCAACTTGTCCAAGCTTCTTTACAAAGAGTAGCTACCCCAGGACTAGAAGATCTTTTTTCCTTTTCTATAGAACTTTTAGAACAAAAAAATAGCTAATATGAAATCTTTTTTTCCCTTATTCCTTGCATGCACCGCCTTTTGCTCTTGCAGCTCTTCTTTTGATGAGGAAGGGATCATCTGCATACAAATCAAAGATGCAAGTGGTCGATCAGAAACATTCAACACCAAAGAGAGAATCGAAAAATTTGCCCAAATCGATTTTTTCCATCCACAGCCGTATACACAGGTCACCAGAATTTTCAATAAAGAACAAAATGATCATAGCCGCTCCATCATCACTTCGTACCACCCCAACGGCAACATCAAACAATACCTTGAAGGGATCGACTCTGTTGCAAAAGGCTCCTACCAAGAATGGCATGCAAATGGCGCAAAAAAAATTGATGCTACCGTAGTAGGCGGTCCATTCAATTTGCATTATAGCGCGCAAAAAGATTGGTTATTTGACGGAACATCCAAAGTGTGGGATGAGGAAAACCACTTGCTAGCAGAAATTCAGTATGACTTAGGTATGTTAGAGGGAGTTTCCACCTACTACTATAAACAAGGAGAGATCAAAACCAAAATCCCTTATAAAAAAAACCAAATTGATGGCCTGTTTTTATCTTATTACCCATCGGGAGCTTTAAAAACCCAAGAAAGCTATAAAAAGGGGATAAAACAAGGCACATCAATAGGGTATTGGGAAAATGAACAACCTACTTTTTTAGAAGAATACGAAGAGGGTCTACTACAAACCGCAGTTTACCATGATATCAATGGAGATGTGTTAGGAGAGATTGCCAACGGATGCGGCGAAAAGATCTTATGGAAGGCAGATTTTCTCGAAAAAAAGATCTCCTACCTTGCAGGAAAGCCCGAGGGTAAAGTGATCCTTTACGCAAGTTCAGGAGATGTTTCAGGGCAATACGAGCAAAAAGATGGGCAAAAGCAAGGTAAAGAAACGCTTTTTTACCCTAGAAAAACTCTCGAGGAAAAACTTCAACCAAAACTGCAGGTCGAATGGGATAGAGATATGATCCACGGCTTAGTCAAAACTTGGTATCCTTGCGGTACATTGGAAAGCCAAAAAGAATATGCGCAAAACAAAAAAAATGGCATGTGCTGCGCTTGGTATAAAAACGGCTCTCTTATGCTATTAGAAAAATACGAAAATGATCTTTTATCAAGCGGCAGCTACTACCAAAAAGATGACCCTTCTCCCACTTCCAAAGTGAGTAAAGGCTCGGGAATAGCGGTGATATATGATGGAAAATCGGGGCAGTTCCTAAGAAAAATCGCCTACGAAAACGGAAAACCGCAAGAATAGCTCCCTACTTTTTTCTATTTTTTCGAGGATTACTAGATTGCGAAGCGTCTTTTTTTTCCTGTTTTTTTCGAGGACATGTGTAATTACCTGAGCAAGAATTTGCCTGCACGTAAGATCCTGGGTTGACATGGCGGCAAATTGAATACGACGCTCCCTGAGCGCATTTCCATACTACAATATAGGGCGTAATGGTTTCTTGATACGCATAACCTGGAATAGACAAGGGGATTTTTTTACGCGTAGACTCCCGCATATTACCTGCAGGGGCAAACGTCTTTTGGGCAACGAATTGTCCCGTTCTTGTCTGCACAATTGCGGTTAATACGTAAGGAGAGTCGTTTACAAGAAAAAGCGCATCGGCCTGTAGTACACAAGGGCAAATGCCCATGAAAAAAACAAGGCCGAATAGAAAAAACCGATCACATAGCGCAAAGAACAAGACAGCCTCCTATACTTTACCTATAAATTTATTTTGCAAAAAAGGAAAGCTTAGAACTATTCTATATTCGTATCTATCTGAAATAGAAAATGCTTACATATGAATAAATTATCTGTCTTTCTTTGCCTCTTTTGTTCCCTCTCTCCTCTTTTTTCCTGGTCAAAAGAGGTAGACTGTTTTGATGATCCCGATCTCTATTCAGAAGAAGTGCAGCTGTCTGGCTTCAACCACGCAACGAATTTTGATCTTGGTGAATACCGCGCTTTTTTAACGAAAGGGTTGTTCTTTTGGCAAGCGCAACAAGAAAATATGTCGCCAGGACTCATCCGCTCTACTTCTAGTAGCGCTCTTAATTCAGAAACAATCGAGCTAAAACAAAGCTATGAGCCCGGTTTTTCCATTGCGGGCGGCTACCGCACCCATCATGGAGACTGGCAAATTCAGTTGGGATGTACCTACTTCCGTTCTCATGTGCGCTCTCCCAATACTTCTCTTAGCGCAGACAGCGGAAAAGAAGTTGTTCCTTTCTGGGCGCATGCTAACCACGGCTTAGGCGCTTTTTTATCGGAAGAGTCCAACTGGAAATTACACAACTACATCTTCGACGGTTTTTTGTATCGCAGGTATTATGTAGGCGAACTGCTCCTATTTTCTACTCAGATAGGACTGCGCTCTTATCTTTGCAACCAGAAATTCCTGGTGAAATATGCCGGTCCCTCCACCACATTAGAATCCTACAACGCAGCAGATTCTTGGAACTTTGGTCCGAGATGGGCAGCTTCTTCCTCTTGGTTTTTAGGATCTGGCCTAAGACTTATTGGAAAAACAGGTGCAAGCCTTGCTTATGCAAAATACACCCTTTCTCATAACGAAAAAAACTCGACCAATACCACTATCTTCAAAATAAAAGACGACCGCTATCGATTAGCCTCTGCAGCTGAACTATCAGCAGGTATTGGCTGGGGCGCCTCTTTTTTTCAACAAACATTTCATCTGGATTTAGAGCTTTCTTATGACCTTCTTGCTTTATTCGGACAAAATATGATGCAGCCTCTGATCGCACCATTTGCTGTGTCTTTTGAAAAAAGCAGCCAGACACTTTATCTGCAAGGATTTACCTTTATTATGCGAAGCGATTTTTAAGAGTTGATCATGAAATACATCCCCCTTATTCCCTTATGTGTAGCAATTTTCCAATTATGTTTTTCTCCAAACATATTGGCAGCGTCCGAAGTGGATCTATTTTTTGATCCATTTGATCACTGCAAAGAAGAGCTTCTTCCCGGGTACAATAAACCGGCCAATATTGACGTTTGTAGCAAAGAGGAAAAGCTATTTTCTTCTTTCTCATTTCTGTACTTAGAAGCGGCAGAAGATGGACTGGAAATAGGATTTTTTAACCCTGATAGCGAGGAGCTATTTTCTGCAAATAACCCAAACTGATCGTTCATTAAAACCCCTTTTCTTTTAGCCCCGGTTTTCGCATGGCCATAGGTACGCATATCGATGAAGATGATTGGGATTTTTCCGCTCAATATACCTGGTTTCATAAGACCACAAAAAAAGAAGCATCGGCTCCACAAAATGCAAGCATTGAACCTCTTTGGCTATATGATATTAGCGCATCTACCCCTGCCAGGGGCCTGTCTAGCAAATGGCGGCTTACTGTTGATCTACTCGATGCAGAAATGGGTAAGTCCTACTACCTTTCCACAGAAAACATAGTCCGTCCTTTTTGGGGCGCTAGAATTGCGTGGATCGCACAAAAATTTTCCCCTTCATATCAAATTGCAGGGCAAAATATCTCTTCAAAAAACCAGATCCGTTCTTGGGGAGCGGGGCTTAGAACGGGATTAAATACCAATTGGATGATCGGTGGGGGATTCACACTTCTTGCCAACATGTCGACAAGCGTTCTATTTACCCACTACAAAGTCAAGACATCGCAACAAAGTATCGCCAATCCAAGAGAGACTGCTCTAAGTGCATCAGAAACACCTGATTATGTACGGGCAGAAACAAGCGGCGCTATGGGACTTTCCTGGGGATCGTATCTATTCAATAGTCTACTGCATGTAAACATCTCCGCTTTATATGAACTACAAACATTTTGGAAACAAAATCTATTCGGCGCAAGCTTTGGAGGTATTGCCAATCGATCTGCAAAGGGAAGCTCGGACCTACATTTACATGGATTGAACCTCACCATGCGTTTGGATTTTTAGATATACATCAGGAAGTATAGCATGCAATATTTACACACCCTCACAAAACCTTTTCTACTTAGCTTATGTTTTTTATCCCCTGTTTTTCTAAGTGGAAAAGCCCCCATTCTATCTGATGTTTGCGCAGAACACAGCGATTACAATGCGCCTTATCCTGGCGAAGATGCTGCATCATTAGATGCATACATCATAGGATCATTCACCTACTGGCAGCCTTTAGAAGAGGGTTTAGAACTAGGTCTAATCACCAATTCTAATGCATTTACCCCCACAACAAACGGCCGGGTAATCCAAACAGAATTCCAGTATGAACCAGGATTTAAAACAACGCTGCATTTGGGAGGGTTTCCCGATCACTGGTCTATGCAGATACATTACCTCTATTTTCGCACCTCTACGCAAACAGCAGAAACCGTCTCTTCTCAATCTAAGCTATATACAAACCGTCTACAAGAAGCGAATGCGGCTTTTGCAGATAGTGTACGCTCTTCTTGGAAAGCCCGAATGGAACACATCGATACAGATATTGCCAGAGCCTGCTACACAGGACAAAAGCTGCTATTTACCCCCTATTTTGGAGGTAGGCTATTGCTATTTCGCCAAACAATCAATACGACATACCAAGGCGGTCAGATCACTGCCGCGAGTAATGAAGCTTCTCAATTTGCCCGATCTCGATCTTGGGGACTTGGTCCGAAAACAGGGATCCTTTCTTCTTGGAGGCTACCTTTAGGATTTAGTATAGAAGGAGAAAACGCCTTCAGTCTACTCTACACCCGCTATAGAGTGGAGATGGAGGAAACAACAACATCTTCTGAGCAAAACCGAGGGTTTTCTCTGAACCAAGTGCGCTACGCTTTTCGGCCCCAGTACGAAATGCGCTTGGGCGGTAAATGGTCTTCTAACTGGGAAGAATCCTACGTACAAATAGGCGTCTGTGCCCTATATGAATTTTTCGTTTTATGGCATCAAAATATGTTTTCTTCTGTGCAAGTAAACCCGATTACCAGACCATCTGCTCCTTTAAATGACTTTTATCTTCAAGGGTTAACAATCAGCGCTCAGCTAGAGTTTTAATCTCCACTTCGGCAGCCTTCTCGGTAGATCTCATCGAGGACATTTGCGATCAAAGCGGTCCACCCTGTTTGATGGCAGGCGCCTAATCCCTCTCCTGTTTCTGCATGGAAAAATTCATGAAATACATAATAGGAAGAAAAATGCGGATCTTCCTGTAGTTTTAGATTGTTGCCTAAAAAAGGCTTTTTCCCATTTTTTTCTTGGAAAATAGCAAGCAGCCTTTTTGCATACATATCTGCCATTTTCTCAAATGTGTAACATGTACCTGCAAAGGTAAAAGAAAATTCTTTTCCCCAAATAGAGGCAAGCCGCCTCAACGTATCGATCAATAAATACGTCGCAGGAAACCAAACAGGTCCTCTCCAGTTGGAGTTGCCTCCTTTGATCTTAGAAGAAGAGTAGCCAGGCTCATAAAAAAGGGTATTTCAATCAAAAGAAAAAGGATGTTTTTCATGATATTTTGATAAGCTTCTCAGGCCGTAGGGCGATAAAAATTCTTTTTCATCAACAAGGTAAGATAAAAAACGGGGTAGCTCTTTTTGGGTGATCAGAGAAAAAAAATAAAACTCCCCTGAAACAGTAGATACACTCTCTACACAAGTATCGCTAAGGTCTTTACGATTACGAATCACCCAAGAAAAACTCGCAAAAAACGTGGGAAACTGTTCGATGTATTTTTTTCCAACAAGCCTACTTGCAAAAAAGGGGATGATTCCCACTAAAGAACGGACCTTTAAAGGCAGCTGATTGCCCTCTTTTTTATCCATGACGCTATAAAAAAATCCCTCCTTTGCATCAAACATATCATAAGAGCGCCAGTACCCTTTCCGTAGAGCCGCCGCAATGTAGACGTAATGCTCAAAAAACTTGATCGCCAAGTTTTCATACGCAGGATTTTTTTCTGCTAATCTTAAAGCGATCTCCATTAAATCAAAGCAAAACATAGCCATCCAACCAGCTCCATCTGCTTCATCCAAACGGTAGGCCTCTTCTTTTAAAGAGCGGTCTAGTATGGTGATGTTATCGAGACCTAAAAAGCCTCCTTCGAATACGTTTTTTCCCGTAGTATCGACTTTATTTACCCACCAGACAAAGTTGAGTAACAGTTTATGAAAACACCGCTCTACAAAAAGATCATCTCTTGTACCATATGTTTTTTCCTCTATAGAGATCAGCTTTAAAAGGGCCCATGCCTGCACAGGAGGGTTGACATCAGAAAACTCCCATTCATAGGCAGGTATCTGCCCGTTGGGATGTTGAAACTGATCAAAAAGTAAAGCCCAAAGCTGCTCTTTTGCAAAAGCTAGGTCTACTAACGCCAAAGCAACTGCATGAAAAGAAAGGTCCCAAGCAGCAAACCAGGGGTATTCCCAAACATCGGGCATAGATAAAATCCGCATGGAATTGAGATGGCGCCATTTTTCGTTGCGCACCTCTTTTCTTTCTAAAGGTGGAGGGTTTAAGGGATCGTCTCCTAAAAGCCATACATTGACATCAAAAATATAGCTTTGTAGATTCCACAAAAGAGAAGATAGAGCCGACTTCTGCAGTTTTTTCTCTTCAGCACTTGCCCATTTAGGAGCAATTTTCTCATAGTATGCGTTAGATTCTTGTCTCCTTTTCTTCAGAGTTTTTTCTACTCCTTGAAAAGGTTTTTTCTTCGGAGAATTCGTAAAGCGAAATACCCACGTTCTTTCCTCTTGAGGTTGCAGATCTACTTGGTAATATAGACAAGCCTTCGTTCCTATTTTTTCTGGAGATACTGCATGAAAATCTCCTTGTATATACCGGTGAAAAGCATCTTTTGTGTAGGTTTCTGTCCCTTTTGTCGTATTTTCTGTAAATAAAGAGACGCCTCCTAAAGGACCGTAAAGGTAATACGATCCCAATACGTAGTCCATCGAGATTTTTTTTGGGGGAAGCGTACCTTCGTCGCTTGCCAAAATCCCTAGAACATCTTTTCTTTCATCTTGTTGCAGCTGCGGTTTTTTTCCAATATCACGATTCCAAGACCAACGATTTCTAAAAGTAAGCTGAGGAAAGATATGTAAAGGAGCGGACTTAGCGGAACGGTTGATAGCTTTTAGCTCTATCACGATATCTTCAGGTCCGATCTTTGCATAAGAAATAAACAAATCAAAATAGGTATTGTCTGCAAAAGCATTGGTGTCGATGAGTTCAAATTCAGGCTCATGAGAGGATCTTTTTTGATTTTCATCCAAAAGAAGATCATAAGGAAAAGCCATAGGATATTTGTAGAGATAAGATAGATAAGAAAAACTAGGAAGGGCCTCTAGTTTATAATAGAGCTCTTTGACATCTTCTCCGTGATTGCCCTGAGGTGAGCTAAGTCCAAACAGCCGTTCTTTGATCTCTGGATCATGGCCATTCCAAAAGCCAAAACCAAACACTAAGGTTTGGTAACGATCGGTGAGGCCAGCAATAGCGTCTTCACCCCACCTGTACGCTCTACTTTTTGCATCTTCATAGGGAAAATAGCGCCATGCATCCCCATCTTTGCTATAATCTTCTCGTACCGTTCCCCAAGCTCTTTCCGCTACGTAGGGCCCCCATTTTTTCCAAGAAGCGCTATTTAGCCTTTTTTCTTCTTCTGTTTGCCGTTTCATAAACCATGCTTTTGTAGCGCATATTCTAAAGCACCTAAAAGAGCGGCTTGATCGTTCAACACAATACGAACAGGAATTTTCTCAAGGAGAGTGTGAAAGCGCCCCTTATTACAAAAAGCGCGCATAAATGCTCCCTCTTTTATGATATCCACTATATGAGGAACAATACCTCCTCCCAAATACATGCCAGAAAGAGATAAAAATTTTAACGCAAGATTGCCCGCCTCTGATCCGTAGATAGAGACAAAAATCTGCAGCGCCTCTACGCAGGTAGGAGAAGATTTTTCTTTTGCAGCTTGGGTAATCTCTTCGGGAAGATTTTTAGAAGAAGCTACTTTTTCTAAAGGCGGCATCGATTTTTTCTCCACTAAAAACCGGTAAATAGTTGCAAGCCCTGGGCCAGAAAGAACCCGCTGATAAGAAACATGGGAAAATGCGCTGCGAAGGGAGTGTAAAAGCTCTTCTTGAAGCGCATTTGTCGGAGCAAAATCCACATGCCCCCCCTCAGAAGCAAAAGGGTGAAATGCGCCGTCTACAAAAATCATTCCTGCCTCTCCCAGCCCCGTTCCTGGTGAAATCAAGGCTTTATTGCCTTTTTCTGGATCACCTGCATGTAGTGTGAGAAGATCTCCTTCTTGCAACCTAGTGATCCCATAAGCATTGGCTAAAAGGTCGTTGATCAAATGCACGCTTCCAATGCTATTTTCTTCTTGTAAAATACGACTATCGACAATCCAAGGAAGGTTTGTGGCTCTACACAGCCCTCCCTCAATAGGGCCAGCAATACCAAAGCAGGCCACATCGACTTTTTCTTCAGAAAGAAATTCTGCAACAATTGTGGAAAGGTTGGGGTAGTTTTTCGAAGGAAACTTTTGTAAAGGACAAAGGAGCCTTCCATCAGCGTCAAATAAGGCAAGCCTAGTATTTGTACCGCCTATATCTCCCGCTAAAATCCGCATGCCTCCTCCCGATTACGTGCGCTCTTATTGTTTATACAAACAAAAAGGGATTTCGTTCTCAAGGGGTATTTTGCAAAAAGGAGAAAAAAGGGTACACTACTCTATACAAAGACCGTTACTGGAAGGAGAATGGCGCATGAAAAACCAAGAACAAGAAGGGAAAAAAAAGGCGTTAGAGCTCGCTGTATCGCAGATCAAAAAACAGTTCGGCGATGGGGCAATTATGTCTTTAGGAGCGAGGATGATGCATGGTAAAGTACCTGTCATCCCCACAGGAGCCATTGCCTTAGATGCAGCCCTTGGTATCGGAGGGGTGCCTAAAGGAAGAATCATAGAAATCTACGGACCAGAATCTTCTGGTAAATCGACTTTAGCAACGCATATTGTAGCCAACGCGCAAAAACAAGGCGGCGTTGCAGCCTACATCGATGCAGAGCATGCGCTTGATCCCGCTTACGCCGCTAAAATTGGGGTGAACATCAAAGATCTACTCATCTCCCAGCCAGACTCTGGAGAAGAAGCGCTCAATATCGCAGAAACCCTTGCTAGATCAAATGCAGTAGATGTCATCATCATCGACTCGGTAGCAGCTCTTGTCCCTAAACATGAATTAGAAGGAGAAATTGGCGATCTTCACGTCGGTTTGCAAGCAAGGATGATGTCGCAGGCGCTTCGCAAGCTTACACCTGCTCTTGCTAGCAGCAATACCTGCGCCGTTTTCATCAACCAGATGAGAGAGAAAATTGGTGTGATGTTTGGAAATCCGCAAACGACAACAGGTGGAAATGCCTTAAAATACTACGCCTCTGTCCGCCTGGAAATTCGTAGTAGCAAAATGAAAGGACCTGAAGAAAACGGGATCAAAGGCGTTAGAGCCAAAGTGAAAGTAGTGAAAAACAAAATGGCGCCTCCATTTAGAACAGCAGAATTCGATGTCCTTTTTAATGAAGGCATATCCCATATCGGCTCTTTAATCGACTTGGGCGCAGATTTAGAAATCATCGATAAAAAAGGCGCCTGGTTTAGCTACCGAGAGACAAGGCTTGGTCAAGGAAAAGAAGCGGTTCGAGAAGAGTTCAAGAAAAAACCAGAACTTGCCAAAGAAATCGAAGAGCAAATCTTAGATAGGCTGATTCCAGCAAGAAAAGCTGCAGAGTTGCAAGAGGCGCAAAAATAGATTTACAAATACATGTTCGAAGAAAGCTTTTTTCTACTAGAAAAAAACGCTTCTTCGAGCATTTCTATTAGAAAAATCAAAGGAGCTGTTTCTATTTTAAGATTCTTTAAAATAGCTCGATAAGAAGCCGTCTCTTGTAAAAAGCGCTCTTCGCTTTTCTCGATTCCCATAACGCTGACCATAGTATCTGTTTCCTTTAAAAGATCTTCCTGCAAATCATCGAGATCATCAGCAATTTGAAACGCCATACCCATATGATAGGCAAGAGACTTCACTTGATCGATCAGGTTTTTGTCGCCGCCACCAAAAAGCCAGCCTAATACAAAAGAGATTTCAAATAGCGTCACCGTTTTTTGATATACGATTTTTTCCAATGTTTCTAAAGAAGAATCGGGAGAAAAAAGATCGAAAAACTGCCCACTTGTCGCGCCAAAGATACCGGCAGCATTTGTTACTGTCTCCATGGCAAGAAGTCCAACTTCTGCAAAAGAGGGATCGGTTTTTTGGATTAGAGAGGTATTTTTCGCCACATACTCATAACCTAGGGAAATCAGCGTATAGCTCGCAAGAAGCGCAGCGCTTTGTCCATAAAGCGTGTGAGTAGTGGGTTTGCCTCGCCTCATCGATGCGTTATCCATACAAGGAAGATCATCTGCAATTAAAGAAGCGCTGTGAAAAAATTCTACCGATAAAGCCGCTGGAACCACATCCTGATTTTTTTCTAAAGCCTCAGCTACAAGAAGCACAATAATCGGACGGTAGCGTTTTCCTTCGCTGCAAAGAGTGTAGGTAACCGCATCTCTAAGAGGGGTTTTTTCACCTAAACGGTGCTCTAGTGCAGCTAGCTCTAAGTTTACTTTAGAGCGAAGAGATTGGATGGTATCAATAGGAAGCATAGCTACTTTTTATACAAGAGAGAGGGGGAAATTTCGAGTGTTTTTTTAGAAAAGATCCAGGATTGATTACGCTATTGCAGCCAATCTGAGAAAAATCTCCCAAAATAGCTCCGAGTTTTTTTCGTCCTGTGGGCTTTCCTTCAAGATGGATTTCTTTTTTGTCTAACCGGACGTTAGCAAACACTACGCCTGCGCCTAAAAGCGCATTTTTTCCCACAATAGAGTCGCCGATATAGGCAAAATGCGCCGCCTGAACGCCTTCAAATAAAAAAGAGCCCTTTACCTCAGTGCTATGACCGATCATCGATCCAGGGCCAATAAAACTACCTTCTCGAACGTATGCGCTCTGTCTAATGGTAGAGCCTTTGCAGATCACACAAGGTCCTTTAATCGTTGTGAATTTTTCTACAACCACTCCTTTTTCGATGTAGATTTCAGATGAATTTTGTAAATCGACTTCTTCAGGAATAACAGAGGCAATCGTTCCTAAAGGATACTGAGATAAGATTGTATTTAGATGAGAGAGGATATGCCATACAGGAAGATGAGTATCGTAACCTTTTAGATAAACGGAAGGGGAGAAAAATTCAGAGAAATCCATACCTGAAGTATATAGACAACTCTACTGATACGCAAGAAGATCTACTTTTTGTTTTGAACAGCGCATCTCATCTATACTAAAGAAACTCTCTCTTTATACTCTTCTTCTTTTATAGGCTGTGGAAGTGTTCATAAGTACCCCATTTCTCTTGATAAAACAAGGTGTTCATAAACTGTTTATAAGTTGATCATAACCTTCAAGTTATGAACGAACTTTTTTTATGAACAATCTTATGAACAAAGGCCCAGGGGAGCTGTGAACAAGTTTTCCACAGTTTTTCCCCTCTTATTTAGCGCACTTTACTTAAATAAAATAGGACAAGAGCGGCTAAAGCGGCAAAAGAGGCAAGTAAAAATGGGGCGTACAAATACAAAAATGTCAGCACAGCAAATAAAGGCGATATCGCCATAGCAAATGACTGCATCGATTGGCTTACTCCTAGCACTTTTCCCTGCATTGCATTGCCTGCTTTTTGAGAGATGATGTTTGTGCAAATAGGCCAAGAAACCGCTGAAAACACGATAGCTAAAGAGATATTGAGTACAAGGAGCCATGAGGTCTTAGCAAATACCACAGTAAAGCAAAGCGCGCTAAATGCGCTTAAACAAATGAGTAGTATGTTTCTTGGAGAAATATAATGCATAGCTAGTTTGCTTATAATCCCTGCACCTACTGCCCAAGATACGCCGACAAATGCGATGAACATACCTAGCTCTGATGGAGAAAACGCGAAAGTATTTACCGCAATAACAGGAGCAAACTGCATGAGAAGGTTCCAAGCGATCAAAAAAAGGAGGTAGATGAGATAGATTGTTTTGATGTTTTCTGTTTGCAACGCGAGTTTAATCTGATGAAAACTCTCCAAAAAATGGAAGTGGACATCAGGTTTTTTCTCATAGGATTCTTGAAAAAAACAGGCTACAAAAACCAAATTGACGAGAGTTATCCCTGCACCAATCCAAAAGGGAAGGGCAAAAGAAAATAAGGGACTTAGAGCCGTATCGGAAAATTTTCCCCCTAAAAACGCGCCTAAAATAAACGCCGTTCCTGCGCATACAGCAAGAGAGCCAAAATGCTTGACCCGCTCTTTTTCTCCAGTACTTAAATCTGCTGCAGCTGCAAGACAAATGGATAAGTTTCCTGAAAAAAGACCTGATAAAAGCCTGCTGAAAAACAGCAGGACTAAGGCTTGATATTCCATAGCAAAAGCGGAGAGGAAAAATCCTAAAGAGGTCAGAGATATCGTGCATAAAAGTGCTTTTCTTCTGCCGTTTTTGTCAGCAAATTCTCCAATGATAGGCGCTCCAAAGAACTGTCCCAAGGGAAACGCGCTTAAAAACACCCCTAAAAGGGCGGTTCTTGCAGCGACGCTTAAATCTGGAAAATGCAGTACATCGGGATTTAAAAAATACGGCGCAAATACCGGAAAGACGATAGCCCAAGATAGATTATCGACAAAAAATGTGAAAAAAATAGCCAGTAGCCTTAGCTTGCGGACTTTTTTTTGTAGACGGCGTTCCATGCATTTCTCCCCATAATCTGCAACGTAACATGCTTTTGAATATATGTTAAATGCGCCAGTCGATTTCCGCTAAAGAATGTTCCTTTAAAAACTGATTTGCCTTAGAAAAATGCCTACAGCCAAAAAATCCTGAATGGGCAGAATAAGGAGATGGATGCGCCGCTTCTAAGCAAAGGTGTGGAGCGTTTACCTTAGCGCATTTTTCTCTTGCCGACTTGCCCCAAAGTAAAAAAACCAGGGGTTTTTCTCTTGCTGCGAGAAGTTCTACTACCTTATCGGTAAATACTTCCCAGCCTTGGTTGTGGTGGGATTTAGGTTCGTTTTTTCGAACGGTTAAAATGGTGTTCAAAAGAAGAACGCCCTGCTTGGCCCAAGGATCTAAACACCCCTTACTCGACATGGGAAGAGATAGGTCTTGCCGGATTTCTTCAAAGATGTTTTTTAAAGAAGGAGGCTGCCTTACGCCGTCTTTTACGCTGAAAGAAAGGCCGTGGGCCTGTCCTTCATTATGGTAGGGATCTTGACCGATGATCACTACCGATGTCTCTTGAAATGAGTGAAAACAAAATGCTTGAAACACCTCGCTTTCTTTAGGGTAGATCGTTTTTCCTTCTTCGTGTTCTTGAGCAAGAAATGCCTGTAAATCTTGCATGTAGGGCTTATCTAACTCTTGTTTGAGTAGCTCTTTCCACGATTTTTCCATGAACATATGTGACTTCCAAGTTACTGGAGATATAGTATATGCAAGCAGGCGTTTTTTCTGCATCTTTACAGGCACTACTTTGACGAAAACCTTCCAATCGATTACTATGTTAGCTTCAAAGAGGAGTTTTTACATGGAAAATTTAGACGAAAATAATGTGATCCGATTTAAAAATATCTCCAAGAAAAAAGAGGGTTTTTTTGCTCATTTCCAAGTAAAAGCAGTGCGCAATGGCGTGACTATATCCGCCTCTTTATCTGTGGATATCTTATCCCATGAACTGCATTTAGGCGATGTAATGGAAAAAATCATCGCAGAGTGTGCAAAAATTGGTTTAAGAGAGTTGAAAAGGGCAGATTACACATTAGAAGGCATTGAAGATCTTTCTCTGGGTGTGGCGCAGCTTGGATAGCGCGCTTGCATGGGGTGCAAGAGGTCGGAGGTTCAAATCCTCTCACCCAGATATTTTTCAGTGGTTTTCAATGAGGCTAAGTAATCAGTAGCTTCACTTCTTCTAGTAAGCCTTCAATGGCTTTTTTTTGTTTGTCTGTTGGCTTGAAATGCCGTTCATTTGCTAAAGAAGATAGCTTTTTCAATAACCGAATAGCGCTAAGAGCTCCATTAGATCCCCGTTTGTCCGATTCGGTTAGGGGAAATACATTCCGAATAATCATCAAAAGCTCTTCTTTAGATTGACCGGTGTAATATTCAATAATTTCTCTTTTATAGTTTTCAGCGATCTCTTTGGAAGCGCTTGTCTTACTCGATCTACTAGCGAGTGTATAGACAACTTGCCTTGGCATGGTATCGAGTTTTTCCTGCAGTTCTACAGGTAAAGAGGTGTAAAACAGATAGTACTGTAAAAAGTTGTAGGGAGTCTGCCGGTTGCCATAAGTGGCAATTAGCCAGGAGGTAAACGCGCCATCTTTATAAGGTTTTAACAGGTCTTGCGCCTTTTTGATGCGCTCTCCATGAAGCATAATGGCTTGGCTTGTGATCGCTTTTACTTCTGATGTGATTTGAATTAGATCTTGCAGATCGCTTTCTACGTGGCAGTCTTTTTCTTCTTTGAAGCTTTCTAATAACTCTTCTAACGACTCCTTTTCCTCTGGAAGAAGCTCTTCTATACGGAATACCCCAGAAAAGCTCGATAGGCCTCCATTGGACGTTCTTTTTGCAAGAGCGTTCATTTTTTGTTTATCTTTTGTCTTTAGCCTAAGGCTTAGTAAAGAGTTAAATTTCGCCATGATGCTGCCTTTGTGTTCTTTATGGTGATAAGCGGGCTATGATATCGCTTGTCAGTTTTTTGTAATCTTCCGCAGCCTTACTTTTCGGAGCGGTAGCAAATACAGGCCCTCCGTAAATGGCTGCATCAGAGATGCTGATGTCTCTTCGCACCTTAGGTGAAAAGATTTTTCCTGGAAAGGTATCTTCAATTACCTCTAAAAAAGATCCATTGCTTTTTCCCCTATCGTTCCAAAAAGAAAGGGAGACGCCCAAAACCTGTAGAAAATGCCTTTCTGCGATATTTTCCATGAAGATAGCTAGCCTTTGTAGGCCCTTGATGCTGTAAAACTCAGGGGTGGCGCATACAAGAGAGTTATTCGCTGCAATAAGCGAAGACTCGGTAAGCCAACATAAAGAAGGGGGCGTATCGATTAAGATGAAATCATAATCTAAAGGATCGAGGATTTTTTTCAGCCTTTCATGAGAATAGCGATCTGCTGCTAATGCTCCTGTGACTTCCACACGCTCAAGCCAGGTATCTGCTGGCACTAGATCAAGACGTTTTATGGCTGTCGACAAACAGACGGAAGAAAACTCTTTTTCTCCTTGTAAGACGGGAGCTATACTATCTTGTTCATCGGGATCAAATCCGAGGCCTGTCGTTAGATTGGCCTGCGCATCAAAGTCGATTAGAAGTACTTTTTTCCTGTGGAATGTAGCCAGGGCCGCACCTACATGCAACGTCGTCGATGTTTTTGCTGTGCCGCCTTTAAAACTGGTGACTGCAATGATTTGTTTCAATGCTCTTTACCTCAATCACACTTTGGAAGGGGTGGTGGAAAAAGGGGAAATCAGCTCTTTACCCTCCCGTTCTTGCATCACAGATGTTAAGAAAAGATCAATAGACATCTCTCCATGAACCACGTTATCTCTTGTACGAAGAGATAATGTTTTGTTGGTTTCTTCTTGATCTCCCACGGTGATGATGTAGTTGGTTTTTAGAAGCTGAGCTTTACGCACCTTTTTGCTTACCGATTCTTTTGTATCATCTATTTCTACTATCAGAGAAGCTTTTTTTAGCTTTTTTGCAAGTTCTTTTGCGTAAGGAAGGTGGCGATCAGCTACAGGAAGAATTGCTACTTGATAGCTGCTCATCCAAAGGGGAAATTTGCCAGAAAAGTGTTCGATTAAAATCCCCAAAAACCGCTCAATAGATCCGAAAAGCGCTCTATGAAGCATAATAGGGCGTTTGTGTTCCCCATCACTATCGACATATTCTAGAGAAAATTTTTCAGGTAAAGACAGATCTAACTGAATGGTGCCGCACTGCCAAAACCTGCCAATCGCATCCCGAATATGAATATCGATTTTGGGACCGTAAAATGCGCCGTCACCTTCATTTACCGTATAAGAGTGTCCCCAGTCATCTAAAGCTTGTTGTAGACCTTGCGTTGCAATCTCCCAGTCTTCATCTGTTCCCATCGACTTTTCTGGTCTTGTGGATAGTTCAAGCTTATAAGAAAGCCCAAAAGTCATATAGATATAGTCGGCAAGATGTAAGATCTTGACGATCTCTTCTTGGATTTGCTCAGGCCGTAAAAATACATGCGCATCATCTTGGTGAAATGCGCGCACTCGAAAAAGTCCGTTTAGTGCGCCTGAAGGCTCGTATCTATGCACATGACCGATTTCTGCTATTCGTAAAGGAAGCTCGCGGTAGCTGTGTACTGTCGATTGGTAAAAAAGCATGCAGCCAGGGCAGTTCATCGGTTTGATGGCAAATTCTTTTTCTTCCACTTGAGAAAGGTACATATTTTCTTTGTAATGATTCCAATGCCCCGATTTTTGCCACAGCTCTTTTGACATCATGGTGGGAGTTTTAATTTCTATGTACTCATATTTTTCCAAACAATCGCGCAAAAACTCCAGAAGGCGGTTCCATATCACTAACCCCTTCGGGTGGATAAATGGCATACCAGGCGCTTCTTCTTTAAATGAAAACAGCTGCAATTTAGGTCCCAGCACCTTGTGGTCCCGTTTTTTTGCTTCTTCAATTCTTTGTAAGTATTCCTTCAAGGCTTTTCTATCGGGAAAAGATATTCCATAAACCCGGGTAAGCATCTCTTTTTTTGCATCGCCTTTCCAGTAGGCGCCTGAGGTTTTAAGAAGTTTAAACGCTTTGATTTTACCTAAGTTTGGGATGTGGGGTCCTCGACATAAATCGAAGAACTCTCCTTGCTTGTATCCAGAAATTGTTCCTGCAAATCCTTGGATTAACTCTTGTTTATACGGGTTTTTTGCAAATGCGTTGAGCGCCTCTTCTTTTGAAGAAAATTCTAGCCTTTCAGGTTTGAAGTTTTCTTTGATAATTGATTCCATTTCCCGTTCGATTTTAGGGAAATCCTCTTCAGAGATTGTGACGTTAGCAAAATCGTAATAAAATCCCTGTTCTATGGGAGGACCTATCGTAGGTTTTGCCTCAGGCCATAGTCTAAGAATTGCCTGGGCTAATACATGGGCAGAGCTATGCCAAAACACTTCTTTTCCTTCAGGCGTATCAAAATCTTTAATCGTCACTTGATCTTGATCAAATAAAGGATGAGAGGCGTCTTTTTTTTCTCCATTAATCTCTAGATGTAGGCCATCTTTAGGTGCATTTAAATGTAGAGCCTGCAGTAGATTTTCTGCTGTGCTGCCTTCATTTAGCTCTACAGATTGTTTTTGATTTACATAAATAATCATAAAAAAGGGGTCAACTCGCTTACTAAATTCGACTTAATCTTACAATATCTTGGAAATCAGAAGAAGGGGAAAAATAGATGATCCAATCCGCAGGTATTTTCCCCGTGCAAAAAAAACAGAAACCGGTAAGATCTTTTTAACTATATATTTGATGATATTATGTTGCGCACCGGCTTTTGCTTATTTTTCCTTCCTTTTTCTTTCATATTATCTGCCCCTGTTTCTGATTCCTCTTCACCAGCTGTTTTACAACAAGGGATCTTTCTAGAAGAAAACAACTGGGGAAATGTGCAGGCGGGCTATGAAGGCAACTTTGTTTTTGACCGAAGGCTAGCGCGTTATGCAGATGGCGAAAAACGCATCGATCGCTACGAAATCTACATCCAATCGGGAGATATTCAGTTAGATTGGCAAGATAAGTTCAGTGTTTTCACCACTCTTGGCAGCGGGAAAATTGACACAGATTTTCAGATTGTTGCTAACGGATACTGCCGCCGCGCTGTACTCAAATCTGCAGAAGACTTTTCCTGGTCTTTAGGCTTAAAAGCTTTACTTGCTTCTTGGAAAAACCTACACGTAGGTGCAGGTTGTCGCTACACTACGTTAGAGCCTTTACTTCATTTTTTTTCTTTAGACGGAGAGCTAGTCGATACAAACGGGCAAAGGCTGCATTTTAGAGAGTGGCAAGTAAACGTAGGCGTTTCCTACGAAGTGGGATTTTTTACTCCTTACATAGGCAGCAAATATACCCAAGCTAGGTCGCATGTGGAGCTGCCTACATCTTCAAATGGGATTACCGAAGATGAAAAAAAACAGTTTTTTCGCAGCAGGCAAAATTTCGGTCTTTATCTAGGATGCACCATTACCCCTAGAAAGTTATTTTTTGTCACATTAGAAACGCGTTTAATCGATGAAGAAGCCGTAAGTGTATTTGCAACACTACGGCTTTAATCTTAGACTAAGCGGATCTAGAGTTCTTCGGTTAATCCTCATGAACAGTTGCTTCGCCTACATGAAATGATAAAAATCCGCTAAATTTTCTTGTTAGGTTTTGATCATTTTAGTTCGATTTTTAAAGCCTTACGCAGATCTTTTCTCAGTGTGTCGTTCGTTGTGTTGTCGGTTCATGTGCTTTTTTTTAGATTCCGAAGTTTCTAGTTTTTGCGCTAGAGAGTCTTTTCATGGCCACTTTAGCATTTGAGATGTCATTTGGCCATACGCTGTATAGTCTCTTTTACACGTTGTAACAAATGCTTCTGAGATCCCATTACTCTCTGGACTATAAGCCGGTGTTGTGCAAATCTCTAAGCCCAGGTCTCTACAGAAACAGACGGTTTCTTGAGTTGTATAACAGCTTCCGTAATCGAGTCGGACTCTAAACTACTTACTCTAGTGTTTAATTGGGACGTTTCTTTTTTCAAACGACTATTTTCGATCTCTAATGCTGCTAACCTCTTGCCCATAGATTTCATCTCGTCTTGCATATTGGATAATAAACGCATTATTGAATCGAGTTGATTATCCTTACTTTCTGGTCGTCTTTCTCCAGGAACTTTGCCAGGAACTTTGTGTGGATGATCTTTAGGCAAATGTGGTGGTTGGGTATGGATACTGCTCATTGTCATAAATAATCCTGTTTTTTAAGTGATTTTTAAAATGAAAAATAATCTACTCCTGAATGGATTTTTCTAAAAGTGTTTTTTTAATTTTTTTGAGAAAAAGCTTGGAGTTTTTGCATTTATGTTGATGATTTAATAGAACATGTCAGATGGTGAGTCCTCAAAAATCGATGAGGTGTTTTATTTCCAGCGCTTCTTCTCTTGGTGCAAGCCTTATCACTTCCGGGAATCTTGTAGATTGCTCTTCTCGCCAGGCGGTTTTGCAAGACGCAACTATAGTAAATATGGTAATGGCATGCGAACGTCTGAATATGAGTCTTATAGTTGAGGTAAAAAAGCGCTGATGAAAGTATGGGCATCTTTTAGAAAATAGCTTCCGTTTTTGTGCGACAAAATGCAAGAGGCTTATGTCTTAAACGAAATAGGCATATGTAGGAAGTTTTTTGCTGTTTTCGCGCAAAGGTTTGTCGCTGTTTTTAACCGTTTGCGCTTTTTTTGTAAGTAGGTGATAAAAAACCCAGCCCTTCCTATGTTTACAAGGAAAAGCCTTCCCTAAAAAAACCCTGAAGCAGTAAGATAATCACATTATTTTCCAAGAAATTTATTATCAGATTATTTTATGAAACACTTATTTTTTGCTTTATCTTTACTTATATTTTGCCCATTGACTGCAGCTAAGAAAGAGACTTTAGTTGCTCAAGAATCTACCAACGCAGATGAGGTCTTGTTTGAAGACAGTAGACCTGATCCCGACATGGAAGCGTTGAAAAAATGGATTCGGGAAAAGCGCCTGATTACTCTTAAAGAAACAGGCGGCGACTTATCTATTAGCGGCAATATGCGCACATCTTTTGCTAGTATTAACGAGAAAAAAGATGGCATACGTCAAAGAGGAGTGAACTCGGCGTCAGGCAGACCGTCTCGTCCCTATAACGTTGATTTTAGCTTGCTATTAGACTACAGAGCAGAGAGGACTTGGTCTTCTGCCCTTTTGAATTTTAAAAACAAAATGGCTATTCAAGATGGTACGGTCGATAAGATCCGTTTATACCGCGCTTACCTAGGAGGAAGGGTTATTGCAGGCGATACCTTTACCTTCGATGCAGAGCTTGGAAGGCGGTCTTTAGGCGATGTATTTGACTCAAAAATTCAGTTTTCCAATTTGTTTGACGGAGCGCTTCTTCGTTTTAGTAAGGCTTTTGAAGATATTGGAGATTACTACACTACCGTTGGCGTATTTTTAATCAATGCTGCAAAAGATTACTACGGCTACGTAGGAGAAATGGGATTTTTGAACATTGGAAATACAGGCCTTTTCTTAAAGGGCTCTTACATCGATTGGAAAAAATACCATCCCGATGATCCCTTAGATTTTCAATTTAATTTCCGTGTATCACAGGTTCTTATTGGTTACCAATTTACCCCGAGTTTTTTAGAAAAACTGGTTAGAGTCTATTCTGCTGCTGCTTATAACGATGCTGCTGATCCTATCAGTAAGGTATTTACGCCAGAAGTTACAGGCACGCCTACAGCAAGCCAGCAACAAGAGTTAGATCAGATCAATAAAGATCCCGATGCAAAATACAACTGGGCTTGGTATGCGGGCGTATCTATCGGCAAGGCTCGGAAACAAGGCGACTGGGCTATCGATACGAATTACCAGTGGGTTAGCGCTCAAGCGATTCCTGATTTCGATGCTTCAGGTATTGGTAGGGGTAATGCAGATGGTGTAGGTACCTACACTAGAAAATCTGCTGGATCAATTGTGGCTACCAACATCTTAAACTCTGTTGGATCTGGTAACTACCATGGCTGGGTTTTCCGTACCCTATACGCCTTTTCTAATAACATCACTCTATCTCAAAAATTTGAGCTTGCAGGCACATTAGATCAAAATATTGGTCCTAACCTCAACTATAAAAAGTTTCAGGTTGAGTTCATCTTTACTTTCTAAAAAGCTGTTTTTTAACGCAGCTCTTGAAAGTTGTATACATAATGCCTTTTTTCTAGGTAATTCCGCTTTTTCTTCTTCTTGCACTGAGCAAGAAGAAGTTTTGGCGGAGTTTGATGGCCAAAGATGGTATCGTAGGCCTTTAAGATCATTTCATCTTCATAATCTTTTTCCACAAAAATCGCGACAAAGTTGTCTTTTGTTTTCACCCGTTTTCCTCGGATGAATAACCTCTTGAGTGTGGTATTATGGTTGGTAGCAGGAGAAAGGAAAAATATGGAATTTACAAATCCTGTAATCCAAGGGAATTTTTTCATCGGTTTTGCTAAGACCACAACATCGAGTTTTTTACAGAAATAAAATAGCAGCAATAGCTCTAAGGGGCGGTACTTTTTAATCACTAGGTAACAAGGATTTTCTGGTACGTCTCCTTTCATCCTAAGGCGCGTGTAGCGCATGAGGATCTTTTCTGCAAAATAGGGGAAAAAGTAGGAGCTCATTCTAGCAGATACAATCGTATTGAATACTAAGGTTAAACACCCGATGAGTACAAAACTACCCGCTGCGGAAAACCCCCATCTTTCGTTGAAAAGATAGATCGCAAATGAGGCGCAAAGAACGCAGCTAAAGCTTAAAAAATTACTCGCTGCAATGATTTGCCCTCTTCTTCTTTGCGGACTTGCTACTTGAATAAACGACTCTAAAGGAATCACAAACAGTCCGCCGAAAATCCCCAATAGCGTCAGAAGAATGACGACCATAGTCAAAGATTGAGCAAAAAATGTGAGGAGAAAAAAGACTACGACAATGCAAAACCCTGAAAGACAAGAAAGCCCCATTTCAATCCGGTCTTTAGCGAGTTTGCCCGATAGCTTAGCCCCAATGGCGATACCTACAGCGGTTGCAGAAAATAGGTAGCCTCCTGTCACAGCGCTTAAATTTAATGATTCCATAGCAAATGGGATGACGTTCAGGTGGACGTAGCCTCCAATAAAAAGAAAAAATGAGGCTCCTAAAATCGCTGGAAATAAAAAAGGGCGTTTTGCACTTAAAGAAAGCGCTTTGTAGATATCGTAGACAAATAGCGGCGTAATCTTTCTATCAGAGCCCTGCGCTTCTGTTTTTCCTATACCTAAACTGGTGAGCGTTCCTAAGACTGCGATTACGCAGCAGACAAATGCGATGAAAAGAAAATTATTTTGCGATATTTGCATGAGAAAAGACGAAAAAACGCTGCCTAAAATCATGGCCATATACGTTAGGGCCGTAAGGCTTCCATTTGCTTTTGAGACTTTTTGTGGACTGACAATTTCTGGTATAATCCCATATTTTGAGGGTCCAAAAGCGGCGCTTTGCGCTCCCATTAAAAACAAAAGCGTGTAACAAGAGATTTCTGAATGGGTATAGATTGCAATAGCTCCAAAAGCCATCACCAAAATTTCTACAGCTTTTGTAACGACAATCACCGTTCTTTTGCTAATTTTATCGGCTAATACACCTGCTGCAGAAGAAAAAAGTAAAAAAGGGATGACAAATAAAGAGCCTGCTAATGATAAGATGGTATTTGTGTATTCAGGCCCTTTAATATGAATCAAAAAGTAGATGATGAGAAGTTTGAAAATGTTATCATTTAATGCCCCGAGAAATTGCGTCGCATTAAGTAGACGAAAAGAACGTTTTTCTGTAGTGGGCATGAACTTCATAGTTTTCCAGTACTACTAAGGTTATTTGTTTAATCATCATTTTAGATGAATTTATTTTTTTACAATTTTAATTTATTACTAACTATTTTCTATAATAACAAAATATTCAGAAAATCAACAGGGAAATTTGATCTAAACCAATAGCATGTATACGCATTTTTTGAGTAATTCTTTTGAGGTACTAGCCGAAGCGCTCCGCGTATCGCTTTTAAGTACACCCCCCTTGGAAAAAAAATGGATTGTTTTTCCCGCAAAAAACCCTCCTTGTAAGGATTGGTTGATTTTTCATTGGCTACAACGCTCTCAAGAGGCGGTAACAGGAGTAGAGTGGGTTACTATAAAAGAATTTTTTTCTTTTCTCAAGCAGTCACAAAACGGCTTTTGCCCATCACATCAAAAAAAAGATTTGCAGGAAGACGCCTTATTTTTTTCCTTATTAGACCATTTTGCAAGGGTGAAAAGTGATCCTTCTTTTCAAGAGCTAAATGACTATCTTGCCAAAGGAGATGCGCTAAGCTCCCATTTTCTTAGAAAAGAGATAGCAAGGCTATTTATGCGCTACGGCGTATATGGAGAAAGCGAGGTGCGCTCTTGGAAAAAAACGCCTCCAGCTAAGCTTTCTTGGCAGGAAAAACTCTTTGTCGATGTGTTGGAAAAAGAGGATCTTACCTGTCCTGTACTCGAAGAAGAAAAGGTAGGGTTTTCTGGTTTTTCGGTGCATCTTTTTGGATTTTCTTATCTTCCTTCGGCGTATTTAGATCGATTATTTTCTCTTGCCAAGACCGTTTTGGTATCGCAGTACCAGCTCTCTTTTTCTCCATTTTTTTGGCAGGATATGTTGTCAGACCGAGCCAAAACGCATGCGCCTATGATTTCTTCAGAAGAAGAGACGCATCACCGGCTCCTTGCGAACTTAGGCGGATTGCAAAAACGTTATTACGCCCAATTAAACCGTTATGATTTTGCCTCAAGAGAAGGTTATGTAGAGCCCCAGCTTATTGCGAGCGGAAAACGGGGTGAAACGACCCTTTTATCTTCTATTCAACAATCGATTTACCAAGCAGAGCAGCAAAAAGAGGCAAAAGCTGTAGATGACTCGATTCATATAGGCGCTTTTGCAGCATCAAAGCTTCGTGAAGTAGAGGGCTTATTCGATGCGATCCAACATTGGAAAAAGAATGATCCCTCTTTATCTTTTGCCGATATTATGGTGGTAGCTCCCGATATTGTAGAATATGTCCCTTACATCGAGTTTGTATTTTCTAATCAAGGGATCCCCTTGCATATTGCAGAGAAAAGCGCGGCATCAAATAGCGCGTTATTGCAGGGTTTTTTACGCTACCTTCGACTGATCCAATCTTCTTTTTTGTTACAAGATGTCGTAGAGTTTCTCAGGTTAGAGCCGGTATATTCTTGTTTTGGTTTGACAAAAGAAGACGTGGATGTGGTGTCTACCTATTTGGAAAAAGCAGGTATTGTTGCAGGCAAAGATGCCCAGCATCTTATGAGTTCAGGTTTTGCTATCAACAAACATCTAGAAAATAGCGCCTGCAAAAGAACGTGGAAAAGCGGATTGCAGCGGATCTTATGGAGCTTTTTGTATGAGGGAAAACCAGATCAACTGCTCGACTTTGCTACTGAGCCTTTAGATGCCATTTCTTCTGATTGTATCCCAATTTTTTCTCGGTTTCTGGAGTTTTTCTCCCTCTTAGAAAAAGATGCCGATTTCTTAGAAGAAAAAAAAGAAAGGCCTCTTTACGAGTGGGCAGAGTTTTTGCATTCTTCTTTAGATCGTTACTACCGCGTTTCTAAGAAAGGCGCGGATCCTTTATACAGCGAAATCCAAAGTCTGATAGAAAAAACGCAAACATATCGATTAGATGCGCTCCTTTCTTTTCATGCTTATGCAAAATTTTTAGAAGAGAGGCTCGAAAAAAAGCGGTTGAAAAAAACGCCCGCTTTATCCAAGGCGCTATTTTTTCAAAGTATAGGAGATGGCAGCTTTTATCCAGTACAAGCTCTTGGTTTTTTAGGCATGCAAGAAGATGCTTTTCCCGTAAAAGAGCGCGCTTCTTCTTTAGACCTTCTCAAAAGCTATGCACCTAGCCTGCAAGAAAAAAGCCGCATGCAATTTTTAGAGGGGCTACTATCTGTGGAAAAATACTTGTGGATTTCCTATCAAAGACTCTCTTTTTCTGATGGAAAAGAGCAGCCCTTGTCGTCTTGTGTGCAAGAGCTCATCTCGCATATCGAAGATCAGTATGGCGTTGCAGAAAAAGATTTGATACGAAAGCATCCTGCAGCGGCTTACCATCCTCAGCTATTCGAAGAAGATAGCCCTTATCCGAGTTTTTCTGCCCCGTTTTTTTCCGCTGCAAAAGCAGCTATTTTAGGTGGAGCAAAAAAACCAACGTTTACTTTTCGATTTCCGAAGGAGATTCCAGCCATGGTAGAAAGCGCGTCTCTTTTTCAGTTGCGTTCCTTTGCAAAAAATCCGGTAAAAACGTATGTAAACGCTTCTTTAGGTGTTTTTTTTGATAGAAAAGAAGAGAAAAATCCCTTTGAGATATCTCCCTTAGATCGTTTTCACTACAAACAAAAAGCGCAGCATCTCCCCATGCAAAAAGTGCTGGAAAAAGCAAAAGCCAGTGAAAGGCTTCCCCCAGGTTTATTCCAAGAAAATGCAGCGCTTAAACTCATCCAAGAAGCGGCGTTATGCGAAAACGCCCTTTCTTATTTCGGGCTGGAGAAAAAAGAGCTGCAAGAGTTGAGTAAACACCTTGTTTTACCTATGGGACAAAAACAGATTTCTTTAACCTGCTCTTTTACATCGATACTCGATAAAGGTAGAGGGATATTCATCGATGGGGAGGCAAAAAAAAGTCAGATGATTCGTATGTGGCCGGTAGTACTTGCATACCTTTGCTATAGCGACACTTCTTCTTGCAGCATATATTTCACCAATAAAGGAAAACCAAAATCGATGGCTATTTCCTTAAAAGATCCTGCGGCCGATCTTCTGCATTTTATCGCCTACTATTCTTTAGGAAAAAACCACCTTTCTCCTATGATCCCTTTTGTAGCAGAAGAGCTTTTATGGAAGGATGAGGCGGCGTTTTTACAAAAACTAGAGGGATGGCAAAGGCAAAAAGATCCGTATATTACATGGCTTTTTCCGTTTGTTGAGGAAAATACCATATTCGATACTACAAGCATTTGGAGGGATTGGAAACCCTATTTAGACAGCGTTTTCTCGTCTTTGAAGGAGATATTTTGATGCGCGCTTTTCACGTATTAGAAAAAGATCTTTCTATTACAGGCTACCGGGCATTAGAAGCTTCTGCTGGCACGGGAAAAACTTTTTCCATACAACATGTAGCTCTTCGTTTGATTTTAGAAGAAAAGATCCCCCTAGAAGAGATTTTACTTGTTACGTTCACCAAAGCATCGACTCGGGAGCTTAAATCGCGCGTTCGCGCCAACATAGAAGAGGTGTTATCGCATCTTAGAAAGGGAAAATCTCTTTATCCCTACGTAGGTAATTGTGAAAAAAAAGAAGCGATCCATCGATTAGAAAAAGCGCTTTTTACTTTTGATGAGGCATCTATCTATACGATTCATGGATTTTGCCACCATATTTTAAAAGAGCACGCTTTTATTTCGGGGCTTTGCCTAGAGCAAAAGCTTGTAGAAGAACAGGAGCTTATTCTTCTACAAGAACAATTTATTCGTAGAGTTTTTTATTCTATTTCAGAAAAACACCTGCACCCTGTAGAGCTAGATTGTTTATGGAAAAGTTATTCCGACTTTTCTTCGTTGAGTAAAGCTATTTTACATTGTATCGATGAGAAGCGGATGGAGCTTTCTACGGAGCAATCGGAGTTTCACGACTTTTCCCATTACTACACATCTTTTGTGGAAAAAAGCGTCGACTTTGCCCCATTTTTGTTAGAAGAAAAGGAGCAGTCTACATGGCTACCAAAAATGCAAGAAGCTTTATTGAGCTACAAAAAGCTGCATAAAACCCCTTTTTCTTTAGAGCAAGAACTGGAGTATTTTTTTGCTTTTCTGAAAGGAGATCTATCAGAAAAAGACTTTGCTTCTTGGATAGATTTGGGCATTTTACTATTTTCCTGTTTTTCCGAAGACAATCGGAATAAACGAAAAAAATGTTACTACCCCAAATTAGAAGCTTTAGAGAAAAAAGCAGAGGCTCTACTCACCCCTTTAAAAGAGCTGATTTCTTCTGCACGCATTGTCCAAAAGCTCGCAGTTTTTTTGCGCCCCATCTACGAGAAGATGTTGCAGGAGAAAAAAATTATTACCCCAGATGATCTTCTCCATCAAACAAAGGCGCTTCTTGCTAATCCCGCTTTTGTAAAGGGAGTCCAGAGCAAATACCAAGCCGTCATTATTGATGAATCGCAAGATACAGACCCTATCCAGTGGCAGATTTTCCACCGTTTATTTCAACAAGGTCTTAAAGCATTTTATCTTGTAGGCGATCCTAAGCAATCGATTTATGGTTTTAGAAGAGCGGATATCTACACGTACATGCAGGCGTTACAATCGATGGAAGAGCGGTTTTCCCTTTCCACAAATTACCGCTCAGAAAAATCTCTTGTATCTGCTTTGAACCGGCTATTTTCTTTTCGAAAAAACTGGCTTTACCTACCGAAAAAAAAACAAGTTTTTTCCTATGAAACAGTAGACCCTTTTTCTGAAGAAGATCCACCAAATCAAGAGCCTCTTTTGCAGTTTTTTCTTGTAGAAGAAAAAAGTGGACGGGGTAAATGGCCATCTAATGCAGTGGAAGAAAGCTATTTTTTTCCCAAAGTTGCACAAACAGCGCTTCACCTTAGAAAACAGAACAAACATTTTCGTATGGCTGTGTTGGTGAAAGACCGTTACCAGGGAGCCTCGATCCAAAGTTTTTTTACAAAATGCGGGATCAAATCAAGTCTTAAGTCAAGTCATCCCATCTACAAGCAACATGCATATCAAGAAACGATGACCCTTTTGCAAGCAGCTGCCTTTGCAGAAAACCCCGCAAATGTCCGAAAAGCTCTTCTTACCTCATTTTTTGGCTATCTTCCAAACGATCTTATCGAGATGCCTGTAGAGATATTTCAGGAGCTGCAAGAGAGATTTCTCGAAGGCAAAAAGATACTAGAAGAAAAAGGTCTGGCTCCATTTTTTTCCTACTTTTGGAATCAAAAGTGGAATAAAAAAATGCTGCCTTGTCGCTTGGTTGAGCAAGGCGCTTTTTTGCAGGCAAGAGCTGCTGTAGAGCATCTTTTAGAGGTAGCAAAAACCCACTTTTTTTCTATCGACACCCTAGATGAGCTAATCGACTGCGCGGAAAAACACGCAGAAAAAGCCGCAGCTGTAGAAGAAGATGCAATCGAGATCATGACGATTCATGCAAGTAAAGGACTAGAATTTGACGTGGTGTTTTCTCTAGGGTTAATGCACCGAACAAAACTGCATCCGACCGATCAAAAAGAGCTCGATGCAGAGAAATTTCGCCAGCTATATGTCGCTTTAACAAGAGCTAAAACCTATTTATATGTCCCTTTATTAATCGACTCTTCAAGGCGCATACAAGAGGGTTTTTCTACTTCAAGTATGGAGCTTTTTATATCCCACCTTTTAGGCTTTACTACTGGGTATGAAGGGGTCGAGAAGATGGAAAAATCGACTGTAGAAAACCTACTTTCTTCATTAGATATTGCTTATGTAGAGCTGGAAAAAAACGGACCTCCTCTAGCTACACCTTCTGTACCTAAAGCAGATCTTGTACTGCAAAAAGCTGCTGTAGCCGTAGAAAAACCTTTGATGGTGTATTCTTTTAGCTCGCTACAAGAAGGCGCTTTTTCTGCTGCAAAAGATGCATCTGAGGATGCTTTTTCTACTGGCGCTCCAGATAAAAATGGACTTCCTTTAGGGGCATCTACCGGAACTCTCTTCCACCAGTTGATTGAATTTGCTTTTGCGGAGTCCAACTTTTCTGTAGAAGATATCCTCAAAAAACATCTGCCGAAAAGCTGGCTTTCTTATGAAAAAGAGATGGCATCTATTTTAAAAAAGGCGTTTTTTACTCCGCTATTTAAGGGAGGCCCTACCGCCGCTTCGATTCCACCTTGTAATCGGCAAGTAGAAATGGCGTTTACTTATCGTGAGAAAGATGCCTTTTATAAAGGGGTGATCGATCTTGTTTTTTGCCATGAGGAAAAGTATTATATTGTGGATTGGAAAACCAATTATCTGGGGCAAGATCCTGCAGACTACGCCCCTTCTATACTCGAAGAGTATGCAGAAGAAAAGGGGTATTTTCTGCAAGGAACCATGTATACAAAAGCGTTGCAAAAATACCTCAAGTCTTATGGAAAAAGCCATTTAGTCGAAAAGGCATTTTTTGTATTTTTACGAGGAGAGCCTGGTATCGTAGCTACCCCGCAACTGGCAATAGGAAGCTCATGAAAGATATACCTACTAGGCTTTTACTTGCAGTAGAAGAGGGAGAATTGAGTTTTTTTTCCCTACAGGTTGCACAATCTTTTGATCCCACTTCTTTTGAAGAGGCTCTTTTTCTTGCCGCTCTTTGGGATCATTCTGCAAGAGGGCATCTATGCTTACATAACGAAAGCAACTTACGCGACTTTGGCAGCTTGGCAAAAGAGATTTCTTTAGTATTGCAAGAGCCTGCTTTTTTACAAGAAAAGCCCTACATCTGTTTTCCAGAGGAAAATGTTTCCTACCTTTGCCGCCCCGTTGCGATTTGGAATGACCGGATCTACTGGCAAAAAAACTGGCTATATGAATCGTATATTTTACAAGAGATACAAAGGCTATTTTCCGATGCGTCTTTTAGCTTAGAAAAAAAGGACACGTTCTTTGCAAGGGTAGACAGCGATCCTCATTTACGATTGGATCAAAAAAATGCGATAAAAAATGTATGCACCCGCCCTTTTTCCCTAATTTTAGGAGGTCCTGGGACCGGAAAAACCTTTACGATCACTAAATTAGTCCGCTATTTTGCCGATTGGACTGGTGCAAAGGCGAAGATCTTACTTACAGCGCCTACTGGAAAAGCCGATTATAACTTAGAGCAAAAAATTGGGGAAAAAAACAAGGAGATATCTTTTTCTTTAGAGGTAAAAACCCTCCATGCAGTTTTAGGAAGAACAAAAAACCGCTCGTTTTCTTTTGCGAGCTCGCCTTTACCTTATGATCTGATTATTGTAGATGAAGCTGCGATGATTGATGCGGGTTTAATGGCAGAGCTTCTTCTCAAAGTATCTTCATCTACCCGCCTTGTATTCGTAGGAGATCCCGACCAGCTTCCCGCTATTGAGTCGGGAAGTATTCTTTATGATTTATCACAAGATGCTTCCTGCGTTTTTTCTTTAGCAAAAGCTACCCGTTTTTCTAATCAAGCGCTCATCGATTTTTCCTATGCAATCAAAGTATGCGATCTGCAATTTATGGAACAGTGCTTGAAGGAAGAAAATAGCATTGCATGGAAATGCGCAGAAACAAACGAAGATTTAGAAAAGCAGGTGCTCTTTTCCTTAGAAGAGTATATCCAAAAGTGGTCGGAGAAAAAGTCGATTGGAGATGCATTAGATTACATGCAAAAAGTGCAGTATATTTGTCCTTGGAAAGAAGGAAAAATAGGGGTACATAGCATCAATACCTGGTGCCATACTAGTCTAGTTGCAAAGGAGCGCTCTTCGTACTTTTTTCCTGTGATCATCACAGAAAATCAAAAAGAATATCAAGTATATAACGGCATGCAAGGTGTGTTGATGCGCGCGGAACATTCTACAGAAGAGGCGATCTATTTTCCTGGAAAAGATCCGATTGTATTTTCTGCTGTGCAGCCAGAAAAAAAGCCCTCTTTTGCCTTTGCGTTTTGTCTATCAGTTCATAAAAGCCAGGGAAGTGAATTTGATGAAGTGCGGATGATTTTGCCCGAGAGAAGCGACTGCTTTGGAAGAAAAATGCTATATAGCGGGGTAACAAGAGCTAAAAAAGATCTCGCTATATTTTCAAGTAAGGATACGCTTTTTGAAGCGGCAAAAAAAGATTCCTGGAAGGATTCTTCGATAGCGCTAAGACAAAAGATCAATCAATCTTCGATGTGCACCTAGGGCATCTTATAGCTGCTATAGGAATACTAGAGCAGCAAAAAGGGCAGGTTTTCATTGTTTCTACTTCAGGAGCGTTCGTAGGTATATAGCGTTTTTTAAAGCTATTAAAGGCTTTCACAAAGATAAATACGCTCATCGATACGATAAAAAAATCGATCACGCTATTGAGAAATTTACCATATTCTACCACAGCTCCTTCTTGAACTACCCAAGAGAACCGTTGTAGATCGATTCCTCCCATCACAATACCAATGATGGGGTTGAATAAATAGCTGACAAGAGAGTCGACAATTTTGACAAAAGAAGAGCCGACAATGATCCCTACGGCCATGTCGACTACATTTCCTCGATTAATGAAATCTTTGAATTCTTGGGCGATTCCCATAGATAGACGCAATTACGCGACTTTTGCAGCGTATTTTGCTTTAGTCCTTGCGGCTTTATTTTTTTTGAAAATGCCTTTTTTTACCCCTTTATCCATTAAGCTGTATAGCGCATTTAGGTGTTTTGCCTTTGTAGAAGCCTCAGCCTTTTCTTCTAAAGATTTTTCTAAACGGACAAGAGCCGTTTTGGTTTTTGCCTTGAAAGAGCGGTTTTGAAGATTTTTCTTCACGTTTTGCTTATCTCTTTTTTCAGCGGTAGATAATTTAGGTTTTTTCGGTTGTTCTTCGCTCATGCGTCCTCTATATTGTATCGTCATCTAAAAACAATATAAGTATAATTGCCTCAATAAAAGATCGCAACTATCATGAAAAAAAAGAGACAGATTTTCCTATCTTTGCAGATAGTAACGGCTTTTTTTGCTGTTTATTTTGTGCAAATGTTCTATCAAAAATATCGTATATACACGCATTTCGATACGATCGAAAAAGTGGAGGTAGCCTCTTGGAAGCTATTGGAAGAGTCGGAAAATCGCCACCGAATTGCAATCAAATTTTTTGTACCCCCTGAAAAAAAGTCTTGCGTAGAGCTGATTCTTCCCGAAGTGTATCCCAATCACCTTGCCGCTGCAATCGATCTAAAGAAAAAAGTCTCTAGGGCAGAAACCACTTTTTTACCCGTTTGGAAAACGAGCGCAACAGTTCCAGGCGCCGCTCGTTGGACGATCGATAAGACATTTCCTTGGCAAGATTTGCGAGCTTTTTGTACCGCTTGCTTGCTTTTTGTCTACTTTTGTTTCTCCTATTCTTGGGCAGATAAGCGGTATATTTAACTTACTTTGATTTTGTAAGCTCTTTGCAGGAAGCCAAAAGAGTCTCGAAAGGCGTTGTACTTTTATTCTGAAACATGCGATGATCATGCCAACGGACATAAAGCATTATTTATAAATATCTCTTGTCTTTTTTCCTAATATCTTTAAAATCGATGCCAAAAACGAGAATTGAACTACTTTTTCCTCCTGCCTACACGAAAAGAAGAAAACCTTTGTACAAGGAAAGTCTTTTATGTGTATGAGTAAAGGATCCACTATTAGACGATATTTGGTTAAGAAAGTTTTTGTTCGCAGCATCCAAGACACCTTTTCCCGTTCCTCTGCAATTTTTTTGACCGGGTGTTTTCTTTGTTTTCATTTTCCCGTTAACTTTCGTAGGACCTCATGACCAAAACGACAGAAGAACTTAATAATCTATTCAATCCTCAACATCAACAAAAAGTAGAAGAGTTGATTGGGATCGCAAAAGATCAAGGCTACATCACATATGAAGAGATCAATGAAATTCTTCCGATGAGTTTTGATTCTCCTGAGCAGATTGATCAAGTGTTGATCTTTCTTAGCGGCATGGATATTCAAGTACTCAACCAAGCTGAAGTAGACCGGCAAAAAGAACGGAAAAAAGAAGCAAAAGAGCTCGAAGGGTTGCCTAAGCGCTCTGATGGCTCTTCTGACGATCCTGTCCGTATGTATCTTAAGGAAATGGGCTCTGTTCCTCTTTTGACAAGAGAAGAAGAAGTAGAAATTTCTAAAAGAATTGAAAAAGCGCAAATTCAAATTCAAAAAATCATCATGCGCTTTCGTTACTCTATTCGAGAAGCCATTTCTATTGCAGGCTATTTAGTATCGACAAAAGAGCGCTTTGATAAGGTGGTTGCTGAAAAAGAAATTGCCGATAAACAAACCTACTTAAATCTTCTTCCAAAACTATGTGAGTTAATGCGTGAAGAAGATGGTTATTTAGAATCGCTTTTGCGCCAAACAATGGATGAAAATACTTCGGCAAAGTCCCAAGTACAGCTTGCGGAAGATATTGAAAAATCGCGCATTCGCTCTCAGGCGTATCTTCGTAGATTTTCTTGTCGACACAATGTCATTGAAGATTTTGGCGAGGTGATTCTTGCAGCTTACGACCGTTTCTTACATCTTGAAAAAGAGATCAAAGAACTGACTCCTAGAGCGGAAAAAAATAAGTTCGCTTTAGGCAAGCTTCTTGCCGCAAAACGCAAGCTGCATAAAAGAGAGCTTGCCGCCGGCAGGTCTTTAGAAGACTTTAAAAAAGATGTGCGCATGTTGCAAAGGTGGATGGACAAAAGCCAAGAAGCCAAGAGAGAAATGGTCGAGTCCAACTTGCGTCTTGTGATCTCCATTGCAAAAAAATACACCAACCGCGGCCTTTCTTTCTTAGATCTAATCCAAGAAGGAAATATGGGCCTTATGAAAGCAGTCGAAAAATTTGAATACCGAAGAGGGTATAAATTTTCCACCTATGCTACTTGGTGGATTCGACAAGCGGTCACCCGCGCTATCGCCGATCAAGCGAGAACCATCCGTATTCCTGTACACATGATTGAAACCATCAATAAGGTTCTTCGAGGCGCGAAAAAACTGATGATGGAAACGGGTAAAGAACCTAGCCCAGAAGAACTCGCTGCAGAGCTTGGTCTTACTCCAGAAAAAGTGCGCGAAATTTATAAAATTGCGCAGCACCCTATTTCTCTGCAAGCTGAAGTAGGCGATGGTGGTGAAAGCCAATTTGGAGACTTTTTAGAAGATACGGGCATTGAATCTCCTGCAGAGGCTACCGGTTATTCAATTTTAAAAGATAAGATCAATGAAGTTTTAGAGACGTTAACAGAACGAGAGCGGACCGTATTAATCGAGCGCTTTGGCCTTTTAGATGGTAAACCAAAGACTTTAGATGAAGTGGGCGTTCGTTTCAAAGTGACTCGAGAAAGAGTGCGGCAAATCGAAGCAAAAGCGCTGAGAAAAATGCGCCATCCTACAAGGGCAAAACAACTGCAGGCGTTTTTAGATCTTTTAGAATCGGAGTAATGGAGCGTAACGGATTCGAACCGATGGCCTCAACAATGCCATTGTTGCGCTCTACCAACTGAGCTAACGCCCCGATTATGCTTTTTTTGCTGAAAATGAGCATAAGGAAGTTTGATTATAGATAAAAAGGGTCTTTTTCTCAATCTATGAGGTGGTATGCAGTCGATTTTTGCTTACGCTTTCTTGGTATTTGCTGTTCTTGCCTTAACGCATATTCCTTTAGGCCTACAAGAAAAAATCCGTTCTTATGCGATAGATGCTTTACTCCCTTACGAAAAATCCAGCTCTTTGCAGGGGATTTCTCGTAAGGAACAAGCTTTACAAGAGCTAGAAAAAGAAAAAGCGCGTCTTGTCGCAGAAAATTACAACTTACAATCTCAACTCAGCTCTGTATACGAGTGGCTTCTTTTTGATGAACGCTTGCAAGAAGAAGCAAAGCGTATGTGCGCGCTTCGGAAAAAACAGGGTGAGGCGGACCTTTATTGGAAATCCTTTTTTCAAAAACGATCGGAAGAGCTGAAATCTCTGATTGAAATGAAACTCCAAGCTCTGCCCGCAAAAGTGATTTACCGCGAGCCTTCTTCTTGGGGAAGTAGCGTCTGGATTAATGTAGGCAAAAGAAATAATGCCGCTTTGGAAAAAGAGATTATCGCAAAAAATAGCCCTGTTGTTGTTGGGAATCATCTAGTAGGTGTGGTCGAATTTGTAGATACAAGTAAAAGCCGGGTCAGGCTAATTACCGACTCTGGCCTCGCGCCTTCTGTACGCGCTCTTAGAGGAAAACCTCAAGATGAAGAGCTTCTCAAATGGGTAGATGGTCTTTTGGTCCGTTTGCAGGCAAAACCGTATGCCTATCAAACAACAATTCAAGAGCTTCTTTCTTTTAAGGAGCATTTTTCCATCCAAAAAGAAGAGCTGTATTTAGCTAAAGGGGAAATACAAGGCAGCTCAAAGCCTCTTTGGTCAAGTCAGTCAGTCACGCTGTATGGAAGGGGTTTTAACTACGCTTATAGCGACAGCAAAGGACCTTCTAGAGATTTACATACAGGCCTGCCATCTTCTATAGAGGCTGTTTCTAAGAAAAAAAGAGCCGCTCTTTTACAAGAAGGCGATCTACTTGCAACCACAGGAATGGATGGGGTTTTTCCC
>CALBPE010000014.1 GCA_937899275.1 uncultured Chlamydiae bacterium
AAAAGACCTTTACGCATCTCTTCGATTGAAAGTGCCAGCTGGTGATTTTCATCATTGGTGGAAAGAAAAATTGGGGTATGTAAGTCCCCTTTTTTGATTTTATTTGTGCTGCGGATCAGTTTACAGATCGAAATTGAGAGATGTTTTCCCAAGAAAAAAGAGATAAAAGAGGCGGTCAATAGAGAAAAAAGGAAAAAACCTACTCCATACAACACGATTTTTCTCATGGAAGAAACCACAATGGTTTTTTTCATACGCACAATCAAGGTAGCTAAGTAGTTGCCTTCTGCATCGATGATGGGCGCAACACCTAATAGCCAGCGGCCATAACGATCCTCCACAAATCCTTTAGGAGAAAATAGCGCGTTCCATGCAATATTTTCTCCTCGAGGACCTTTTTCTACGTATTGAGTTCCTAAAGGGATGGTTTTTTTAGGTTCGATGGGGGCGTCCACAAGAACGACAAGAGTATTTCGATCTTTGGGAAAAACTAAAGTAATCTCTTCGATCAATACTTGATGTTTTCTTTGGATATCTCTTTCTTTATTGAGAATCGTTTGTATTTTCCGATAAGCGGGAAGTTTATCGTCCTGTGTGTAGCGAATTTGCTTTACATATGTAGGGTCTAAAAGAGTAGACAAACTGGCTGCAACGGTTAAGGCTTGGCTAGAAAACGCCCGAAAGATAACGCCTCTGACTTCAATAAGAATAGGCAAAATCGAGCCAAATGCGGCAAAAAAGGCGATGAAGAGAAAGCTAAGATAGAGCTTAAATCGGTATTTCATATGCTAATGGGTAAATTGACATTTCCATTTACCCATAGCAAAAATCAGAATTTTCTAAAGGGATTACGGCGCTTTTTTTAGATCTTTCTGTATTTTTTCCAAACCCTTCTCCATTAACTGCAGGTCAATTCCTTTAGATAGACTTTGGCAGATATTGAGGAAGTCATCTCGGATTAAACCGCCGATTTTATCGGCATACAGATACGCTTCGTCTAAAAGAGGACTCAGAGCTTTGAAATCTTGTTCTACATGGGAAAAAGAATCAATTTTCAACCCTTCAATACTGACAAACGCATTGAGCCTTTCTGTTTCATCTTTTGTAGAGCACATTTTTTCTTGTTGGTGGTCAATTTTTTCTTGGACCATAAGCTGCTTTTTCTGAATGGTATGGATACATCCAATTGCTTTATGAATCACATCATGTAAAAGCTCTTTGTTTGTACGCGAAGAGTCTACTTTCTTAGGAGAAGATGTACGAGCTTTAGGAGGGCTATTTTTTCTAGCGGCAGCTCTTTTTTTTTGAATAGCTCCTTTCGAGGAGACTTTTTTGGGGGGCCTTTTACTCATTTTTACTTCCTAAAACGTTACAGGATTTATCTTACAAAATTTATTTTACATGTCAACGGGTATTTAAAAAAGCGCCCGCATCAGAAGTTCATTGTACTGAATTGCTTAATAATACTCTATCGTGGTTTACTAAGAAAAAAATTGATCACGCGAGGCATTATGGCAAAACTCACACTGAAAGGCTCTACCATCCACACATCGGGCAATCTACCTGAAAAAGGTAGCATAGCGCCTGACTTTACCTTAGTCAATGCTGAGCTAGAACATACCTCGCTTCAAGATTTTGACCATAGAAAAAAGATGCTTTACTTTGTGCCGAGCTTCAATACCCCTGTATGTGGAAAAACCATCCGCGTTTACAGTGAAATGGCCAAAGAAAAACCCGACGTCATTTTCTTTGTAATATCAGCAGATCTTCCATTTGCTCAGAAAAATTTCTGCACTCAAGAGTCTATCGCTAACTTGGTGGTACTATCCACATTTAGATCGAAAGATTTCTCTCAAAACTATGGCATTTATATCGTGGATGGGCCTTTAGAGGGCCTTTTAGCCAGGGGATTTATGGTGCTAGATGGAGAAAACCGGGTTCTTCTTAGTGAAATTGTGCCAGAAATCACCGATGAACCAAACTTTACCTCTGCATTTTCCCTATTGTAAAGAGGGCTTGGCCGTTTCTGGGAGGCTACTTTTTTGGAACATAAGGACCGTAGCGATCAACCACATGGTAAAAATCATCATTGAAAGATAGTGCATAGCCCCTAAAAACCGCTCTTGAAATATCGCCTGCATCCCAATTAACGAAACGGAAGCGATTCCCTTAGCGCTTCTGTAAGCGAAGACGTCGATGACCGCTTTTGCTCGAAACTTTTCCTCATGAGAAAGAGGAATATACAGCATTTCTCTTGCAATACCAAAAACAGAGTGATCGATCGATTTTGCTGCAATAAATGACGACGAAATACTGGCAAAAGAGGGATAGAAAAAGCAGTATATCACCTGACATCCTAATACCATAGGTATCATCCTATGTACATATTTTACACCAAAAAACTGAATGAATAAAAAGCCTCCTAAAAGCTGGAAAGAAGTAGTGCAAATATTGACAAGGCGCATGATGTAGCCGCAATATTCTGTGCGAAGATCAACGCTTGCAATGGTATGTTCTAAGTAAAAGTTGAAATTATACTCAATGAAAGCAACAGATACCTGCATCGATACCACAAGAAATAAAATATAGGTTAAAAAACGGGTTTTCATCACAAGAGAAAAGGCATTTTTCATTGAAGGAGAAAAGGTTTCTTGAAATCCATAGACTTTTTTACTTGTAGACAACGCGCCTCTATAAGCAAGTAATAGCATACAGTAGATGGGAAGAGAAAAAAGAAAAAGGAAGCGAGAGCCTAAAGAAACAGCAAAAGCTGTAGGAATACTTGCTCCCATAACAGATCCAAAACCTCCAATACCAAATAGTAAACCGTAAATGTACTTTGCTTTTTTTGTATCGATTGTGCTGTGGACCAGTGACCAGAGCTGCTTGAACATCCATAAAATATAGATGTCTTTCCAAATATAGTGTAAAAAAGCAATCCAAGGCGCTTTTTCGATGCAGCTATAAGCCAGTAGGTTTATCCCAACTACACTCAAAGAAGCTGCGTAAAACATGGAAAGGCAGCCCACCTTTGGTAAAAAGCGGTTATATAAAGAGATCACACAAAAATTCAGAGGAATAGTCGCAATCCATACATAAGGATACATAGATGCGCCAAAAATAGAGACAAAATAGGCATTACTCGTTGGACGAATGATTCCATATTCAAAAGTAATGCAAAAGCTACATGCCATTGCAAAAAAGATAAATAGCTTAGAAAAGCTATTTCCAACCACTCCCCCCTTATTTTGCATGGGACTCCGATGGCAATCTATCTAACGCATCTCGCAGCTTTGCCTCCTGTTCAGAAGAGACATAAATCCAGCTATGAGTCTCCGATCCAAACCGCATCAACAAATGAGAAACCGATCGAGCAGGCTCAACTAAAAGGTGTTTACGAGAAACGGGAAAATGCAGTAAGTCTTTTTGCGCTTTGGGAGAGGGTTTTTCCCAGTGTACTTCAGAAAAAGCGATGCCCTGTTTTTCACAAAGCAGCTGGAGCTCTTCAGTAGTAATCGACTGTTTTACACAAATCGCCTTGTATCTAGATGTTCTTCCTAAAATCGCAACAGCATCGTCGTGATAAGGGCTATTTACGTTTCTATAAGCAGTTTGTAAAGCACATAAAACCCGGCTATCTGTTAGTTGTAAATAAGAAGGGATATCTTCTAGATCTTTCTTGACAAAGAGCGACTGCATAAATCGCTGTAAATGAAAATTAAATGATTTTACCCCAGGATATTGATAGACCCTTCTGTGCATAAAATGTCTCGCTAGTAAAAGCGCTTCACAAGATTCAATACCATTTTCATTGATTCCTAAGGTAAGCTCTTGGGGATGGTCAATACTAGGTAAAATCCGGATCATTTCGATCAATTGATGGTAATCAAACAGTCCGTAGGCAACGCCTGTGCTCTTCGCATCTCGTAGAAGATAATCGATTCTATCTGCACCAAAAAAATGTCCTGTAATCACTTCACTTACAATATTTTCCCAAGGAGAAAAACCAGAGCCTCCACAAGCTTTCCAAGTAGCTTCTCCTACCGCAATTTTAGCGACATCTTGTGTAAAATTTCTGTCGGGAAAAAGCTCATCAAACCCCGCATCGATGTAGGCTTTTTCTAAAATAGGGCGAATATAGTTACTTTCAATGATCCGGATTGTATAGACCTCATGTCCTTTTTCCCCTAAAAACAGCTTTTCTGCTACATGGGAAAAAGGCAAGTGACCAAGATCATGACAAAGAGCTGCCATACGCAAAACTTTGCGCCAATAATGGTATTCTACAGAACCTTTTCTAGGAATATCAGCAAAGACGTCTGGACGCACCGCTTTACAAATATTTTGATAAATCCGAGTTGCTAGCTCCATCACCCCAAGTGAATGCTCAAAACGGGTATGAGTTGCTCCTGGATACACAAAAAAAGCAGCGCCCAGCTGACGAATATCATGCAGACGTTGGAACGGCCAAGATTGCGTCAGTTCTTTTTCAATATGACCTAACCGGATAAATCCATGAAGAGAATCATAAATTTTTCTTTCATCTGAGAAAAAATCTTTGGTCATTTTTCACCTTTGATTATAATATATAATATATTGTTTTAGATTTAAATGGTTCTATTTATGAAAAACTCCTCTTATTTATCTATACTCTTCCTAAATTTTTTCTAACTAAAATTTCTTATGATTACAGCGGTTATCCTAACAAAAAACAATGAACATACCTTAGCGAAAACTCTCGATTCTTTGCAGTTTTTATCTGAAGTGCTAATTGTCGATACTGGTTCCAAGGACCAAACCCTTTCTTTAGCCAAAAAATATCCTAACGTAAAAACGATAAAAGAAAAGCTTTATTCTTTTGGTCTTTTGAGAAATCAAGCAGCAGATCTAGCAAAAAACCCTTGGATTTTATCCATCGATAGCGATGAAGAACTCTCCCCTACTCTACAACGTAGCATACAAAATCTTACGTTAGATCCAAACACTGTATATGGAGTGATTCGGGAGAATCGATATAAGGAAAAAACCGTTGTTTGCTGTGGATGGAAGTTAGAAAAAAGGCTCCGGCTTTACGAGCGTTCCAAAACAAAATTTTCTACTCGTTCTGTCCATGAGTCTTTGGAAATAAATGGATTACAATCCACTTATCTACCCGGCAAGCTATACCATACGCCTTTTTTCTCTGAGAGAGACTTCATTACAAAAATGCAGCTATATACAGAGCTTTACGCTAAAGAACATGAAGGATAGCACTCATCCATGAAAAAAGCTTGTCTACATGGACTCTGGGCATTTATCCGGGCGTATTTCTTACAAAAAGGGATATTTTACGGAGAGTCCGGCTGGCGGATTGCACTGTACCAAGCTCTATCTTCCTACTATAAATACAGTAAACTTGCGGAATACACAAAAGAAGCGCAGCAAAAAAACAGGCCCCCGAAAGCTTAGGAAGAGGTAAGCTTCCAACCATCGCGTATTTCACAGGCGATATTCACGACTTGAAACACATCATTTGCCAATTCTAGATGATTGGAATTTTTATCTGGATGCGCCTTGAGTTTGTGAAGCTTGCTTTTAGCGGCAAATAGCTGGTCTTTTTCATTCTTAGGAACAATAAGATCTACAATAAGAGTTCGATTCAAAATCTTTTCAACATAAGGCCCTAACTGCCCTATTGTATCCAGATTTTTCCCCTTAAGGTGTCGGTACTTTTTGATAAACTTATCCACATTACCTTGGTACTCCTGTGTATCGGAATAACGCACATTCTTTAGAAATTTATGCAAAGGATTATTTTTATCTGTAAGTCGCGACAAAATTAGAACTCCGGCAAGGAAACGATTTTTATCCTTCACAACTTTTTTTAAAAAGTCTAAAGAGAAAAAAGGATGCAGGTCTATGCAAAATAGACTATATGCTCTAAGTCCAATGGCCAAAGCGCAAAACGAACCATGAAATCGTACAAGGCGCAACGTGAGTCTAGTAGAAAAAATTTTATCTATTACAACAGCTTTAAAATAAAAAGGTGTTAATGCCGTGCACACAAGGAAGTTTTTGATGAAAGAAAAAACTCTCTTAACAGCACTCCATACTTTATTTTGAGCTTCAGGACTTTTTGATTTAAGCGCCGGCTCGTAAAGTCGAGGATTTTGAACTAGCACTAAGGAATTTACCATAGTTGTATTACTAAACATTCATTTTGTATTAAATAAGAATTTTATTCTAAAGATCGGCGCTTAATAAGACAATGAGATTTTTTTATAGAAGATATTCTTGAAAATGTAGCGGTAGACGGACTCGAACCGCCGACACTCGGATTATGATTCCGATGCTCTAACCAACTGAGCTATACCGCCCAAAAAAATAGCGGGAGCAGGACTCGAACCTGCGACCTTTGGGTTATGAGCCCAACGAGCTAGCCACTGCTCCATCCCGCGATAAGGTTAGATGTATATTAACAACGAAAGCTCTTTTACAACAAGAAATATCTAATCTATTTTCGAAGCGCCTAGATAAAAGTAGTGGGCTCTTAACGTAAAATTGCTACCTTGGTATCGAAATCTCCATCAAATCTTGTAATTCAAAACGAGGATAGCTGCTCTTCTAACTTTGCTTTATAAAACGTCAGCTGATTTGCAACATAGTGTCGCACTTGTAGGTCAGCTATAGACAGTTGGCGTTGAGGCTGGTTGCTAACGTCATAACGATTGATTAATTGATTTAGAGTTGCAAGTGAGGTCTTCTCTAATACAGCGTGAAATATTTCCCAAGATCCTGTATGTTGCCTCACAAGTTGATCGACCAACTCATTCCATAAAGTGAGATAGATCTGCATATTTTTTGGACCAGCATTTTTCAAAAGGAGCTGTACTAAGTCGACGTGACCTCTTTTTATCGCCTCTTTCAAAGGGGCATGCCAAATATCCTCAGTAGGATGCAGCTCATTTGGGTAGTGTTGGATGATGTACCTAGCTAAGTAATCACATTTATTTGCGATCGCTTTACCAAGCTTATCAGAAATAGGCTCTTTATAATCATATTGTACTGCCATGTGAAAAAATAGAATGGATCCAAAAGAATTATTCGTATTAAAAACCTTGGTCTTATGACCGCAACAAATACAACTAGTTAAAAGGTCGCGTACTAGATAAGCTAGAAATTGCAATGCTCCAAGGACCTCTACTGTAAATCGCTGCATCCAATGCATGATTTTTTTTGCTACGAAAGCAACTTGATCATCACTGGAAGGGGTTTTAAGGAAACGGGTTTCTTCCACCCGAATATTTGGCGCTAATTTACTATCGTAGTGTATCGACATACAACCTCAATTTTCGAAAATTATTATAGCAAAGCGCTGAACTTCTCTTCAATAGAGATGGGTTAATTGGATGGAGCTTTCGGCAGAACCCCTGTTTGCTGCAATGCATGTAGGGTTTGATCTACCGTAGCTGATAACGACTCGACCAGCTGCTCACCATGCAGGCAGGCTGTTTTTTGTTTGTCTATATCTTGAAAAAACTCTAGAAAAAACGCAGCCCAATTCTCCACTGCAATTGTAGAGCCTGCTCTGTACTTTTCTACAAGTTCCTGCATTTCTTTCTGACTATGCATGTAAGGTCCATAAAATACGGGAGCCTTACAAAAAATCGGCTCTAAAATATTGTGTCCCCCCACATGCTGCGTATAACTGCCTCCCACAAAAGCTGCATTAGATAGCGTATAGCAGACAGGCAAAAAACCCATTGTATCGATTAAAATGAGATTGCTTTTCTTTTTTCCTAGGTTACTATAGCGGATATAGTCGTATTGTTTTTCAGTGAAAAGACGGGCTACTTCAGAAAAACGCTCTGGGTGTCTTGGAGCTAACAGTACCTTCAAGTGGGGAAGGGCCTTCCAAAGGATAGATAGCTGGTCTAACAGGAGACTTTCTTCAGGCGCATGCGTAGAGGCAATCGTTAACACTAGATCACCTTTTTCGATATGCAGTTTTTTTCTCCAAAGAGCTTGGGTAGAGCTATCTATTGGCTTAGGCGCTGCGCCATACTTGATATTTCCTGTGATATGGATGTTTTTCTTAGGCGCATTCGCCTGAATAAAGGCGCTTTTATACAAAGTATTTTGCACTAAAATTGCGTCAAAATAGGAGAAAATATGCCGGCTCCAAAAAGAAAATGTTGCAAGGCGCTTTTGCGATCGCATAGACATTTTGCCGCTAACCAAACCAATTGTTGCCCCCTCTTTTTTTGCGTAGTACAAAAGGTTTTTCCAGTAATCGCTTTCAACTAAAACAAGCGCTTTTGGTCGGAGCTTTTGGACAAGAGGTCTCATAAGAAAGGAAAAATCTAGAGGAAGAATAAATGCGCTTTTAATGCCTTTGATCGCTTTTGCCGCTTGAATACCTGTATTGGTACTAGAAGAAAGAACAATCGGCAGATCGGGGTAGGTTGCCTGCAGTTTTTGTATCAAGCCTTTTGCAGCGTGCACTTCTCCTAAAGATACCGCATGGATCCAAAATACATCGGAAAGCTTCGGAAGTTTTGGCACAAAAAATCGGCGAAATGCATGGCGTCTTTTCAAAGAATTGCGCACGGTTTTTCCCCCTAAAACCAGAAAAAGCAGGCATAACGCTGTATTATAGATCATCTTTAACTGGGTTTAACCACAATATTTACTAGTTTGTTAGGCACAAAAATGGTTTTGAGGATATCTTTACCAGCAAGATGCCTTTGCACATTTTCTAGTTCTTTAGCTTTCGTCAATACAGCCTGTTTTTCTTGATCTTTTGGCAGCAGAAGATTTGCGCGGACTTTTCCATTGATTTGGATGACATATGTGGTAGTAGCATCTTCTAAATACTTCTTTTCTATAGGAAGTAAAGGCTCATAAGAAAGGTCTGATGTTTCTCCTAAATGCTCCCAAAGCTCAGAGGCAAGATGAGGGGCAAAAGGATAGAGCGCCTGCGCCGCTATTTTTAACGCATTTTTAGGATACTTATCTAAAGAAGAAAACTCGTTGATGAAATGCATCATATGCGATATCGCTGTATTGAACTGCATGGACTCAAGATCTTCTCTGACAAGATACGCTAGCCTATGAGATAGCTGGAAAGCTTTTATCGAGTCTTCTTCTACGAGCTTAGAACTCATCACAAGATTAGAAAACCGAGATAAAAAGCGGTAACAACCGCTCACAGCTTCCTTACTCCAGATTTTATCTTTATCAAACGGGCCCATAAATAATGCATATAACCGGAGGGTGTCTGCGCCATACTCTTTGATGATATCATCGGGAGAAACGCCGTTTAATTTTGATTTAGACATTTTTTCAATCCGAGAAAAAAGAGGCTCTTTAGTAGCAGAAAGAACGTAGGATCCATCGATTTTTTCCACTTCCTCTTCTGGCACGTATCCCCCACCTTTTTTCTGGTAGGACCGGGCTGTAACAAGACCTTGACTGCGGTATACGCGGAAAGGCTCTTTTGTATGCACAAGGTTTAAATCATAGAGTACTTTATGCCAAAAACGGGCGTAAAGTAGGTGAAGAACAGCGTGCTCTGAGCCGCCTACATAAAGATCTACTGGCATCCAGTAATTTTCTGCATCTTTAGACCAGGGCTCTTTTTCATTATGCGGATCTAAAAAGCGGAGATAATACCAACAAGAACCTGCCCACTGCGGCATAGTATTGGTCTCTCTTTTTGCTTTAAGGCCTGTTTTTTCATCGGTAATATGTAGCCAGCTGAGATCCTTTTCCAGGGGGCTACTTCCATCAGATGCGGGGGTAAAGTCTTCTAAAGGTGGCGCGTTTAAAGGAAGCTCATCTAGATCTAAGAGCCGTTTTGTGCCATCGTTAAAATGGAGAATAGGAATAGGCTCACCCCAATATCTTTGCCGAGAAAATAGCCAGTCGCGCAGTTTATAATGGACCGCTTTTTTTCCTTGTTGATTCTGCTCTAACCAGGAAATGGCAGCATCTTTTGCTTCTTTTGTGGAAAGCCCGTCTAGTGAAAAATCGGCAAAAGAGCTATGGATCAATTGACCTTCTTTTTCATAACAAATCTCCCCTTTTCTCACCGCTTTTTGAAAATCGGAAAAAGGGATATCTTCAGGAGAGTGTTCCTGTAAAGGATCATAAATCGGTACAATAGAAATTGCATATTTTTTTGCAAAAGCAAAGTCTCTTGCATCGCTGCAAGGCACTCCCATAACAACGCCTGATCCATAATCGGGAAGAACGTAGTCAGCAATCCAAATCGGAACGGGTTTTTTTGTTACGGGATGATGCACATAAGATCCGGTAAAAACGCCGGTTTTTTCCTTGCTTAAATCCTTGCGGTCGATCTCTGTTTTCGACTGCACTTTTTGCATATACCGATCTACATCTGGTTTTTGCTCTTTTTTTACTATGCTATCTGCCATTGGATGCTCTGGAGCAATTGCAATATATGTGATCCCAAACAAGGTATCGGGCCGTGTGGTAAATGCACTAAAAGATAGATTTGTATCAGGCTGAAAAAAGCGCACTTCTGCCCCTACACTTTTGCCAATCCAATTTCTTTGAAGGCGCTTTAAGTGATCGGGCCAGTCTAAGTCTTCTAAATCTTCTAAGAGCTTATCTGCATAGGCGGTGATTTTCAATACCCACTGCCTTAAAGGTCTTCTTTCTACTGGAAAGCCCCCTTCTTTTGACTTTCCATCTTCTACTTCTTCGTTAGCTAAAACAGTGCCAAGTGCAGGACAAAAATTCACAGGAAACTCTGCTTCATAAGCAAGACCGTGGGCATACAACTTCAAAAAGATCCACTGGGTCCACTTGTAATATTTTGGATCACTGGTATTGATTTCTCGATCCCAGTCGAAACTAAAGCCAAGCGCGGTAAGCTGCCTTCGGTAAGTAGAGATATTTTTTTCTGTAGTTTTTTGCGGATGCGTTCCCGTACGGATCGCATACTGCTCGGCAGGAAGGCCAAAACTATCCCATCCCATTGGGTGGAGAACCTCATAGTTTTTTAACCGCATGTATCTTGCCATAACGTCGGTTGCTGTATATCCTGTAACATGGCCTACATGTAGACCTGCACCTGAAGGATAGGGAAACATATCAAGTATGTAGTATTTCGGTTTATCAGGGTTTTGATGCGCTTGATAAGTCTTTTTTACTTGCCATATCTCGCGCCATTTCGATTCAATTTTTTCGTGGTGATACATAGGAATAAATGCCGTTTTTACAAGGAGAAATATTAGCACCTTTACCTAAAATCTCGCAACACCTCAAAAGCGGCAGGTTTACACATAGTATTTTTTATCTTTGGTGAAAAAAAAAAGAGCTGTATTTTCTAAAGTATTGCAAAGGCTGTCCATGAGAAGATACCACCCCCTAACGCAAGAAGAGCGCCTAATTTTACTGGAGCGAGGAACAGAGCCCCCCTTTTCAGGAACATATGTAGAAAAACAGCCTCCAGGCGTTTTTGTATGCAAGCAGTGCGATCTTCCCTTGTATCTTGCAGATGGGCAGTTTTCTTCTCACTGTGGATGGCCCAGCTTTGATGAGGCCCTACCTGGAGCCTTGCATACCTTGCAAGACCCAGATGGCGTCAGAACAGAAATTCAGTGTGCAAGATGCTTTGGGCATTTAGGCCATCTATTTCTTGGAGAAAAATGCACCGAAAAAAACCGCCGCTTCTGCACAAACTCCCTTTCACTGCGTTTTTTACCTGCTTATACCAAAACAGGATATGCAAAAGCGGTATTTGCTGCGGGATGCTTTTGGCGCGTGCAGTATCTATTCGATGAAATTTCTGGTGTAGCCTATACAGAGGTAGGCTACACTGGGGGATCTGTTGTAGAGCCTAGTTATGAAGAAGTATGTTCACAAAAAACAGGCCATAAAGAAGCGATTCTTCTACATTTCTCTCCTGAAATCCTCTCTTTTTCTCAGCTAGTCGATGCGTTTTTCTCCCTTCATGATATAGAGCAGAAAGACGGGCAAGGCCTTGATAAGGGAAGCTCTTATCAGCCAGCGATCTACTACTTCACAAAAGAGCAAAAAATTATTGCAAACGCAGCTAGAAAAAAACTAGAAGATGCGGGGTATCAGCCAGCTGCTGCTATTAGACCGGTAAGCGTGATTTATCCAGCAGAAGAAAAACATCAAAAATACTATGCGAAAAAAGGTGGACTTTACTGATTAGGCTCTACTGCAGTAGGCTCTACCCACTTGCCATGATCTTTTATCAGCTGGATTAGTTTTGCATCAGCATCAGCAAAATCGATGTACTTTTCTACACAAGTTTTTCCAACATAAAGATCCACTTTACCAGGTCTCGATCCCACATAGCCAAAATCTGCATCAGCCATTTCTCCAGGGCCGTTTACAATACAGCCCATGATCGCTACCTTCACTCCAGGCAGGTGCCCAGTTTTTTGGCGGATTCTTTCAGATACTTCTTGTAAATCAAATAACGTGCGGCCGCATCCTGGGCAGGAGATAAACTCTGTTTTTACCGAGCGCAACCTAGCTGCCTGTAATAAAGAAAACGTGCGGGAAGAGCGCTCTTCTAAAGAACCTTGAGGAGCTAGGCAAAATCCATTACTCCAACCATCGCAGAGAATAGAGCCCATCTCCGCTGCAGAGCCCATTAAACGAAGATCTTCTTCGTAGGCAGCGTAAATATAGGTAGATACTTGAGAAGGCACTTTCTCCAAAATACGCCGAGTTTTTTCGATTCTATCTACGCCTTCTGCAGAGATAAATAGGTGATTTGGCATCTGGTTTGCTGTAGAAAGATCCCAAAGATCGATTTCTTCTAGGCTAACATCTTGTACATCAAGCCAAAGAGCTAAAGGAGCTTTCTCTATATACGGTCCATTTTTCTTCCACGGCGTTACCGGAATTAGAGGGGTTTCTACGGGTTTCAAAGAGAAGTTTTTCACAAAAATCAAGATGCCTGCTTCTTGCACTTTTTCTAACTCTTCTACAGAGTCTGGAGCTTTTTCTAATAAAAGCGCATCGGGAGAAAAAAGCGTTTTTGTATAGCCAGTAGGTGTTTTTTCAAGAGATAACCTGCGGTCCATATCACCAAGAGGAAAATCCTTTTCTCCTAAAGCAAAAAACGCGGATACAGCTCCTTTTCTTTCCGTTTTTTTTCTCACAAAATGACTTTGGTATGCGGTGGAAAAACGCAGCAACCTGCGGCAAGGCTCCATTTCATGGATGGGATCTTCCGTCAAAGAAATCCGAATCGTATCTCCAATCCCTTCAAGCAGAAGAGCGCCTATACCAAGAGAGGATTTGATTCTACCATCATCGCCTGCTCCCGCTTCAGTCACCCCTAAATGTAAGGGATAATCCCAGCCTTTTTCCTGCATGGAAGCGATAAGATGGCGGTAAGCTGCAATCATCACAAGGGGGTTACTTGATTTCATGGAAAAAACAAGCTGATGAAAATCGTGTTTTCGGCAGATCTCGGCAAATTCAAAAGCAGAGGCGACCATACCCTTCGGGGTATCTCCATAGACATTGAGGATTCTGTCGGATAAAGAGCCGTGGTTTACCCCGATACGAAGAGCTGTCTGGTTGCGTTTACAAATCTTTACAAGAGGGGTAAATTTTTCTTCGATACGATGAAGCTCTTGCTGATACTCCAAGTTAGTATAGCTTTTTTTGGCAAAAGAGGCTCTTTTGTCCGCAAAATTCCCTGGATTAATCCGAACTTTATCCATAAATTCTGCAGAAAAAAGGGCTGCTGGAGGGTAAAAATGGATATCGGCTACAAGAGGTACGTTGTATCCTTTTTGCACGAGGATATTTTTGATTTTTTCACACGACTTTGCCTCTTTTTTTCCTTGCACCGTAAGGCGGACAATCGAGGCTCCAGCGTCACTAAGCTCCATGATCTGCTGCACTGTGGCTGTTATATCGTTTGTATCGGTATTGGTCATTGTTTGGATAGCAATCGGATGATTGCCTCCAATAAAAATAGAGCCTATAGCGACAGGTCTTGTGGGGAAAAATGGGGATACTTTACGCTTCATATACATATTTTTTAGTAGTCAAATTCAGCAAAATCTGGATGAATCAGCCGCTTATTTTCATTGATTGCATCGATTAAAGAAACCTCTTTGACAGAAAGCCGGATCAAACAGCTTGCGATATTTTGTTCTAAATGCAGAGGCGAGCTTGCTTTTGGTATGGCGATAAAATCCTTATGTAAACACCAGGCTAATACAATTTGCGCTGGGGATCGATCCTTTTTTTTCGCCAAATCCACCAAGGTAGGGTGCTGTAAAATCTCTCCTTTACCTAAGGGAGAATAGGCTGTAATTGCGATTTCTTGCATTTGACAAAACTGGATGATGTTTTCGTCGACAAATAAAGGGTGCAGTTCAAATTGATGGATATAGAGTTTGAGCCCTTGATTGAGCACATCTTGCATATGATGAATTGTCCCATTACACATGCCATATGTACGGATTTTTCCCTTTTCCATCATCTGATCCATTTTATAGATCACATCGGGAAGGTGGCCTTTTTTTTTAGGCCAATGGACAAGGTAAGCGTCCAAATAATCTACTTGCAGCTCTTTAAGAGCGCGGTCTAAAGCAGGCTCTACTTGATCTGGATGATGCTCTTCATGCCACAGTTTACTCACAAGAAATAACTCCTCCCTTGATGCGCCTTTAAGCCCTTTAGCAATATCTAGATGGTTTTGATACACATCCGCTGTGTCGATATGCCGGTATCCAGCATGCCAAGCATCTTGTATCACTTTTGTACACGCATCTTGCTTTAGCTTCCATGTGCCAAGACCAAGTACAGGCATTTTGACACCAGAAGAAAGCTTTTTATAGGGAATATCCATCGATACCTACTCTACTTTTTTTTGAATAAACACATCAGCTTTGCCCCAAGGATAGGCCGCTTTAAAGCGGCTTTCTACCTTCCAATCAGCAGAGTAATAAGCAAGAGGCTCACTTACAGTTGCCACATAGGCCCCTTTGGGAAAAGATATGAGCTGCTTTGCCAGTTGCAAAAACTCAGCGTCTGACAAAGATGTGCTATATATATATACTACATCGGCTTTAGGAAGGGAAGTCTGGAAGATATCTTGCACCTGAAAATGCACACCTTCTATCCGCAAAAAATTTTTTATCCCTATAGAAGATTCGATAAAAGGCTCTACCCAGTCTAGACCGGTAGAGACTGCAGAAAACACCTCTCTCATAAAAAACACCCCTTTTCCTCTGCCAGAACCTAGTTCTAAATAGGTTTTACCCTTTGATAAACCTGTTTTTTCTCCAATTTTTTTTAGTATCTTTGGTGGAGTCTCCCCATAGATGTTACCCAGTGGATGAGTAGACGGAGATTTTTTAGCGATTTGATAGGGGCTTTTCCCCAAATATAAGAAAAAATACATCGCTTCGATCAGGAGCATGCGCCTAGTATGCAGGTAAAAACAGGCGTGCAACATTTCTTTTAGCCAAAACCACTTGATTCGGAAAAATACTGGTAGACTTGTTCTCAAAGCGCACATATATAGATTAGTTTCGCCAATAGTGCGATTTTCTGCAGCCAAAAATCTCTGCAATTATGTTATCCTAAGGATGTATGGAAACGACAGAACCTTCCTCCCTAACTGAGCATCCACCTGGCAGTATAAAAGAGCTTTGGAGCATTTCTCTTCCTTTGATGCTTTCCCATTTAGCTGCTTATTTCATGATTTTCGTCGATCGGATCTTTTTAGCAAGCTATTCTGCTGCATCGTTTCATAGTGCAGTCAGCGCGGGAACCTGGGCGTGGGCGTTTATGGGGGGCTTTGGTATGCTATCCTCAATGAGCGAAGTATTTGTAGCGCAGTTCAATGGCGCTAAAAGACCTAAACTTATTGGCCCTTCTATTTGGCAGATGATTTGGATCTCTCTTTTATCTGTCTTGTTTTTTTGGCCTATTGCCTTATACGGCTCCAACTGGATTTTTCCGATGGCCACGCAAGTAGAACAAAGGCAATATTTTTCTTACCTACTTGTATTTGCCCCTTTTTACGTTTTAATGACCGCGCTAAGCGGTTTTTATATAGGCAGGGGCAAAACAGCTCTTTTGATCTATCTTGCCATTTTAGGCAACGTCCTCAATATCATTTTTGATGCTCTTTTTATTTTTGGTCTAGATCCCTGGATACCTGAAATGGGGATTAAAGGAGCAGCGATTGCCACATCTTTAGGTTATATCGTGCAGGCAGTGCTGTTATTTGCTTTTTTTATGCATCCATCTTATCGAAACGCATTTGCCACAAATAACCACTCTTTGAATATCCCTTTATTCATCCGCTCATGTAAAGTGGGACTGCCTCAAGGCGTTTTTTATATGCTGGAAATAGCAGGTATTGCCATTTTTTATGAGTGCATGCATAGACTAAGCAAAGACCATATTGCCATTTCTGGGATATGCCAAACGTTTTTGATTCTCCTCTCTTTTTTTATTGAAGGAGTCAGTAGAGGGGTCACTGCCATCTCTGGAAACTTCATCGGCTCAAAATACACGCAAGAAATCCAGCAGGTACTTAAATCAGGCGTCTATCTGCAGTGTGGATTTTCTTTGTTGATTGCGCTGGCATTTTTTGCTCCTACAGAATCGGTGCTATACCTATTTCCTACGACATCATTGGAGCCGTCTGCTATAGGCACTCTTTGGTTTTGCCTTGTATGCGCCTTTTTCTACATCTCATTTGAAGGAATACGCTGGATTGTGGCGGGTATACTAACCGCTGCTGGAGATACCTTGTTTTTACTGATAGCAGGCAGCCTTAATGTCTGGCTCTTACTCATTATTCCGATCTACATTTTAATCGAAAAAAACGCGTTATCCGTCGAGATGGCGTGGAGTATCTATGCAGCATATTCTTTGCTTTCTTGCTTGATTTATCTCAGGCGCTACCAAAAAGGATCATGGAAAAAAATCCAACTTATCCAAGAAGAAGAAAACGAGATAAAAGCCTCAACAAACCCTTTATCATAACCCTAAATTAGGCTTTCTCAGTGAAAAAGGGTGCGCATCTACGACTGCAGAGGGTCCAAAAAATTGCATAGGACCGGGGCAAAGGTAGGCATCAGAAAGCTCCCAATCCCCTCTTTTTTTTGCAAAAGTTTGATAGGCTTCTGATGAAAAACAAACCAAAGCTTTTGCAATGACAAGCTTTTCTTTTCCCTTTCTTCTTTCGGTATGCAGCATCTTAGCAATAGGAAGAGCTAATGGTTGCCATTCATCTACTGGCTTATGTAGATGTAAAAGACTTGCCATATACCCCGTTTTTCCGTCTTCAAGTAGTAAAGCAGCGATTTTACCTAAACTGTAGCAGTAGTTAGCGTCAAAATTTGAAGGGAGAGAAGCTCTTCCTTCATACACAAAAAAGTGGGAAGCAGGATGAAATTTATTAGCCACTTCTGGAAAAGCTCGGAGTTTTTCTTCTACCATAGCAACTAAAAGGCCTTCGGTAGAGATTTTGGAAACCTGCACATTGCCGTGAGGATCACGGTCCATTAAGAGCTGTTTTTGAATCGACTTTGGAAGAGCGGAAAATAGCTTTTTTTCGCTTTCTTGAAGGGTAGATTCTACAGACGATACACCTTGAAAAAGCGCTTCATTGATCGAAGAAATCAGCTGTTTCATATCGGTTAAAAACTCTAACAACCCTTCGGGAATGAGTATAACTCCATAGTACTTACCCTGATTTGCTCTTTTTTTGATCAAAGAAACAAGTTCTTCGACTACAGAAAAAACGCTCTTTTTTTTCTCTAAACACTCCTCAGAGATCAAAGCAAAATTTGGCTGGGTTTTCAAAGCGCATTCTAGAGTTACATGGGAAGCAGATCTTCCCATAAGACGGATGAAGTGGTAATATTTCTTTGCAGAAGAAGCATCTTTTGCAATATTTCCCACCATTTCTGCATAAACCGAAGTTGCCGTATGAAACCCAAAAGAAATCGGTGTGTAATCAGATTGCAAGTCGCCATCAATAGTCTTTGGAACGCCAATCACCGCGATCCTACGATCTTTTTGCGAAAAAGCTTCTGCCAAAACAGCCGCATTGGTATTGGAATCATCCCCTCCGATAATGACAAGTCCTTGTAGTCTCAAATCTTTGCTATTTTGATACGCTTTTTCAATCGCTTTTTTCCCTTCAATCTTTGTGCGGCCAGAGCCTAACAGATCAAAGCCGCCTTGATTGCGGTAGAGATCCACCTTTTCTTTGGTCAAAAGAGTCGTCTGGTTTTCTAAAATCCCCTCAGGTCCTCCGATAAATCCGATCAAAGTAGGGTCAGTAAAACGCTCTTGCAAAGCATCGAAAATTCCCGCGATCACGTTGTGTCCACCTGGAGCTTGCCCTCCAGAAAACACTACACCTACCCGGATTGTTTGTTTTTTCGGTGGAATCTTTTCTTTTCCCTCGGTAGAAACCCAAAGTAATGGATGATGAAAGGTATGGGGAAAAGCAGATTCTACAGATGCATCTTTTGCTTGAAAATTTCCTTTAGGATCTTCTTGTAAGCGCAGCTTACATCCACGCAGAGCTTTAGGTAGTACCGGATGAAACTCTCTTCGTATCTCTTCTAATCGCAACTCTCTATCCTTTGTTCGGTTTTCTTGCTGTTAATTAGATAAACAAATACCATTTGAAAATACAATAAAAAAACTATCTGATGAAATCTGCAATGAAAGCTGCTTGTGTGATTCCTGCTCGCTTAGAAAGCTCCCGTTTTCCAAGGAAAATGCTCCACCTTATCCAAGGAAAATCTTTAATTAGACGGACAGTAGAAAATGCGCGATCTTTTCCAATACCTGCGTATGTGCTAACTGATAGCATAGAAATCGCACGTGAAGTGCAAGATATTGCGCCGATCATCTTTACCTCATCTAAGCCAAAGACAGGAACAGACCGTATTGTGGAGGCGCTTTATACAAATCAGCAGCTACAAAGCTTTGATCTACTCGTTAATGCGCAGGGAGACCATCCCTTCTTATCGCCTAAAACGGTAGAAAATCTACTCGAAGCTTTTGCAGAAAATCCTTCGTTAGATATTGCGACAGCTGTGCAAAAGATCTCGAAAAAAGACGCGGTTAAACCTCAAGTAGTCAAATGTGTATTTAGCGAAAATAACCAAGCTCTTTACTTTAGTAGAAGCTTAGTTCCTCATGGAGCAGAAGAGTATTATCAACATATCGGAGTGTATGCGTATAAAACTAGATTTTTACATAATCTCCAAAAAATGCCCCAAACAGATCTGGAACAAAAAGAGCAACTCGAGCAGCTCCGTTTCTTAGAAAAGGGCTTTTCTATTCAAGTGGTTATCAGTGAAAACCCCCATGATGTAGCCGGCGTAGATTTCCCAATAGATGCACTTGCTTGCGGTGAAATTGCAGCAGATATGACTTATTTATGAAACGGATTTTAGCAATCGATTATGGAGCGAAAAGAATTGGTCTTGCCATCACCGACGCAGGCCAAATTTTGGCGTTACCACTAACTACGGTACTTGCAAAAAAAACGCATAAAGAATCTGCTTTAGCGGTGCAAAAAAATACCTTGCACTATTCTATTGCGGAAATTGTGATAGGCCTTCCCCTTCTTCCGAATGGAAAAGAGGGCGCTATGAGCAGAGAAGCGCGCCTTTTTGGAAGCGCCATCGAAGAGGTTTTTTCTACAACAGTCCACTTTTTCGATGAGCGCTTCACATCGCTAGAAGCGCACCGTTCTTTGAGCAATTTATCTCGAAAAAAACGGACAAAAATCATTGACCCAACATCTGCTGTCATGTTACTTAGAGATTTTTTACAAGCAAGATCCTCTGGATGAAACGCGCAATTTCTCTTGCAGATTTTTGCCTAATCTTACAATGTGACATCTAAAGATGCATAAAGACATGACTATCTATGAGTGAAGAAACAAAACAAGCAAACCCTTGTATCCTTGTGATATTTGGCGCAACAGGAGACCTTACTGGCAGAAAACTCATGCCAGCTATCTATAACCTAGGTAAAGATGGCCTTTTACCAACAAGCTTTGCCTGCGTAGGTTTTGCTAGAAGACCCAAAACGCATGAAGAATTCCGCAAAGAAATGGGAGAAGATGTAGATCAGTTTTCCCGTACCAAGCCTTTAGACGCCCCTTTTTGGGAGCATTTCCAACAATCGTTATTCTATCATCAAGCGGCATTTGACGACGACGACGGGTATAAAAAACTGAGAGTATTTTTAGATAAGCTCGATGCGGAACATGGCACAAAAGGAAATCGTATTTTTTATCTTTCTGTGCAGCCAAAATTTTTTCCTGTGATTGTAAAAAAGCTCAAAACCCACGGACTCATCTACAATCCTCAAGAAAGCGCAGAAAAATTTTCCAATGTAATTATTGAAAAACCTTTTGGAAGAGATAGTTCTTCTGCAGAAAAGCTGCAACACGAAATCGAAGAGTCGCTCCATGAGAGTCAGATCTATAGAATCGATCATTACCTTGGCAAAGAAACCGTACAAAATATTTTGGTGTTTCGCTTAGCAAACTCCATTTTTGAATCTCTTTGGAATAACAAACACATCGATCATATTCAAATCACGGTAGCAGAAAGCATCAGCATAATTGGGATTAATTACTAAGACTTTGTTGAAATCAGAAATAGCTCCTTCATAATCTTTTAGCTGATGACGCGCAACGCACAGATTGTAGTAAGCTTCGGCTACTAATT
>CALBPE010000015.1 GCA_937899275.1 uncultured Chlamydiae bacterium
AAACGTTTAGAGAAGATGAAGCTTTTACGAGCGCCAGCGCGGCCATATTTCTTTCGTTCTTTTTCTCTAGAATCGCGGGTTAAATAGCCCACATCTTTCAGTACTTTGCGCAGCTCTTCATCTTCTCGTACAAGAGCTCTTGCAATACCTAGACGAATAGCCTCTGATTGCGCTTCTAAACCGCCACCTTTTACCCGAATAATGATATCATATTTTGTTTCGTAAGACAGCTTAATCAGTGGAGCGGTAGCTACCGTTCTTTGATGAGGTACTTTAAAGTAGTCAGAAAACTCTCTACCGTTGACCTTTACCTTACCTGTTCCAGGTCTTAGCCTAACAGAGGCTACTGCAGTTTTTCTGCGACCAACATCAACAGTTTCTTGGATTGCTTGCTTTGCCATAATCTATTCTTTTCTCATTAAATCGTTACTGGAATGGGCTTTTGCGCCTGCATGTTATGCGAGTCTCCCTTAAATAGGTGCATATTTTTGATCTGCGCTCGTCCCAATTTTGTTTTAGGAAGCATTTTTTTCACTGCATTTTTCAATGGGAAGCCAGGATCTTTTTCATGGATCTCGCTATAAGGAATTTCCTTTAAAGCCCCTACATGACCTGAGTGTCTATAGTATTTTTTTTGCGCTGCTTTATCTTTTGTGAGCACAAGGTGCTCTACATTGATCACTACAACAGCGTCTCCCATGTTTTGGTTGGGAGTAAAATTTGTTTTATGTTTCCCTTGAAGAACTTTCGCAATTTCTGATGCAAAGCGGCCTAAAATTTTCCCTTTGGCATCAAAAAGAAAACATTTTCTTTCTCGAATCGCTTCTTCTTTTGAGATAAATTTCGTACGGTGTTTATGATTCATTTTTTAAAAATCCGAATAATATGTATGATTTACCATCATAGAAAAAAACCCCCTTTATTTCAAAGGTTTTTTAGCCGGAAAATGGCAACTCTACCCTGAAACAATCATAAACTGAGGCAACCACATGTTCACTACCCCATCTGTCACAAAATTATTTGATTTTAACCCAGAAGATTACAGTCCTTGGGATCCTAGACCTGCGCTGTATATCAGCGCTTTTTTCCTTTTAGTCAACGAAATAGCCAAACGCTGCCTATTTCGTGCAGATACCCCTTTGGAAAAAAGTTCCATAGACGGTAGAGAAAGATCTGCAGGAACAGATGAAAAAAGCGTGAAAACAAAGAAAATATCCTATGAATATTTACCAACGCATGCAGTAACCACTTTTTATGCATGTCTTCGCAAAGCAGTGCACTATGACGGCTGGCTGTACGCTCCTTCTAGCGAACCAATACTTAAATCGGAAGGCCGTTTCGTAAACTTTGTATTCCAGTATTTCTTTACATTTGATCTTTCAAGCACAGCTGTTCGCTCAGCGCTACCCTACCCTGAAGAAGGGGAACATCCTGAAAAAGGTAGGATAGCTACAACTGCTTCTGTAATAGCGCTTTTATGGACTACGAGAAGGCTCTTCTTCGTAGACGATGGGTCTCCAGAAGCTGTTATTTGTAACTGCATGTCTTATAGCCTTGCCTCTCTTTCTCATAAGAAAACAGAAAAGCCTTTTATTAAATATACATCTGCTTGGTGGTACAGTTTCTTCTTGCAGGCTTTTTTCCGCTTAGCGGTTTCACGGCTACAGAAGCAATCAAGCGTTATGCCGTTTTTAGCGCAGTGGACCTTCACTTTTGTTTCTACCGCTCCTATCGTTTGGTCTCTTGACTCTCCTTCTTCAAACAGACAAAACGAGGGAAAACAGGCATAACTCGATTAGGAAAATCTGGAGATATTCTCCTGAGCTGTGTTAAACTTGAAGGAGAATAGTACTGAGTAGATCATGAAAAAACGCAATTTATCCACCTACCATTTTCGCACGTATGGCTGCCAAATGAACGAGCTTGATACGGAAATTATGGTAGGGATCTTAAAGCAGCGAGGGCTAGAAGAATCCTCAGAAGAAGATGCAGACCTGTTGATTTTCAATACCTGCTCCATTCGGGATCTAGCAGAAAGAAAGGTCATGGGGAAATTAGGCCAGCTAGGAAGAAGACAAAAAAACCAGGTCATCGGCGTTACAGGCTGCATGGCTATGGCAAAAAAATCTTCCCTCTTTCGGAAATTTCCCCATCTAGATTTTGTACTTGGAACAAACAATATCTCCAATTTAGATGCGGTTTTAGACGAAGTATTAACCACAAATACCCAAGTATTTCGCACAGAAGATCGCTTTGAAGAAAACCTAGATTATTTTATTGCCCATAGAAAAGATCCCATTAAAGCTCACGTCTCGATCATTCGTGGGTGTGATAAGTTTTGCACCTACTGCGTTGTTCCTTATACCAGAGGGCAGGAAGTTTCGAGATCACCCGATAGCATTGTGGAGGAATGTCAAAAATTAGTCGATGCAGGCTATAAAGAGATCACCCTTTTAGGACAAAATGTCAACAGCTATGGAAAAGACCAAAAAGAGTGGAACTGTCTTTTTCACGATCTTTTGTACCGTTTGGATAAAATTCCAGGTCTTCTTCGTATCCGTTTTATGACATCGCATCCTGTAGATATCACAAAAGAGCTCATGTATGCGATTCGAGATCTTCCCTCTTCTTGTAATTTGGTCCATTTCCCCGTTCAGGCAGGATCAAGTAGAATCCTAAAAAAAATGCACCGGATCTATACAAAAGAAGAGTACTTAGAAAAAGTTGCCCTTCTGAAAGAAATTGTACCTAATGTAGCTCTTGGAACCGATATTATTGTAGGTTTTCCTACAGAAACAAGAGAAGAATTTGAAGAAACATACAAAGTCTTCGAAGACGTAGGTTATGATGTGGCTTTTTTGTATACGTATAGCCCAAGAAAAGGCACTCCTGCAATGCGCTGGAAAGACGATGTATCTCCAGAGGAAAAAGATTTCCGCCTGAAAAAGCTGATGGATCTTTATGCTACAATTGCTGCAGAAAAACGCTCCCATATGCTAGGCGCATCTGTACAGGTGCTATTAGAAAGAGAAAATAAAGATCAAAAGCATCTTTACGGTAGAACTAGATGTTGGAAAAAAGTGATTTGTGAAGCAGATCCATCGCAAATTGGTCAAGAGGTGTCTGTAAAAATCACCGGTTTTCACCACCAGACTCTGATCGGAGAAGTGGTTTCTTAAGATCCAAGGGCCTCTAAAAAGCTTTTCTCGTCTAAGATCTCTACATCTAAAGAAACGGCTTTATCATATTTCGACCCAGGCTCTTTTCCTGCAATGAGATAATCTGTTTTTTTGCTCACAGAATTTTTTATAACGCCCCCTTTTTCTTTAATTCTATCCGCAGCATCATTTCGAGTTAACGAAGAAAGGGTTCCGGTAAGGACAAAAGTTTTTCCATAAAAAAGATGGTCTTTATCTACCATTTTTTTCTCATATCTTGGCAAAACGCCTACAGCAAGTAAATCGTGCAACTCCTTTTGCAGCTTAGGATCTTGAAAAAACGCTGCAATCGACTGCGCCGCTTTTTCCCCTATCCCATCGATTTGCAAAAGGTCTTCTTCAGAAAATGTTGCAAGCGTTTTAATGCAGCCTGCTTTTTCCTCCAAAGCAAGAGCTGTTTCTTTCCCCACGTATTTAATTCCCAGGGCTAGAATAAAACGGTGCAAGGAAACGTTTTTTGAGCGCTCAATGCTACCTAAAAGATTGGCTATTGACTTTTCTTTAAATTGCTCTAAGTTTTTTAAATCCTTTTCATCGATTGTATAGATATCGCTAAACGAGCGAACAACACCTGCTGTAACTAGCTTTTCCATCACTTTCTGCCCTAAAAACCCAATATCCATCCCTTGTTTGCCAGCATAAAAAATCAATCTTTGCAGCTGCATTTCTGGGCAATCTGGGTTCGTACAGCGGACCGCTACTTCCCCTTCTTCTTGTAAAAGAGGTGTTGAGCAAAAAGGGCATTTTGTAGGCATTCGCCACTTTGTAGATCCTTGGCCCCGTTTTTCCACAATCACCTCAACCACTTTTGGAATCACATCTCCCCCTTTTTCCACCCAGACAAAATCCCCTATCCGAATATCTTTACGAGCGATTTCTTCTTGGTTGTGTAGCGTTGCTCTAGAAATGGTGCTGCCGCTTACATGTACTGGGGTAAGTTCTGCTACAGGGGTTACAACACCTGTTCTTCCCAATTGTAAGGTAATCGACTCAATCTGGCTTTCTACGCGGTCTGGCGCAAACTTATATGCAACACAAGAACGGGGGCATTTCCCTGTAAATCCCAGCCGGTCGTGATACGCTAGTTGATCTACTTTAATGACCACCCCATCGATAGCAAAAGGCAGTTTTTCTCGGATTTTTTCTATATGGTGAGAAAACGTCAGAATTTCTTCTAAAGAAGAGCACTTTGCAAAGTGCTCTTCTTTAGCGACAGGAAGACCTAAGCGCTTTAAAGCAAGATGCACCTCATACTGCGAGGTAAAGCGCTCTACCGTAGATACCCCATAAAAAACTACAGATAGCTTGCGGCGTGATACCTCTCCTGGATCAAGGAGTTTTAAAGAACCTGCTGCTGCATTTCTAGGGTTAGCCCAAAGAGGTTGACCATTTTCTTCTCTCTCTTGGTTAAGCTGTAAAAATGTGGTATTAGGCAAATACACCTCTCCTCTTACCTCAAGCTGATCGGGAATATTTTCTCCTTTAAGCGTCAAAGGAAGCGAGCGAATAGTTTTCATATTATTGGTGATCTCATCACCAATTTGCCCATTGCCTCTTGTGAGCGCCTGGACTAATTTTCCTTTTTCATACAAAACAGAAACGGCAACGCCATCCATTTTTAGCTCTACGCTAAAGGTGATCTTAGTTTTATTCAGCCGTTTTTTTATCCGATCGATGAAATCTTGTATTTCTTTTTCAGAATACGTATTTGCTAAAGAAAGCATCGGAGTTTGGTGCGGCTTTTTTGCAAATCCTTTTGTTAAAGGATCCGAAATGCGGTGCGATGGGGAGTGGACGTGGATGTCTTCTGGATGCGCTTTTTCATATTCTTGCAATAGTTGAAATAGCTGATCGTATTCATAATCAGACAGAGTAGGCTGCGCTTTTGTGTAATAAAGCTCATCGTGATAACAAAGAGTTTTGACAAGATCAAGGTAGTCTTTTTTTGAAGAGATTTTTTTCATTTAGTAAAGTGGATACAGCTCTTACTTTGCAAATCGATCAAATGTATAGGTGCAGCCCGCTTCTGCCGGCATGCTCATAGTAAGCGGCATCTTTTTATGAATACAAGACCTATTTTTAAAAACCCGGCAGTATTTTATCGAAGGAGCTGTTTTGATTTTAAGCTTTCCTGCTTTTTCTACCTGTAATACGAGCTCTCTTAGTTTTTTTTTCGCCCAAGAAAAATCAACAGATCCAAGAGCTGTTTGTATTCCCTGCATTTTGCCAAAAGGGAAAAATACTTTTTTCAGCACGTGTAAATCTTCACCGTGTTCTGAGAAAAATAGCTGCCGAATCAGATTGGGGCCGTAATCTAAAGGAGAGGAAATACTTCCTTCAATACGTTGGTAGTAGGGATCTTTTTCTGGGCAAAATATCCCAGAAAACTCCCCATGAAAGGTTTTGTATAGCTGCTCTATACCAGCTTCTAAACCAGTTTTTGGACCGGTTTTTGGACTGGTTTCTGGACCAGCTTCTACATCGGCTTGTACCGGTAAAGTAGATACATGAGTCGCAGGGTAAAATCCTGCTACTCGATGCCAAAGCGGTAAAATCTCTTCAAGAGCATCCCTTCTTCGAATCATGGTGATATCTTGCGTTTTATGCACGCCCAGGGAAAGCTTTTCCACAAAGGGATCGATTTTTTCTACGTTAATCGCTTCTAAAGATGTTCCCGATAGCGTAATTTTACAAGAAGAGGGCGCTTTTTTTGTGACAAGCTGAATTTGGTTTTTTGATAAAAGATAAAACCGGAAAAAACCTTCCTGCGCTTTTCCAGAAACTTCGATCCGTTCTTTTTCTAAATTCAGCATCACAAGAAAATTCTGAAAAGGGCCGTGCAGAGAAAATTGGATTTCTGTTTGCTTCTTGCCATTTGATAAGATCCACTTTGTGGGATATACGCGTAAAACCCACCGCGTTCGAAGTAGGGGAAGTTTTACACCAAATTCTTGAGAAAAAGGTGCAAACGGCTTTGCAATCGTTATACGCATATCCCCTCAAGGCCCATAGGGGTATTTTTGGTTAGTTTGACCGGAACAAGAAGATTTTGCTTCAACGAGGTACTTTGGATATACACGGGTAAAAAATGCTCGCTATGCCCGAAAAAACCAGACTCCATTTTTTGTTCCACAAGAACGTAGACAGTTTTTCCTACAAAGCGCTCTCGTAATTTGTAGGCAACCTCTTCTGCTTTATGCAAAAGAAGGGTTTTTCTTCGTTTGATCTCTTCTGGAGAAACAGGATTTTTATAAAGAGCTGCTTTTGTTCTTTTCCTAGGAGAGTAGGGAAACATATGCACCTTAGCAAACTCTGCTTTTTCCACAGCGTCTATTGTATCTGCAAAATCTTCTTCTGTTTCTCCTGGAAAACCTACGATGATATCTGTTGTGCAGGTAAAATCGGGATTATCTTCTCTAAGGCGATCTAAAGAATCAAAAAACATCTGACGGGTATATTTTCGGTTCATCCGCTTCAAGATGCTATTTGATCCCGATTGCAATACAATATGCATACTAGGGCAGGTATTTTTACCCTGCAAAATCGCATCTTTTAAAGGATCATCTACTTCGTCAGGATCGATCGAAGAAACGCGGATTCTTTCAAGGCCCTCTACTTGATCTACCAATCTAATAAGATCAGATAACCTTTGATCACCATCTTCAAAATCTCCAATATTGATACCTGTAAGAACCACTTCTTTATACCCACTTTCCACAAGAGAGCGGATTTCACTTAAAATCTCCGGAATCTTTCTTGATCGAGATCTTCCACGAACATAAGGAATGATGCAGTAGGTGCAAAAAGAGTTGCAACCATCTTGAATTTTCACAAACGCTCTTGTTCTTGCTTCAAACTGGTTGATTACAAATTCAGGGTAGTTTTCTTCATCTGGAAACACCTCAGAGATAAGAGACTCTTTTTCCTGATTCCTCACAATTTGTATCGGCAAAGCGCTACTACTTCCAAGCTCTAAGATCTCTTCTCTAACTTCTGCAGAAGACTCTACTAAACATCCCGTTACCACAATTTTTGCACCTGGATGCTTCTTTATTTCTTGCGCAATCTTTGCTTTAGAGCGCTGATCGGCAGATTTCGTGACCGTACAGGTATTGATGATGCAAAGATTAGCTACATCCCCCTCTTTTACCCGGGTGTAGCCCATCTTTTCTAGCTGATTGCTATACGCGCTTGATTCGTATTGGTTTGTTCTACATCCAAGTGTAGAGACGCTAAAGGTTTTTTTCTTTTTCATAAAACTACCAGCTCGATTATAGACAAAGTCTAAAACAAAATCACGCTGAATTTACGCTATGTGTCATTTACTGAAAAGCTACAAAAAAAACGTAAAGTTAAAAATTGGCGCCTCTATGCGCTACAACAAAAATCTTGATCCAAATAAAATAAAGGAGCTGCGTATTATCTTAACGTAAATCTGACGAGCTTTCTGGCGATTTAAGTATGGTTTCTGAGAAGAAGCAGACGGCTATTACAAAAACAGAAGAAATGGCGCCCAGTAGTCCGCAGGGAATTGTCACCCATAAAGACGCCTTCGCAAATACTCCAATAGCAACAGACATAGTAGCAAGGGCCGTACCTATAACCACAAAAAAATGAGATAACATATAGGCTGCCTCTGTAAGTGCGTTTCCTTTAGGATTGCCATCACTGGGAGGTGGAATCGCTTGTAGTATCCAGGAAAAGGCTCTATTTATAAAAACAGTGGAAATAATACCAATAGATGCGCATGCGATTTTTGCCCCTAAAGAAATACTAGAAAATAGCGCAAGAGCGCAAGAGACTGTAACTACAACACCTGGAATGGTAATGAAATGAGACTGAAGTAAGGGAGAAATTGATGTGTCATCTGGAGAACGAGAACCGACAGAAGCTGATGCCATAAAAGAATCATTTGTTAACAAGTAAAACGAGATTATGAAACACATCGGATATTTTCATCCAGAAAATGCAGCACATTTTAAAACGATATCCTATTTACTTGATCAACAACGGGATGGGGATAAGCGCGGGTAATAAGGTGCTATCAGTCTCAAAATGCTGAATTTTCCAGATTACCTGAGAAAAGCGCTGAAATGCTTTAGCTCAGGTAAATTCACTAAGCCCACTTGTTATTGAATCTAAAAAACCCGTTCCAAGACCTACTCTAAGATTCAAGCAAGTCCAAAAGCCTTACGGTATGAGCTTTTTCGGAGCAATGGGATAATATACCCTAAAATGGTTCGACGACTTTGCATTTCAGAGTCGAACCTATCATTAGCTTCCGGGGAAGAATGTTTGTCTCCAAATCTATCACATAGCATATTATTTACAGTCAATGAACAATGAAGGATTTCTCTGGCAGAAATTAAAGAAATCAGCCCGACAAGGGCATTTAAACACTGCGCCCACAAGGAAAGTTTGACAAATACGGCAATAGCTACAGAAGAAACTACAATTGTAGTTGCTGCAATTACTAGAAAATGTGATCGCACTACAGTGGATTCCGCCATCTCCGCTGAGGTGCTTTTTATAATTGGAACAGTCATACAAGGTCCACCTTTATAATTTAAAGCTCAATATTATAGCTAAGGTCAAGATTTTTTCAAGAAAATTAAGAAAAAAAATCTTATTGTAGTGAGACTTTCAATCCCTTGCGGTGGAGTAGCCTCAAAAAAAGTGTACCACTAACCTGCTAACTTCGTTTTTTCTATATACTCTCTTGGCGAGAGCATTTTTAACGCCTTATGGGGCGCCTTTTCATTATAATCTTCAAACCATTCGTCTAGTTTTTCTAGCATTAGCATTTGAGATGTCATTTGGCCATACATAGTCTCTTTTAAACGTTTTAACAAACGCTTCTGAGATTCCATTACTCTCTGGACTATACGCCGGTGTTGTGCAGATTTCTAAACCTAGATCTCTACCGAAACGGACGGTCTCTTTGGCTGTATAACAACTTCCATTATCCGATAGCCATTGGATTGGTGTAGTTAATCGGTTTTTTCCTGTTCTATGCTCCACGCTTTCTAACATCAGATCTCTGATGGCCTCACCATCGATTCCGATGGTTGAGGCCACGTACCTCAGAACTTCCCGGTCACATGCGTCGATTGAGAACGCTATATGCACCCGTTCCCCGTTGAGGCACCCAACACTAAAGCTGTCTGAGCACCAACGGATGTTGCTTGTAATCGTTGCTACTTTACCGGTATGCGCTCTTTTTTCTTTTATTTTAGGTTTTTTTAATAAGAGCTTATTTTGCTTCATGACTCGATAGATCCTCTTGTGGTTCACAAGAGGATCTCCTTTGCTTTTGAGGGAGTGATTGATCATTGCTGTTACCCTTCTGTATCCATAAGTGGGTCTATCAGATAGGATAGTCTTGATCTTATCCACTAGCTCTTGGTCATTCTTTTTGTAGCTTTTAGAACGTTGCCGTTTTTTCTTAACGAGTCCCGGTCGAGAGACCTGTAGAGCTTTGGAAATAGCTCTCATTGCATACCGCCTTTCTTCGACCAAGCTTGCCGCGAGATGAGTTTTTTTTCCTGCGCTAGCCTAAGAGCGTCTTGAAGGATCTCATTCTCTAATGTTTTTCTACCCAGAAGCCTTTCTAGTTCTCTGATCTGCTTTTGCAGCTCTTTGAGTTGGCTCTTTGGAGCCGCTCCATCGCTGCTATTGCCCGCTTCCAAGCTTCCCTCTTCCATGAGTCTTCTCCATGTAAATAGTTGGCTGGGACTTATATCCTATTTGCGGGCTATAAGGGAAACGCTCATCCCAGGTTGGTAGGTTTGTTCAACAATCGCTTTTTTGTCCTCAGCGCTCCATCGTCTACGTCTTTCTGTTGAGGTGATCACCTCAATATGGTTGGATTTAGTCATAAATCTAGTCTTACTCCTATGTTTTAGAGTTAGACAGGGTGGTTCACTTTAAATGGGGGGCACTCCATGCGGAAAATGAGCCTAATACACAACACCATAGGAATAGTTATTCATACGTATAGGACGACTTTCACGAGAAACGATCATTTGTTATAACGCAGAATGCAAAAGAATTGTTAACACAGGAAGGTGGATTAGATTCTAGTACCTAAGAAAAGATCCCACCTAAAATGATAGACCAAGGATAAGATCAACTACCGGAAAATTTTACGGCTGAAAATAATAATAAAACTGTTTCTTTATAAAACAAATATATTACAATATTTTGATCTTATTCTAGAACTCATTGTCATTGGTACGATGGGAGGTATAATAGAATACAGCAAGAGACAAGTTCTTGCGAAGATTATCAAAACTGGTCATAATTGTTCCTATTACTTACAGCAACTTGAGAATTTTATGGAAGAACTGACGTTTATCAATATTGCCATGTCGTTTTTTTTAATCATGAACGCCGTGGGACAAATCCCCCTATTTTTAGCGATTTTATCTCCTTACAGCCCTACTAGACAAAAGCTGTTGATTTTTCGAGAAATGTCGACTGCCCTTATTGTACTTTTGGTATTCACATTTTTTGGAGAAAAGGTTTTATTTTACCTGGGTATTACCCATTCCATTATTGGTATGGCAGGAGGAATTTTACTTTTTCTTGTATCGCTAGACATGGTCTTTCCCAAGGAAAAAGACCTCGACTCTTTAACCAAGTTTGAGCCGATGATTGTACCATTAGCAATCCCTGTGATTACAGGTCCCGGCGCAATTACGATGGCGATGACTTACGCTGCAAAGACAAATAGCCCCCTTCTTGTGTCTTTATCTATTATCGCTGCATGGATTCCATCTGTGGTGATTTTGATCTTTTCTCCCCGCATACAAAGACTTTTGGGAGATAAAGGCATGCAGGCTGTTGAAAGACTCGGCGGCATGTTGGTGATTTTAATTGCTATTCAGATGTTTTCATCAGGACTTATTCAGCTGGTGAAGGATAATTTTTAATCTGAAAGTTCTGAAACGCATTGGCAAGAGACGGCGCTACTCTTGCCTTTACTATTAAATCATTTTTGTCATAGATCTTTTCTATGATCTCTGCTTTTTCCATTAGCTTTGCAGCAAATTTATAATCTTTCTGATCAAACCGAAATAGCGCTTCTTTTCGAAGATGCGCCATTTCTTCTACCATCCCCTGAATTAAACAATCAAAATGCATTTTTTTCTTAGCAGATATCGATATCAGTTTTGGGAACCGGTAGCGAAGTAGCTTGGCTTCTTTTGTTTCCGCTTTTTCGATTTTATTGAGCACGCGTATTCTAGGTTTTTTATCTGCTTTAAGCTCTTTTAACACTTCTTCTGAAGCGGCAATTTCCTCGAGTATATTAGGACTAGAAGCGTCGATGAGATGCAGTAAGATATCTGCATGAAAAGCTTCTTCTAAAGTGCTTTTAAATGCTTCTACTAACCTATGAGGCAGTTTTCGGATAAATCCTACGGTATCGATTAAAATGATTTTTTGATTGTTTGGAAGAAGGTAGCTTTTAGCTTTAGTATCTAGAGTAGCAAAGAGCTTATCTTCTACAAATACGGCAGCTTCCGTCAGCGCATTTAACAGGGTGGATTTACCCGCATTGGTATAGCCGATGATCGCAAAACTTGTTCTTCCCTCCCGTTTACGCTTAGCCCTTTTTAATGCCCTTGTTTTTTCTAATTGCACAAGTTCTTGTTTAATTGAAGAGATCTTACTTCTCAAAAGCCTGCGGTCAATTTCAATTTGCCTTTCTCCCTCTCCCTTTAAAATCCCTCCTTTGCCACCGCCGCCTACACGCTGCCTGCCTAAGTGGGTCCAAAGCTTTTTCAATCGAGGTAATTGAAAGGTGTATTCGGCTAAAGCAATCTGCATTTTCGCTTCTTTCGTATGGGCTCTTTGACCAAATACAGCGAGGATCAGCTCTGTGCGATCTACTACCATCGCTTCAATTTCTTTTTCTAGGTTTCTTTGCTGCTGCGGAGAAATCTCATGATCGAAAATAATGAGAGTAGCTTCTTTTTCTTTTGCAAGGTGCTTGATTTCTTCTACTTTTCCCTTCCCTAAAAACGTTTTGGCAGAGATCTTACGCAAAGGACAAGCTAAAAGACCGACTACAGGAAGGCCAAAGGTTTCTGTTAACCTTTCTAACTCTTCTAGGTGGATGATTGTTTCTGCTTTCTTTTTTTCCTCATAAGCGCCGACTAAAAGGGCTTTTGCGCCGAAACGCTCTGCTTCTACTAAACGGCCGATTTCTGTAGATCCTGTCGTAAATTCCATATTCAATAGGTAATGTTGGTATGCAATTTATGATAGGCAAAAACGTGGTTTTTCTCTAAGTAAGAATCGTTTTTTGTATCAATTTCATGAGATAAGCAGTTGACTTGCCCATCCAATTGGAACAGCTAAAAAAAACTGAAGCGCTTTAAGGAATAAGGAGTTTTGCAGGCTAATAAAAAAGCCTCATGCAGCTAGGCGCATGAGGCAATGGTATAGAACCTTAAGTGGGAACTGGAGCTGAAAGAACTACCCCTTCTTTCACTGAGCACATTCGCCGGATTAGGACGCACATGTTTGTTTTTGCACGATTAACAACCCGGTCGCGAGCAGGAGCAAGACAGTAGCCCCTATTAGCCGTATTAATCAATTTGTTTTGTTCTTCGAATGCTTGATAATATTCATTTAACAATAACATTCTCATTAGAGAACAAATAGCATTAATTAAAGGAATAATTCCTAGACTCAGGATACTCAAAGTAATTTTCCACTTGGATAATTTTGGAGTTGCAACTTTTTCATAAGCCTGTTTTACCTCTTGGTGAAAGTATGTAAGACCACTTTCACTAGATGTTAGGCTCATTAAAGTATACAATCCTATTCTTGCGCATTTTTCAACACTTGCTCCCCGAGCGCTCCGCCAAAAGGAACTATATTCTTTTGAGATCATTAGACCAACCGGCTTTGTATCAATAAAAGCAAGGCGCTGGCTATGCTTTGTTAAACGAATATTATGGAAAGAAGCATCTACAAAACCAGATTTTTGGACTATTTTGACTATTGTTTTTGCTATATCTTTTTGACCTTGTTCATTCATATTTTTGATCGCTTGAACCGTTTCTTCTTTTGATAAAATATCCAGCTTTTCACAAAGCACAACATATTTTTTTGTGGCGTCTTTTTCGTTAGGCATATCTCGACAGATCACGAGTTTTGTCTTTGGCAAAACCACATCAATATCTGCTTTTTGTGCAATACGTTGAATGCGCTCACTCATTGCTATTCTGAGAAGGCTATCTTTTGGGGTAAAAGTAGTACATTCCCCTCGATCATTCGTAAGGCCTTGTATGACTCTGTCTTGAGAGACGCTACAAGCTCCAGATTCAATGACCCATCCTGCTAAAGAAGCACATCTCACTGTCTCAGACACTAGTTTTTGAACTACCTCAGCTTGAGGATTGTCTTTTTCTAGTAAATGATTTTCTAGCGCTGGATCCCTCAAATCTACAGGGGGAAGGTAAGTGTCTTCGTAGTAATAAGATTTAAAAAAATTTAGAAAAGTCAATTTATTACCCTA
>CALBPE010000016.1 GCA_937899275.1 uncultured Chlamydiae bacterium
GTCCCGATACAACAGCGCCTGTTCTTTTTGCAGCTTCTGCAATATCTTCTGCAGAGCGATCTAAAACGCGTGGATCGTAAGCCTTTAGGCGGATACGGATTTTTTGTTTCAAAGCCTTTTCTTTGGGGCTTTTTTCTTGTTTTGCCATGGTTTTATGTTCCTTATTACGAAAGTAGTTCTTGTTGAATTTTAGCCGGAACCTTCTCAAAGTGGCTTGGCTCCATCGTGTAGGTTGCCCTTCCTGAGCTAATTGAGCGAAGTTGTGTGGAATAACCAAACATCTCGCTTAACGGTACTTCTGCTGTAATGGTCACAACAGCTTTGCCCATTTCTTGACCTTGAATTTTTCCTCTTCTTCGGTTGATATCTCCAATGACGTCGCCCATATAGTCTTCTGGGGTAGTTACGACCACTTTCATGATCGGCTCTAAGATCACAGGCTTACAGCTAGTGGCTGCTTGTTTTACTGCCATCGATCCGCAGATTTTAAACGCCATTTCGTTCGAGTCTACATCGTGATACGATCCAAATACGATACGCACTTTAACATCGACTAAGTTGAATCCAGCAAGTACTCCTGTAGCAAGTCCTTCTTCAACCCCTTTGATCACTGCAGGTATGTATTCTTTTGGAATAGCTCCACCTACAATTTTGCTGACTACTTCATTGCCTTTTCCTGGCTCGTTTGGCTCGATTTCTAGTACAACGTGAGCGTACTGTCCTCTACCACCTGTCTGTTTTACGAATTTAGTATCGGCTTTGCCAGCTACAGTAATCGTTTCTTTGTAAGAAACTTGCGGTTTGCCGACATTTGCTTCCACTTTAAATTCCCGCATCATCCGGTCCTTTAGGATCTCTAAGTGCAGCTCTCCCATACCTGAGATGATGGTTTCTCCTGTCTCTTCGTGCGTTTGCACGCAGAATGTTGGATCTTCTTCAGAAAGAGCGGAAAGGGCGACAGATAATTTTTCTCTATCAGCTTTTGACTTCGGCTCGATCGCCATAGAAATCACCGGTTCTGGAAATTCCATCTTTTCTAGTAAAAGAGGGAGGCTTTCCGCACAAAGGGTATCGCCTGTGCCGGTGTTTTTCAGTCCGATACAAGCGGCAATATCGCCTGTGCAAAATTCATCTCGATCTTTTCTTTGGTTTGCGTGCATTTCTAAGAGTCTAGATACGCGCTCTTTTTTTCCTTTTGTTGTATTCATAACGGTAGAGCCTTTTTTCAAGGTTCCGCTGTAAATACGCACAAACGTTAGTCTACCTACATAAGGATCGGTCATGACTTTGAAAGCAAGGGCAGAAAGGGGGCTATCGTCTTTTGGGACAAGATCCATTTCTTCGTCAGTATCAGCATTGATCCCTTTGATGATGCCTCGATCTAAAGGAGAGGGCATCCAGAGGGTAACGGCATCTAATATCTGTTGTACGCCTTTGTTTTTAAAGGCTGTTCCACATAATACAGGGTTAAACTTGTTGCCGCAGACCCCTTTACGAATCACCGCATGGATTTCTTCTTCTGTTAAAGAGTTGGGATCTTCCAAGACCTTCATCATAAACGATTCATTTGTCTCGTCGATGGTCGCAAGTTCTTCTAGAAGAGCTGCGCGCATTTCTTCTGCTTTTTCTTTCAGCTCTGCTGGAATTTCTTCTACAGCATACTCAGCGCCCATGGTTTCATCATTAAACAGGTAAGCTTTCATGGTGACGAGATCGACCATTCCTTTAAAGTCTGCTTCTGCGCCAATAGGGCAGTGAACAGGAATAGCGTTTGCACCTAGCTTTTCTTTTGTGGATTCTACAGCGGCAAAAAAGTCGGCGCCTGTACGATCCATTTTATTGACAAAGATGATTCTAGGAACGCCGTAGGTGTCTGCTTGTCTCCACACGGTTTCTGATTGAGGTTGCACTCCAGCAACGCCGCAAATCACGTTGATAGCGCCGTCTAATACGCGAAGAGAGCGGGATACTTCTACGGTGAAATCGACGTGTCCAGGGGTGTCAATGATATTGATTTTGCTGCCGTTCCAATAAATGGTGGTTGCAGCAGAGGTGATGGTGCTGCCGCGCTCTTGCTCTTGGGCCATAAAGTCCATTGTGGCAGCGCCTTCATGGACCTCTCCGATACGGTGGGATTTTCCTGAATAGAAAAGCATCCTTTCGGTTGTGGTGGTTTTACCGGCGTCGATGTGCGCCATAATGCCGATATTGCGTACATTTTCTAATGCATCGGCTTTCGGTCTACTGCTGGATTGTTCTTTATCTCCGTCACTCATACGTTCTTACCATCTATTTGTAGTGCGCAAAAGCTTTGTTTGCTTCTGCCATTCGGTGGGTGTCATCTTTCTTTTTGATTGTGCTGCCTTGATTGTTATGGCAGTCGTATAGCTCGATTTGTAGAGAGTCTTCCATGGATTTGCCTGGCTTAGATCGGGAAAATTGGATGATCCACTTCATGGCAAGAGAGGTTCTTCTCTCAGGAGCAATTTCGATAGGTACTTGGTAGGTTGCTCCTCCAATTCTGCGCGACTTGACCTCTAAAGAGGGTTTTGCGTTCTCTAGAGCTTCTTCAAAAGCTTCTAAAGCATCATCTTTGTTGATGCGCTTTGCAAATTTTTCAATAGCGCGGTATACGATACCTCGAGCTTTTGCTTTTTTTCCTTCGATCATTACTTTGTTGATGAACTTGGCAAGAACAAGGCTTTTATAGACCGGATCTGGTGCTGTTTTTCGTTTTTCTGCTCGTCTTCTTCTGGACATAATCTACCTTTATCTTAATTATTTAGGCCGTTTGGCGCCGTATTTTGATCTGCTTTGCTTGCGGTCTTTTACAGGGCCGCAGTCTAAAGCGCCTCGTATGATATGGTACCGCACGCCAGGAAGGTCTTTTACTCTTCCTCCACGGACAAGGACAATACTATGTTCTTGCAAATTGTGCCCCTCTCCTGGGATGTAGGCTATGACTTCTTCGCCATTAGATAAACGGACCCACGCAACTTTTCGAAGAGCCGAGTTTGGCTTTTTGGGGGTTTTCGTCTTCACTTGTAGACAAACGCCTCTTCTTTGGGGGCATTTGACTAAAGCTGGGGACTTGGTTCTCTTGGTTTTCTTTTTCCGCCCTTTGCGAATAATTTGATTGATTGTGGGCATAATGAAGCCTGTCTCCTAAACAAATAGTAAAATGATGTTCCTATAGACAGTAAATATATAGTGATTGGAGATTTATTTGCAAAAAGATTTCCGCGGCCGGTTTGATTTTTTCTATAAATTTATTGTTTATATTTTTCAATTTTTATTTAATTTTTTTAATTAAAATTCATTTTACCAAACTAATTTAAATAAACTCTTTATTATTAAATAAATTATTTATTACAATCCCTTTTAGAGGGTGAGCAGATAAAACCTTGCTAAAAGCGCTTTGAGCTAACTGTTTTTTTTGGTTTTTCATCTGACTTACCCTCAACTTATATAGGGAGTACATATGATGACCAGGCCAGCGCGTACCTTTTTTACCATCCTTTTACTGATTTTTTTTCTGCCTATGGGGCTAAAAGCAGAAGGTCCTTTACAAGAGCGGCATGTCCCTGAAGTTATGGAGCGGTTTTTTCGGTATCATGTAGAAAAAAAGTCGTTAACTCCTCAAATTGTCAAAAGATGTTTTGCAATGTATATCGCGCATTTTGATCCCGATAAATGCTACATGTTAAAAGAAGAAGTTGCCGCTTTTATATCGATTAGTGATGGAAAGGCAAAAAAAATTGCCCGACGGATGCAGCAGGGAGATTTTTCTGATTTTCACGAGGTAGATGTAGCTTTGCAAAGGGCAATTATTCGCTCTAGAGAGCTTAGAGAAGATTTAGGAGACTGGGTAAGTCAGGGTTCTCCCAATGCGCACATTAAACCGTACACAGACTATGCGGCGGGAAAAGGGGAGCTGAAGATGCGCACCCGGGCGAAATTAACCCGTTTTTTTACGCAGCATCAGCGGCATACGCCCTTACAAACAAAAGAGCGCAGAATGCGCCTTGTAGGGCTTTTTGAAGAAAAAATCCAAGAAAAAGAACAGGTCTATCTACACCAAGATACAGAGGGCGATAGCTTAGATGCGGCCGCTAAGGAAAACAATTTTTGCGTACGGATCTTAAAAGCCTTTGCAAAAAGTTTAGATGCGCATAGCTCGTATTTTAGCGAAGAAGAAGCAAAAGATATGCGCCTTCACCTTGAAAAGCAGTTTGAAGGTTTTGGTATTGTTCTTGGAGAAAGTATTGATGGAGTATTTATCGCTAAGGTGATCCCCGGCTCACCTGCAGAAAAAAACGGCAATATTTTTGCGAAAGATCAGGTAGTTGAAGTAGATGGAGATGCGACAAGACAGATGTCTTTTACCCATGTGCTCGATCGGTTGAAAAAACGGAGTGATCCTCGCCTTGTTTTAGGTTTAAAGCGGAGGGGCGCTGTCTTTTATGTTGAGCTGGAAAAAGCGCCTATTGTTATGGATCAAGAAAGAATCAGCACTAAATATTCTCCATTTGGAAGCGGCATTATCGGAGCGATTACCCTACGCTCTTTTTACGATAACGGAGGAGACGTTACCAGCGAAAAAGACATCAAAAAAGCGCTACAGGCCTTAAGAGAAAAAGGGGATATCAAGGGATTGATACTCGATCTTAGAGAAAATGGCGGCGGATTTTTAAGCCAGGCTGTGAAAGTGGCGAGCCTATTTATCAGTAGCGGCGTTGTGGTGATTTCTAAATATGGACAAAATGAGATGCACTACCTCCGCAGCATAGATCCTAGAAAAAGTTACGAAGGGCCGCTGCTTATTTTAACCTCAAAGATTTCTGCATCCGCAGCAGAAATCGTAGCGCAGGCGCTACAAGACTACGGCGGTGCGCTTGTAGCAGGAGATACAAGAAGCTTTGGGAAAGGCGCTATCCAGTATCAGACTATCACCGCTCCTGAAACCGATATCTTTTTCAAAGTCACGATTGGTAAATACTATACCGTATCGGGTAGAACAACCCAGATGCGCGGTGTGATCGCAGATATCGTCATACCGACTAGTTTTGCGCCGTTTCTTGTAGGAGAAGAATATTTACAGCATCCGTTAAAACCCGACTGGGTGCATTCTGCTTATGAAGATCATTTAAGCGATGTGGATCCTAGGGTGAAAGGGTGGCTGAAACAAAACTATACGCCTTATGTACAAAAAAAATTGACG
>CALBPE010000017.1 GCA_937899275.1 uncultured Chlamydiae bacterium
CCCCTTGCATCCATTTTAAGAGCTAGGTAGAGCAATAAGAACAGTTCCTTGCAGGTGGGTATCTGTGTATAGCGCAGGTAATTTTTCTAAAAGAGGGTAGCTGCTTTCCAAAAGAGATCTCGATTTTTTCTCTATTGTAAAGTATTTTTTATAAAAAAACGATTTTGTTATAATGATCAAGGGTAGTCAGCATGCCCATTTTTTGAGTCTCTACTTTTGATGCATACAACGTAGATATATGCCTACTGCAGATCGTTCTTATTTTAAACCACATATTTTACCTTCCTTGATTGCTCTTTTAGGTATTGCGACAAAGGAGGTAACTAAGCTCTATTTTTTTTTAGCATTATCTGATACGGGCAGATGGGCTCCTATGTATGCAGCTCTTTGGATGGGACTAATTGTTGTGTTTTCTACTGTCACCGGTTATGTAACAGATAGAGTCTCGAAAAAACCTGCTTTGATCGCAACGCTGATTTTTTCGGTTATATCCATATTTTTTATTCGGCAAAAGTATGTTGCCTTAGCCATTGTAATCAATGGTATTTTAGGTAATACCACGGTGGTATCTAGAACGATTTACTGTTATCTTCAAGGGAAAAGGTCGAGCGTTTCTGTTATTGCAGAAACGTATTTTGTCCAAGCGCTTCCTTGGGTTTTTCTCTGCACTTTTCCTTGGGTGTATCTGCATTATGTAAAAGCGGCGGCGCTGTACCTTTCTATCGGAACGCTATTGATAACAATGGGGTTTTTTCAGATGAAGATTTGGAGAAAACCGCCGCAAAAGCTGCGGTTTTCAGAAAAATTGGGGATGATTCAGGGGGATAGGCTAAGGATTTTTATCGGGTTTTTTCTAGGGGAAATCGCTTACCATTTGATGCAGTACTATTTAGATTCTCATTTTCAAGAAAAGATCGTATCCGATGCATTTGCTCTTTTAGGTTTTGGTATTGTAAGCGGCGTATCGGTTCATTTTCTGATCCATTTTACGCCTGGATTAAAAGAGATTTGCTTGATCTATACTGCAGCTGCAGGTGTATTTATTGCAGGGGCGATTTCCTATATTTATTTTCCCTCTTCTTCTTTAATGAGCTTTAGCTACTACTTACCTTTTGCTTCTGTAAGCGCTTTCGGACTTCCTTTAATTTATGCTGGATTTACCCGAAATGTGCTCGTGGAAGAAAAGGGGTTTTTGCTTGGTTGTTTAGAATCTATTTTAGCTTTAGCTGAATTTCTAGGGCCTTTGCTCGCTACACTAGGTATTTTTGGATTTACCACAATGATTGCGCTTTTAAGCCTAGCTGCTGTAATTACCTATAAACCGTCTTATAGAAAAGCTTTTTAAGCTTCTTGTACGATATTGGGAAAAATCTTTTGCCATTTTTTGACTAGTATAGCCTGCTCGTCTAATGGAAGCTCTACAATTTGCGTTCTTCCATAATACCCTACAGCGATAATGACGCCTAACAGGGTAAGGGCCCTTGTCAGCTGAAACTCTTCGCGGTCATTTTCCTCAAATTTTTGGGTGAAGTTCCATGGAAATCCTGCGTTAAGAAGCCATCGATCGTGGAAAAACACCGCTTCATGGCAAGAGGATAGCGGGGGATGAGGCTGCCTAAAATATAGAGAGTCAAACTCTCGATCAGAAATCGATAAGCTTGCAAAAACGGCTCCTTTTTTTGCGAGAATCATCTCTTTAGCAGATAGAGATCTCGAGCCTGTGCAACCTAAGACAAGATCGCTTTCTTTTAAACAGGATAAAAAAGCCTTTTTCTTTAAGAAGTGCCGGTCTTGCTTCTGATCGAAAATCGATACAGGAAAAAGGTCTTGTAGATTTTGCGCTACGCTTTCCCCTAAGTACCCCCGTCCAATAAGAAGGCATTTTTGCGGTGTGATTGATAAAGCGTCGAGCTGATCGAATAACGCGCGCGTGGCGTAGTGGGCAACTAAAGGCGCTTCATAATGCAGTTTGGCATAAGATCTAGCGACGTTAATTACAGGAAAAGAAAGGCGTGAACTTTGAATATCTAACATCCCACAACTGGTATGCTCAATACCAATAAACCTAGGGTCAGCAGGGCCCCGATTGCTCATTTCCCGAATAAGGAAATTCCCTTCATCTAGAATCACAATTTTATGTAGCCCTTTTTTGCGGATTTTACGCCATCTTTCTGTAACAAATGCTTTGATGTATTTTTGGTACTGCGCATCAAAAGACTCATGACTGGAAAATGCTAAGCTAAATGAAGATACATCGATTCCTTCTTCACGCATCGTATCGTATAAAGCAGGGTCTGTAGAATAGCATTTGCCAATAAGAGAAAGGTGTTTTTTTTCTAAGCCTAATCGAAAAAGGGTATTGATCAGCTGGTAGGTCGACTGATTGATATGCTGGGCTGCTACAATATAGGTATATTGCATATCGATCGAGGCGTATTTAGCCCGTAAATACGAGAGTAAAAATAATTCTTCGGTTTTCGCTGGTTCTTCAAGAGGGATCATGCAATTTTATCCATATATAGTTTGTTTTAGGTCTGTAGGTAGGGTATTAAAAAACTCTCCAAACTTTTCAGGAGAGGTTTGTTCTAAAGTCTTTGCCCACGCAAGGAGGGTATACTTTCTAGAAATGCGCTTTTCTGACTGTAAAGGATCATTTGGGGCTGTTTTCTGGCAAAGGATCCATTCGAGTGTTTTTTGCACCCGCTGCATTACAGGATCGAGGACTAAAAACACGCAGGCGCCAGAAAGAAGTACCCTTAACGGCCACATTGTTTCTTTTGTAGGAGAGTAATCTTGTCCTAAAGCGTCGCCCGGTGCGTAGGAAAAAAAGATGGTGAGTAGAGCAATGATTTTCACCGGCACAGCTGTCCAAAGCATCTTATCTTCTAGATGCATTCGGTATTTTCCTCTACAAGCTTTGTACGTTACTACAGCAGTTTGTTTTGCTCCTTCTGGGATAGCTTCAAAATTTAAGTAATAGGAAATCGTCAGATAAAAAAGAGCAAATGCCGATCCTGTCGCTATCGAACCTGCATTTGGAAATCCTACTTTATCTGTCCAATCGACAGTTCCAGCATAGGCAATAAAGGACAATACCGCTAAGTTCGCAAGGCTACTTGATTATCCCGCCATCCATTGGAAGGCTGTGATGGAGCAAGGCGTTGGTCCTTTTTTTTCTTCGGGTAAAATAGAGCGGATCATATCTTCTACTTTTTCCTTTAAAGGCTTATTAGAAGTTTTTATCTGGTCCCAATCCTTCATCACATCACGAATAGCGCCCTCTTGAATAGGCAGGTATCTTTCGCCTGACGAAGAGACATTGGGAAGGTCATCTCTTGTAATGCGGTAAGCTGCATCTTGAATTAAAGAAGCAAGCGTCAGTTTTTTTGCCTGCATTTCTTTTTCACCTGGTTTTAATAAACGATTTCTATAAAACGCGCAAAAAAGCAGATAGGCAAAATAGATTGTTACGTTGGAATCAACACCAAGAAGCATAGCAGGAGCCACAGCATTGTCGGGATTGAGGTTTGATGGTTTATTGTATTTACTGGCAATTTGTGCAAAAGGCACCTGCGCTACCACTCCTGCAATTACTGCAGCAACAAGAATCGCGGTTTTTTTGCTAGTAGGTATTGTCGATGCTTTGAGGACCTTTTCTTCTTTTGTCATCGGACTCATAATGTCTTGTAAAATATTGAGAAAGCACTCAAATACAAGAATCGAAAATGATACGCACATAGACGTTGCCAAAAACCAGCCATATTCTTTAGAGCTGCTATCTCGTAAAGCTAAAGGAACGTAGGAGATGCGCGCAAAAATAGCGGCAACAAAAGACGTCACAATGAGAGATTTCCTAACGCAAGAAGAGCGCGCTTTTTCCTCCGGCAGCTTTTCTTCGATCACCCGGCTCCCTATATACTGATATAGCGGGTTTGTTTCAGGAGGAAAGCTCTTAGTTTGAATTTTCATATCTACTGCATCAACAGACATATACACATCACCAGGCTTGTTTTTCCAAAGCAGATACGCGCAGTCAAAACGCATTTCCGCTAGATATTCATTACGGGTAACATTCTTTTGGCGGGCTCGTTTTTTGTAAAGAAATACTTTGCATTTAAAATAAGCCACCTCGCATTTTTTATTTTAAAAAAATATTTTGACAAAATCTCGCCTGACTTCTTAGATTAGGAATCTCTATTATTTTTAGGAGTCAATTATGCCTGTGCCTATGCAGAGCAAAAGAACAATGCATGTAAACATTCCAGGTAATCCCCAGGAATCTTCAGTCAATTTTGAAATGTCTGTATCTGGAAGAAGCGATGAAGGCGCCTCTACGCCCACATCGCCTATAAGTCCACCTCGAAAATCACGTATCCTGCCCAGGTGCAAAGCGCCCCCACCTATTCCACCTAATGACAGCGCTTCTACAATACACACTGTGAGTACAGCTTCAATGAACCCGAGTCAGAGCTCTATCAGAACTTCCAGAGCTTCGCAAAGCACAGTACCTAGATTTAGCAGCGTAGTAGATAGATCGTTTATCGAAAAAAAATATCCCAATCTACCTAAAGAAAAACCAAAACAAGAGGACAGCAAGTCAAGCCTGGCAATAAGCTCCACAAAAGAACAACCTTCTAGAATTACGTTTTCTAGAAGGGAATCTACCGTATTATTATCTAAAGACGCTGCTGCTTCTTCTGATGCTTGGATGCGAGAGGTGGAAAGAAAAATGCAAGAGATCACAACGAACAATAGATACATACCAAAAACGCGCCTTCCTACAACCTATTGCCTCAATCCTTCCGTTCCTTTTTACGCCAGCGGAGCTCGTTTAGAAGTTCCCAAATATGAGAAGCAGGATGAAGATGATGATTGGTGATCATTGTTTCGATGTTTTCTGATTGCTGTTAAGATCTTGATAAACAACCGGCGCCCATGAACCTTTGAACCTTTATGACGATCTTATCTTTTTTACGAGGAAATCCCCAACCAGAGCTGTTGCTTCGCAGTACACCCCCTGGGCCCCAAATAGAACAAGAACAAAAGGAGATACTCGCTTGCGGACTGCCTTCAGAAATGCCTTCTGCAAGTGAACTACAAAACCAGGTATCAAAAGAGAAAAAGCTACGAGAAAGGGAAATCCGTCAAGAAAAAAAGGAAGAGAAAGAAGAAGTCTATTGCCTGCAGAAGATTAGAGGTAAATACGTCAAACAAAAAAGCCCTAAGTGGACTTTGCCAGAAGCAAAAAAAGACTTCAAAAACCATCAACAGTATATAAAACGTTGGCGTGCGCTCCGCGCCTCTATTCGTACAACAGATCGTATAACTAGTAGAAAAGAGCATTGGACGAAGCATCATGCAGCATGGTTAAAACGGGAGGCAGATTTTTGGTATCTTCGAGGTGAACTTGTTTTTCCTCGATTGCTTTTACCGATTTGTAAGCTGCTCTCTAAGCATAAAGCGAGGAAGTTCCCTGTACGTTTTGATCAGAAAAAAATGTTGGTTTATCCTACAGAAGACCGTCAAGTGATTCTAATCTATGCAGATCCTAAAATATTAAAGATTTTTCAGGGAAATCTCCATGAAACCAGTAGAGATATCCCGCGTACATTAGCGAAAGATATTGGTGACATTGCTATCAAAACTCTTGTAGGAGGCGCGTATCTTTCCGAAAAAGATCGAACCTCTTTGAATCAGCTTAAAAATGAAGGCAAATTTTCTTGTCCTTTCTTGCAGATGTTGAAAAAAGCAAAGGGAGACTTTTTCCCCTATCCTCGACAACTTCTATGCCTACAAGAATTAGTAGAAATAGGGGGCATAACCGCTTTGAAAATCAATTATCCCTCTAAGGGGTTTCCTCTTTCTCGCCTAACACCTGCCTGCTTATCTAAGGCGGTATCCATCGTAAAAAAAGCGCTACAGCAAATCCATAAAGAGGGATATGCTTTTGGTGGGTTTTATCCAAAAAACGTTATGGTCTCTTATCAACAAACGCTTTTTCCACAAAAAGCGCTTTTTTCCTGCCTAGACAGAGTAAAGAAAAAAACTGTAGAACTTATACAGCAAGACAGCCAGTCTTTTTTTAAAATTTTTCACGTAGAATTTCCATAGATTCTTTTGCAAGTTTTTGTACAATAGAATAAAACGCAATTCCAAATGTCTTATGAAATCTAAGAAAATTTCTCTTTTTTTACTTGTCCTTTTAGTTGTTTCTGCAATTGATAGCGTCAGAAACCTTCCTTCTGCTGCGTTATTTGGCTCTTCTTTACCCTTTTTCTTTTTGCTATCTACCTGCGTATTTTTATTACCTGTAGCTATGGTATCGGCGCAGCTTTCTTCTTGGATTGATGGTAAGGGGGGAGTCTACCACTGGATTACGGAAGCATTTGGTGATCGGGTAGGTATGCTAGGCATTTGGCTGCAGTGGATCAATACAGTTGTCTGGTATCCTACGATCCTATCATTTATGGCGGGAACTCTTGCCTACTTAATTGATCCAAGTCTTGCAGAGGATAAGCCTTACTTGATTTGTGTGATCTTAACTGCTTTTTGGCTTTTAACCATACTCAACTTATTTGGTGTGCAGATGTCGGCAAAAATCAATAGTATTTTTGCTCTAATCGGCACAATGATCCCACTATGTTTTCTGATTATTTTAGGCGGTATATGGCTTTTTTCTGGCGGAACTTCAGAAATTTCTTTCAGCAGCTATTCAATTTTTCCTCGCTTTAGCTCAATGGATGATTGGGTTTCTCTTACGGTGATTATGGCTTCTTTTCTGGGAATGGAGCTTGCGGGAGTACATGCTAATGATATTGAAAATCCTCAGATCAATTTCCCTAAAGCGATGGGATATGCTTCTTTTCTTCTAATTTTTACCATGCTTTTTGGCGCTTTAACTATTGCGATGGTGGTTCCCATCGATGATATCAGTTTAGTCGCAGGGGTGATGCAGGTATTTGATGATTTTTTTCTTTCCTTTGGCATGCCGTTTTTAACGCCTATACTCGCTTTATTGATTTTGATAGGAAGCTTTGGCTCGATCATCAACTGGCTGATCTCTCCTGCGCGAGGGCTATTTGATGCAGCAGAATGTGGGTTTTTACCCAAAATGTTCACTAAGAAAAATGCTTATGGAGTGCCGCAAAATATGCTGCTTACCCAAGCGGTTTTTGTCAGTCTTCTTTGTTTAGTATTTTTACTTGTTCCTGGAATTAACGCGTTTTACTGGTTTTTAACAGCCTTGAGTACGGATCTTTATATGCTCATGTATCTACTTCTTTTCATGAGCTGTCTTTCTTTACAGAAGCGATTTCGAGGGTCCAAGCAGAAGTTTTCGATGCCGGGAAAAGAAACAGGTATTTGGGCTGCTAGCCTGTTGGGCATTTTTGGCTGTTTTTTAACGATCTTTATCAGCTTTTTTCCACCCGCGAGTATTGAGATGCCTCTATCTTATTACGCGCTTTTGATCTTTTTAGGAAATGTTCTCCTTTCTTTACCTGTCTTAGGGTTTTATGCGTATAGAACTACCCAAAAAAAGTCTATTCAAGATCGTCATTTGTAATAGGCTTTTTCCAGCCATAAATACCATTTCTTTGCCCTTAAGATCATTTTAAAAGATGCCAAACAAGGTAGGGGCATTTCCAAATGAGAAAACAGAAAGATAGGATAGTATAACAATATGGCTGTAAAACGAATACACTGAGAAATTCACGATTGATGAGCCAAGTTTTTTATTGGGGAGTTTTTATAAATTTTGTTATTGTATATTTCGTAATTAAAATAAGAATTTTGATATATAAAAGATGATTATCCAAAAAGTTTTGTCCATAGTCTTAACTGGAATTGCGAAATGCCTTTGAGGATTTGGGAAAAATCAGCAAAACGCACAAGTCTTGTTATCTGCAATAAGAAACTTTAGTATTTTATAATATAATTTAGGTAAAGCTAAGCGATGCAATGGACAATTCATGAATTATTGGAACGCTTAATTGAGAGGGGAGAGTGTCAAAAAATCGAAGCAAAGGAAGCGAGTAATGCGCTCGGGAAAAGTGCTTTGGAAACTATTAGCGTATTTTCTAATGAACCTGAACTAAACGGAGGGTATTTGGTTCTTGGTATCAAAAAACAAGAAGATGGAGCATTGGGAACAATGTATGATATTCAAGGCGTAAGTGATCCAGATACCTTGCAACAAGAGATAGGGAATGTTTGTAGATACAATTTTAATCGCAGAATTATTCCGGAAGTTTCTGTACATTCGGTAGCGGGAAAATTATTAGTAGTCGCATTTATTCCTGAAAGCTTTTGTAGGTACAAGCCTGTGTATATTAAAAGTAAAGGTGAGGAAAAAGGTACTTTTCGTAGGTTGGGATCAAGCGATGTTCGCTGCACCGAAGAAGATCTGGATATGCTTTATCAACTCCGCCGGCAGAGAAGTTATGAGTCAGAGATCTTACCAAATGTCACTTGGCAAGATATTTCTCAAGAATCAATTATTGTATTCCGGCGTATTCGTGCTCAGGTTGACCCTGATGCCTCTGATTTAGCTCTTAATGATCCTGACTTATTGATTTCGCTGAAAATGGCAATTAAGCAAAAAGGGTTCGTGATTCCAACAATCGGAGGGTTGCTGTTTTTTGGCAGTAAGGCAGCGTTAAGGCGAGAACTTCCGATGGCCTCGTGAGTGGACTATATCGTTGTTGACGGCGCCAATTGGGTTGGAGATCCCTCTACAAGATACCATTACGCAGTGGAATATCGAGAAGGTCTGGTCACTATGATGTCCCGTCTTCATGCTCAAATAATGGGAGATATTCCAGGTAAATTTGCATTGACCTCAGGTGAGCTAGAGCGTAAAGATACGCCTGTTATTCCTCGAGATGTGATTCGGAGGCTCTAGCAAACGCTCTTATACACAGGGACTATCGGTCAAGTCAACCAACGCAGATTATTCGATACTCGAATCGTTTTGAATTCAGAAATGCTGGTTATTCTTTAAAACCGATGGAGGATTTAAAAGCACCGGGATCCAAACCAAGAAACCCGATTGTTGCAGCGGTATTCCATGGCCTCAATCGCGCGGAAACAAAAGGTACAGGAATTGCAACGATGTTAGAAGATATGCGCGTTGCCGGGTTGTCTACTCCTCCTATTTTCGAATCTGACCGAGATAAAAATGTATTTGATTTGATTTTACTGTCACATCATTTACTGGATCGCAATACTCTTAAATGGCTATCTCAGTTTAGGGGAGTAGAGCTTTCTGATGCACAGCGTCGGGCACTCGCATTTGTGCGTAAAATTGGAGCGATCACCAATCAAGGCTATCGTCAGCTTAACGGGACGGATACATTAATTGCTAGCGCAGGGTTGAGGGGGCTTAGGGATGCCAATCTTTTGATCCAACAAGGCAAAGGAAGTAGCACGTATTATCAATTAAGCTCTCAAGCTTGCGAAATATCGGATAATCAGATCCCATCACACAAAAGTACCGGATCAGAGGAAAGAGCCCCCCTGACTAAGACCTTAACAGAGGGGAAACTCTATCCTATTAACGATGCATTAGAGAGGATTCTTCAAAAACTTTCACCGTTGCATAAAGACTTTGTAGAGCGTATTGCCTCATTAAGGCAACGTATAAACCATACTGAAATGAAACAATTGATTAAAGATTTATGCTCTTATGGACCGCTACAGTTGGAAGAGCTTGCTTGTATTTTAGACCGCGATCCTAAACATTTAAGAGATTATTATCTTATAAAAATGATTAGAAATAATGAGCTAGTTTACCAATATCCTAGTCAACCTGCGCATCCAAAACAGGCATATCTTTTAGTTAATCAAGATCGAGAATGAAGGTAGCGCCTAAATCCAGTATTGTCTTTGTCATATTCGTAGCTTTTTCATAACGAGCATCTAAATAAACATGCCGCATTTTTTCAAGAGGGTAGCTACTAAACTTCCTTATCTAGTAACTTACTGATTCTAGATACCTGTTATTCTTGAATGCATTAGCATAACCTTTCGAGAGCAGGGCAAAGGTTTTCTATGCCTTGACTACTTAGCTCTACTAGAGCTTCTTCAATGAGTGATGCATAATTTTGGTTTGAGGTCATATTTTCTCCTTAGTTGTTTGGAAAGTTAAGAGAATCCGATCTCAAACCTTTTTTCTCAATAACTGAGAATTTCTCAGCATATCGAATTTTGTTACGCTACCGCCGATAAACGGCTGTATTGCCATCATAACCTCTGCTGCTTTATTTATTATGATATAATGAGACCTAGTTTGAATAAAAATAGATTGCTCAAAGCGCATTTTTATGCAGAATGAGCAAATTCTCGCGCTCGATATGTAGCTGTTATTATGACCAGAATACTTTTGTTCTCAAAGATGGCTTAATGTGAATAGCTGGAGATCCCCATAGCCGCCCAACAACTCTTGATATGAATCTCTTTTTAAACTTTTTACTATTATTGAAAATGTCGCAAAGCTATCGTATCCATGAAAAAAATCTCTTCACACCTAAGATAGCCCCTTGCGCAAAGTACCTGCAAAAAGATGTGATTACTCCCAAAGGGGAAAGCAGGAAAGCTGCAACCCACAATGTTGTTGTGCCTGGGCGTAAGTGCCGTATACTAAAATAATTACCTGTTACGCTCAATATACCACAGGCTTTTATACAAGTAATGGTATGGGAGCAATCTATACTGCGTAAAATAGTGCGATGCGCTTCACGAAGGTCAGCAGAAAAATAGGTGTCTATTTTGACTAAAAGCTGCATTTTTATCTGGAATGGAAGTGTTTGTAAGACTTCGGGTTTTCGGATCTGCTTAAAAAAAAGAGGATCTCCCGATTTGTATAGCTGGATGATTGGATGATGCCGTTATCTTTTCCGACCTAGAGTCAGCAACTGGCCTAGGACCTGAAAGCCTCGGTCTCGAGGATTGTTCACTAACATACGCGTTTGGTTCTGCATTTAGAACAACATAGAGATCCTCTTGTTCAGGAGGAGGGGTAGGTATATCGCTTAGTTCGTCCCCACTATCGTCTTTCTCTTCTGCGATAGACGGCTCGCGCGGTAAGGAGGGAATATAGGGTTCAGGAGGAGGAGCGAGTATATCGCTTAGTTCGTCCCCACTATTGTCTTCCTCTTCTACTCTATACGGATCGCCCGGTAAGGAGGGAACACAGTAGTCATGACGAGAGCCGCTATGAGGTTTTCCTTTATGTGAGGTATGAGTATTTTGTGACTGGATAGAGCCTTGAGTAATGGCAGAGCTTGCAATAGAACCAGAATCTTCTGGAGAACCAGTAGGGCTCGGTGTTACGTGAAAAGGGTCTAAGTTCCGATAATTGTGTACTGAGCTAACCATAATGCCAATAAGTGTAATAGGGCAAAAGGGTTTTTATCCAGTACTTAAAATGCCAGGGTTGCCTTAGCTGTTAGTCCTTGGAAGGCTAACGCATTTCTGTAGTATTGAATAGGAGCATCTCCTCCTGGCTTTAGTCTTTGCATGTAGAGGTGATTAGGCCAGATTTCAGCTTCGTAGTTTGCGCTAATGGAAAGGTAGCGGTCGTTACATACAGACTCATAGGTAAAACTTGTCCCAAAGCTGAGTTCAAGAACTTGTTGTATATGTAGCTCACGAATAGCGTTACTTCTCACTGTTCCAGTGTTTTGTGCAGAGCTTGTTGCGATTTGATAGGCGTTTTCTGTTCGAAATGTTGTTCTAGATAAAAGAGCGGAAAATGCTGTTTTCCCAGAAAATTTCCACATTTTATTGACCACAAAATCAGATAAAAATCCCGTTCTTAGGCCAACGCCGCGGTATTGACTTGTGAGGCGGGCTGTGTTTTTTAGTAGCGCGTTTGTCGCCGGCTCAAATGCTCTATATGAAGGGTAAAGGTGGTTTTTGATGAGCGCTGCTTTTAAAGACACAAACGGTATGTAGATGAATTTTTTCCCGTACATTGTGTGCAAAAGATTGATGTCTACAGTATTGAAGTTGATGTTTTGCTCTACATCTACGGTAGGAGATAGGCTGCTTTCCTGAATCACGCCAAGTGTATCCCAAATACCTTGAAAAAATCTTCCTTGTTTTGGAGAGAAAAAAGTGCCATCTTTTGCAACAAAACGGGTGTATTGCAAAGAGGTTTTCCATGAGTCTACAGGAAGATTTAGATCAATTCCTACCCGAAAACCTGGATGGAATGCCAACTGCATTTCTTTGGTTTTCTCGTTGCTATAGATCGTAGAGTTTGTTTCTGGCAGCGTGGTTTTTTCATATGTACACGCATAAGGAACGTTTGCATAAGGCTTCCACCATAAAAAATCCCATGTGATCGATCCATTTTCTGACTCAGGAAATGCATAAGGCGTATCGGCAAACTCTTCCGGGGAGAAGTCGGCTTCACTAGAGGCGCTAAGAGATGTGATCAAACAGATAAAAAAAACAAACGGTTTCATGGGTTTTCCTAAAGTATTTTTCTATCTTGTGGTAGAATTTACGGTTTTGTCAAGATTCTTTTTCGTTTTAAAGATTGCGAAGAAATCATTTTTTTTTCAAGTTGAGCAGTATGGAAGATAGGCACTTAAGAGGGTATATTTATGCGATTTTAGCATCTTTGAGTACAGCGTTTATGGCGGTTTTAATTAAGTTTACCTCTTCTACTCCTGTGCAAACATTGGTGTTTTTTCGTAGTTTTGTTTGTTTTCTTTTTGTGAGTCCTACGCTGCTGCAGGGAAGAGCTGTATTGCATACAAAGAGACACGCTCTACATTTTACCCGGGCTATTTTTGGGATGATGAGCATTTATGCTTATTTTTTCTCGTTGCGTTATCTTGAGCTTACCGAAGCGATTGTTCTTTCTAATACGGTGCCTTTATTTATCCCTTTGGTTGCTTGGGTGTGGCTTAGATCTCCGGTGACTAAAAAACGGGTTTATGGGATTTTGCTCGGGTTTTTAGGTGTTGCCTTCGTTTTGCAGCCAGGCTATGGGATATTTCATGAGCCTGCAAGTGTGATTGGTCTTCTAGGAGCGCTTGCAAAATCTATTTCTTTTGTAAGTATTCGTCAGCTTACAAGAACAGAAAAAGCCCATAAAATCCTTTTATACTACTTTAGCTATGTGACGCTATTTTCTTTTATCCCCATGGCGCTTTTAGGCTTTATTCCTATTTCTTCTGTAAGCTGGATGTCGATTATTCTTATTGGATTTTGCGGCGTCATTTACCAGTGGCTTGTAACGAAGTCGTATAGCTATATGGCAGCTGCTAAGGTAGGGGCTTTGCTCTATACAACGGTATTATTTGGCGCGTTTTTTGACTGGATTATTTTTGGAAGAAAACTCACCCTACTCGAAATAGTCGGAGGTATATGCATTATTTTGGGGGGCGTTATTGCTCTTATTGATCAGAAAAAGCCGTTGAAGCTGGGGAAGAAGCCTCCTGCTCATCCTTTTTCTTGAGTTGTGTTACAAAGAGCTTTTCCAATGAAACGGTGAGTTCATCTAAACCCTCTTTTTTCTTTGCAGATCCTGTAAGAAACGGCACATCGGGATACTTTTCTGTAAACAGGGGAATGATTTGCTCTTGTCCTGGTAGGTCGGTTTTATTCAGAAGAACAAGAGAGGGTTTTTTGAGTAGATCTTTATTGTAGCTTGCAAGCTCATGCTTTAAGGTAGCAAAATCTTCTAGTAGGCTAGTAGAAAAGATATCAACGACAAACACTAGAATACGGGTTCTTTCAATATGGCGGAGAAAATCTTAGCCAAGGCCTTTATTTTGATGAGCATTTTTAATAATACCTGGAATATCTGCGATGAACGCTTTTTCTCCACTTGGGAAGGTAATTTGGCCTAAATTGGGTTTAAGTGTGGTAAAAGGATATGCCCCAATTTTTGCAGGAGAGGGCGTTAAAGCGCTGATCAAAGTGGATTTACCCGCATTTGGTAGGCCAACAAGGCCAATATCTGCAATCAACTTTAATTCAAAAACCACTTCTCTTTCTTCTCCCATTGTGCCCAGGGTAAATTCTTGTGGAGTGCGGTTGGTGGGAGATTTGAAGTGGCTATTGCCTTTACCTCCCTTACCTCCTTTACAGATAATGTAGCTGTCTTCTGCAGAGGTAAAATCGAATAAAATCTTTCCAGATGCGGCATCTCTTACAAGTGTGCCTAAAGGCAGTTCTAATATGCAGTTGGGGCCATTTTTCCCCGTGCGGTGATTAGAGCCTCCAGACGCGCCGTTTTTTGCTTTGATGAATTTGGTATTACGAAATGATTCTAAAGAAAAAGGGTGGGAACTTGCTTTTAGAATAATGGAGCCGCCGTGACCTCCGTCGCCTCCGTAGGGGCCGCCTTTGGCAATGAACTTTTCCCTTCGAAAGGCGGCTACACCGTCTCCACCTTTTCCTGCGGATAAAAGAAGATGGACGCGGTCAATAAACATGGATTATCCCTTAAGCTGCTGGAGCAGCGGGAACAATCGACACAACGGTTTTTGTACTTTTTTTGAATTGTACTTTTCCCTCTATAAGGGCAAATAAGGTGAAGTCTTTACCCACACCTACGTTTTTGCCAGGGTGCCACTTTGTGCCTGTTTGTCGGATTAAAATACTACCTGCAGAAACTAAAGTGCCATCTGCAGCTTTTACACCATGCCGTTTTGCATGAGAATCTTTCTTATTTTTTACGGACCCTTGTCCCTTCTTATGAGCCATAGCTGTTCCTTACTTATGCGGCGAGTATTTCTACAATTTTTACTTCATGATACGTTTGACGGTGACCTTTGGTGCTCTTCGAATCTTTTCTTCTGCGGTACTTGAAAGCAATGGTTTTAGGGCCTTTTACTTCGCCTAAAATTTCTCCTACTACTTGTACTTTTCCCACATGGGGCAAGCCTACTTGGTAAGAGGTTCCGTCAAAAAAAGCAAGAACTTCAGAAAAGGTAAATTCTCCTTCCGACTGATCCGTTTTTTCAATAGCAATAACGTCACCTTTTTTCACTTTATATTGTTTCGAGCCAGCTCGAATGATTGCGTACATAATAACTCCTGAAAATAGAAAAAAAGGTATTTGGTACTATGATAAAGAAGACCTTATCAATAGTCAATGGTTAGTTTTGTAAAGCGGGTTTTTGAACCCATGCAGAAATAAGGTAGGATATAGCGGCGATAACAGCGATGCTAGCTCCTATGGGTAAATTGCAGAAATGCGCCATGGTGATGCCGCCTATGCTGCAGAGAAAAGCAACTAGGCTAGATAGCGCCATGAGACGGTGAAGCCTTTTGGTGAAAAGGCTTGCGATCATTGCAGGTAGACTCAAGAGGGTGATGACAAGAACGATGCCCATCATTTGGATTAAAAGGACAATGGATAAACTGATGAGTACTAAAAGAAAAATATACCAAAAATCGATATTGACCCCTTTGAGCTTTGCTTGATTTTCATCAAAACAAATGAGAAGAAAGCGGCTATAAAAAGCAGATATAAAAAGAAATAAAGCGCTATCTAATAAGAGCAAAAGCAGCAAATCTTCTGTCGTTGTCCAAAGAAGATTGCCAAATAAAAAATTGAGCATTTCTGTGTTGTACCCTGGCGTAAACGAAAGAAAAATCACGCCTACAGCCATCCCTGTAGACCATACGCTTGCAATAAGAGCGTCGCTTCTTTCAGAAAAACGCAGAGATAGCCATCCGATGAGTACCGCCGAAAAAATCGCCCCAAGAATAGCGCCTAATAAGGGAGTTGCCCATGAAAAGGCATATACCCTCTCTAAAAAAAGGAACATGCCCATAAATCCCAAAACAGAATGAGCAATACTTCCGCTGATGAAAACAATCCTTCTTGTCACAACATAAGAGCCGACCATGCCGCTTGCAAAAGACGCAAGAACAGATGC
>CALBPE010000018.1 GCA_937899275.1 uncultured Chlamydiae bacterium
AAAAGGATTATTAAAAAACCAGGGACTGACTATTGAAGATCCTTTTGCTTCGGGCTCTCAAGTTGCTTCGGGCTCTCAAGAACCACTGATTCATGATGTTAGGAACATATTCCGCTCTGCTCTAATTCTGAAAGATCCATCCGTGCGCCGTCTAATACTTGATCTTCTGTTTACCGGGACAAATCTGTGTTTTGATCCATATGCAGTACTATTTGCACATTTAGTATTTGCAGAAGCCAATAAAGATCCGGCAACATGGAACCTTTTTACGAAATATAAGGAAAGATTCAGAGAAACCGCTTGTGATCTACACAATACTAGTGCAAGACAGCACTTAGGCCTCCCTGAGAACGCTAATAACCAACCTGGTAATACTACATTTCCTGAATCGAAGGAAAAGCGCGGAATTGAAGAGAGAGACGACTCTAAAGATGATGAAAAATCTTAGGAGCCTAACGTTATAGGCGGTAAATGGTATCCCAAGTGAGATTAGGGCCGTCTTTTTTACTATCTATGAACTCGCTTTTTAGAGTATTCTCGACCCTGTTACTATCCGATCGGAGTCTTTGCAGCAGTATATCCTCTTCATGCAAAAATTCTTTTTAACGAGTGGTTGAATAGAAACAGTCAATAAAATAAAAATTTAACAGGTTGTAATAAATGGTAACTCATACAGAAGATTTTTCTAACTCTGCATTTTCAGTAGAGCAATGTAACTCTAAGGACACACACACGTACTTTCCAGGTTCACAAGAGAGAAAAGCTCAAGGCCTAAGTAATCGACTGTACTTTTGTCCCAAAACCAATGAGTCTCCTTGCTTAGAAAAATTGGCCAATGCTGTGGATAAAGTTGTATATACCATTATTTTATCGTTTAAGACCTTTGTGGTAAAAAGTATTCCATCGCTAACTGCTGCGCAGAAATTGGTGGTCCGATCCTAGTGTTCAAAGTCGTATTGGCTTTTTACCGAGCGATCGGCCGCCCTGTCGAGGGTTTTGATCACTCGTATAGCTTGGTTGCTAAGGCCATTCGCTGTGGCAATGATCTTCTTGCGCGTTACATGTTGGAAGAAGCTGACATTCCTTCACATCCCCCAGCGAAAATTTCTCATCAGTATTTGGAACAAAAACCAAAAGATCTACCAATTTTTGCTGCTTTCAAAAGGCAGCATATCGGTTTTATCGAGCTCATCATTAGAAAACTTCCCCAAACAGCTGGCTCAACACCTGACCAGAAAACTTACAACCCTTGGCTCTGTATTTTTCGAGATATTTTTCATGCTAAGAAGTTTTCTAAAGAGGCTCTAAGCCTCGTACTCAAAGGTTTTTTTGCAAAGAATTTAACTGAAGATGCTCGTGAAGAGATTGTAACGCTCCTATTTTGCAAGGACTATGCTTGTTTGCAGACTCATTTACTTAGCGCTCTATTAGAAAACGGTTGGAAATTTTCTTATGCTGAGGTGGTAGAGCATATTGTTTCAAGTGGTAATCTAAGCGCTTTAAAAGCAGTGTTGGGAAATAAAAAACCACTGCGCAATCCTCATCACTCGTCATATGAAGATAGAAGTAATCGGGGTGTTAGGAACATATTTTATTCTGCTGTAAGCCTGAAAGATGAACGCGTTCGCGATAGAATACTTGACCTTCTTTTTGACCAAACAACCCTATGTTTTAATGCATATGCAGTAATTGCATCCAAGGACAATAAGCCCGTACTGGAGCGTTTTAAGAAAGATCTCGGAAGATTTAGAAAAGTTGCTCGTGATAGTGTCAACCTTACTGCAAAGAAGCTTTTAGGTATTAAGGCTGAGAATAGGCAAGTTCCCGATAAAAATAAGAGCGCAGGTATTCCTGATACTAAAGATCAAGCGCGTCAAGGTTTTTTAAACGCACTAGATAAACGCTCACGCGCAGGTTTCAATTCCTTAAAAAAAGAGTCCAAAGAATAGATTTTTTCAGCTATTTTTTAGGTTGTATAAATTTTTTACTCTTCCAGATCTTTACATTTAAATCTGCATTGCCTATCCATAGACTGAAGGGGGGGTAATGCAAGATGAAGTATGGTGCAGGAATCTACTCAGCATTTCTGTTCGGCGTATTTCTAGCAGTACCCCTTCATGCAAAAGCTCTTTTTTCCCTACAAGAAGCTGTGCAACACACCCTACAAAATCAGTGGGGGATTCAAGTGGCAAAAGAAGAAGTGGAGCTGAGGCAAGGAGCTGTTGAAGAAGCAAAAGGTCCATTTGACCCCATAGTAGCTTTGGATGTATCGCAAAATTGGTGGGAAAACTCTACCAAGCAGCTGGGGCTGACTTTTCCTGAGGGAACCACATTTTCTCTTCCTTTAGTAGGTACTGTGACAGCAGAGGGTGGTGGTGGATTTCGAGTTTCTGGTAACACTACAGGAGCTGAGCTGCGGGTAAAAAAACGGATCCGATTAGGCACAGAATTTGCCCTAGGTGTAGAGGTTAATCGGCAAAAAAATCCCTTTTTCATTTTAGAAGATCCCTACCCCTCTTTTTCCGCATTTCAAGATGAGTATATCCGCCTGGCAAAGGCAAACGTGTTTTTTACCATAAAACAGCCGCTACTTAGAGGTTTTATTCATGGTAGAGATGCAGCTAGTGAGAAAAAAAACCAGTTAGAATACCAAGCGGCAAAATATGCACTAGCTCATGAGATCTCAGCAAAACTACTCAATACCGTTGAGGCGTATTGGGATGTAGCGGGTGCAAAGCAAAAACTCCGTGTGAGAAAAGATGCGATAAAGCGCCTTTCTGTCTATGTACACGATGTAGAAAAACTCATCGAAAAAAATCAATTGGCAAAAACAGAAAAGATGCTGCCGATAAGCTCTCTTAGCACAGCAAAAACAAATGAGCTGATGGCAAAACAGCAGCTTGTAGTAGCTGTCCAACACCTGCAGCTTTCTATGGGGAAAGCTCCTTCTTCTTCTGTAGAAAAAGTAGTAAAAAACAACCAATTAGATCCAATTTCTGTAGAAGATAGTTACTGTAATATGGAACAAACGCTAAGAAAGGCGCCTTTGATCGCACTACAACATAGATTTGATATCCGCTCTTTACAAGAAAGAAAAAAAGCTGCGTACAAACAGGTGGTAGGCGCTAGAAATGACGCTCTTCCCGATTTAGATCTACGGATTTTAGGACGACAAACAAATAGAAATTATGAACAAGATACCTCGCTATTCGCTCCGTTTTCCATGGTTTCTCCAAAAAGGGAAATTTCCATTACCTTAAGCTTAAACTACCCCTTATACCGCAGTGAAGCAAAGGGTAAATTACGGGGATTTCAAGCGGAGATGCGGCAAATTGCTTTTGCGCTAAATAGGGAAAAAGCCGCGGTGTTTTCCACAGTGATCGATGCTATACATGAAATGTATTCACTAGTACAAGAAAGAAAAGAAGCGGATACAGCAGAAAAACAGGCAAGGCGCTATGTCTTTGACCAGCAAAAGCTTTTTCGTGCGGGGATGACCAGTCTTTTTCAGCTGATTGATGCAGAGACGCAGCTTGTCTTCAAAGAGATACAGCATATCGATGTGCGGGTCAGGTCAGCGAAAAATATGGCTAGAGTCCGTTTTTTACTCGGGCTTTTCATTGAAAAAAAAGAAGAGGGCTACCAGATCCAAGAGATCATGCATCTACCTGAGGAGCTATCTGACCTATGTCTATAAAAAAAGAGCCGCAGCAAAAAGAGTCGCTATTTCGAAAAGAGGCTTTAGAGGCAAAATCAGCAGAAGAGCTAGACCGCTTACTTGTGGTTGTAAGACCAAAAGCGAAGCTGTCTTTAGCTTTTGTTCTCGCCCTTTTAACAGGTTTTTGTGTTTGGTCGATTGTAGGAAAGATTCCAGTAGATGTGCATGGAAGAGGCATTGTACTACAAAAAGAGGGTAATTTTGTCATTGAAGGCCCCTCTGATGCAATCATACAAGCTGTATATGTACGTGAAGGTGACCCTATTTCCAAAAATCAGCTGTTGATGACTCTATATAGTCCAGAGCTTTATCTTTCCTTGAAAAATGCTG
>CALBPE010000019.1 GCA_937899275.1 uncultured Chlamydiae bacterium
GTTTCAATGGCTTGTCCTTCTTCTAAAATGCCTACTTCTCTAGCAACGGCTTCAGCCGTTTTGGGGTGATCGCCTGTAATCATAATCACATGGATGCCAGCTATTTTCGCAGAGCCGATGGCTTCTTTTACCTCTTTTTTTGGAGGGTCAATAAATCCAATAAGACCTGTGATTGCAATTTCCCAGTCCTCCGGACTTTTGCTTTTGGCGGTGCCTTGACCAAAAGCTAAGACTCTAAGACCTTTATCTAAAAATCCTTTCAACGCATCTTCCCATTCTTCTTTTTAAGGGCTTTTTGAAAGGTGTTTTAACGTTTCAAAAGCGCCTTTTATTAAAAGAATCTCTTCCCCGTCTTTTTTATGAGCGGTTGCCATCAGCCGTAATTTTGCATCAAAAGAATGGGTCCATATTCTTGGATACTCTTAGTCCCATTTTTCCTTGTTTTCGACCCATTTTGTAAGCGCAATATCAATAGGATCTCCCGTATCTCCATGAGAGTCATTACAAAGAGCTGCAATCATTTTTAGCTTTTCTTCATCTTGAGAAAAGACCTCTTCTACTTTGAGGTTGCCTGTTGTAATGGTCCCTGTTTTATCAGAAGCAATCACACTTGCGCTTCCAAGAGTTTCTACTGCAGGCAAGTGGCGGATCAAGGCTTTGTATCTACTGAGGATAGAGGCTCCAACTACCAAAGAAAAAGTAATGACTAAAGGTAGCCCTTCTGGAACAGCAGAAACCAAAGTAGCCAAAAGAATATAGCTCAGCTCTAATAGCGATCTACCTTGGTAGCTCCCAACTCCTGTTAAAATAAAAAGGAAGAAAACTAAGATCATTACATACCGTTTCACAAAGTTTTTTAAAGACTTTGTAAGGGGGCTGTCTGGCGATGCTTCTTTCGCCTTGCTAGCTATGGATGCAAGGTAGGCGTTTACGCCTGTATGAATCACAATAGCTTAAGCAGACCCTCCAATTACAGCTGTTCCCGCAAGAATCATATTGAGCTGATCATGAATAAGACGGTTTTTTTCTACAGGCCCTTTGGCCTGTTTA
>CALBPE010000020.1 GCA_937899275.1 uncultured Chlamydiae bacterium
CCTGTTTAAAATCTGTTCTTCCAACTTGCCTACAAGATGGGAAGATGGCCATAAAGAGTTGTTATTAGATCAAGGATCGACGCATATCGCATGTTACAAGGTTGCGATCTTAAAGAACGACGCAGAAGGAATTCTTAAACATAATTACTCACTATTTAAAGAAGCAGTAAAAAACAAATCTATTTTTGCACAAAGTAGTATATATAATAATACCAGCAATGAGTGTCAAAATACTGTTCGATTCCTATTAGACTTGCTAGCAACTACCAACGGAAAGACCTTAGACAGTTTCCAAGAAGCAGAACCAGTAATATTTGGCTTCATTATGTATAAGGCAATTTTTGAAGTAAGATTAAACAAACGATCAAACGTTACTTTGAGTGTCCCAATTGACTGTTTCAAAGATATCAAAATAACGGATGACGATAAGGAAGAAGTGGCAAAACTGTGTGAATGTGTGAGTAAATATGAAAATGAGCGTGGCGATAAATCAGCTAATGCTCTCCATACAACCCTTCAAAATCTTCAAGGCAATTGCCGATCGAATCCTAAATTATTGTTTAACAATGATGGTTATACAATAGCATCACGTATAATTAAAGAATGGGGAAAAACCAAATTCATGGCAGTTCCCGTCGATTAAATTAGAAAAATTCCATAAGATATTTTGCATGATATATAGTCAGTAAAGAAGTTAAATGCGATAGCCTTCAGTTAGACGGATCAATGAAAAAGTAAATTTGGTAAATACAGCTTTTTACCCACTTTTGATTTATCCGTCTATATCCCCAATATACTGACCGTATTGGACAATTAATTTTCCGACGATGCTTGTCCATCCTGTTTGATGTGACGCTCCAAGGCCGTAGCCTTTTTCTGGATGAAAGTACTCGTAAAATAGTAGATGGTCTTTAAAGTGGGGATCTTCTTGCATTTTTTCATATTGGTTGAATACCGCTCTTTTGCCTTTTGCATCACGTTGAAAAATATGGACAAGGCGTTTTGTGATTTCTCCTGCTACTTCCCAAAGGGTAAGAAGGTTTTTAGACCCTGTGGGAAAAGCAATTTTAAAATCATCTCCGTAGTAGTGGTAAAACTTTTGCAAAGACTCAATAATCAAAAAGTTGAGAGGAAACCAAATCGGACCGCGCCAGTTGGAGTTCCCACCAAATAGCTTGGTATTTGACGATCCAGGCTCATAATCCATTCTGTAAGTAGACCCTTGCACTTTTAGAGTATAGGGATGTTCTTTATGAAAATATGATACGGACCGGATGCCGTAGGGACTTAAAAACTCCTTTTCATCAAGCATTTTTTCCAATACTTTACGGAGCCTGTCCTCGTTTAAAATCGATAGGATATGCCGATTTTTCACGCCTCGTTTTTCCATAGAAGCCATTTGTGAGCAAAGGTTTTTTTTATGCTGCACAAACCAGGAAAAACGGCGATGAAATCCTTTTAGGGAGTGGATTTTTTCCTCAGAAATAGTCGCTACAGCAAATAGGGGGATCAGCCCTACCATAGAACGCACTTTGATGGGAAGATGCGCGCCATCAGGTAGATGCAGTACATCGTAATAAAATCCATCTTCTTCATCCCAAAGAGGAGGCTCTCCTTTTTTCTCATGGTTGATGGCGTCGCTGATAAAAAGAAAGTGCTCGAAAAACTTGCTGGCCATATCTTCATAAGTAGGGTCTTTTGTAGCAAGCTCCATAGCGATGACGAGCATATTCAGCGAGTACATCGCCATCCAAGAAGAGGCGTCTGATTGGGTTAATGTTCCACCGAGGGGTAAGTCGCTTGATCGGTCAAATATACTGATGTTGTCTAACCCTAAAAATCCTCCTTGAAAAACATTTTTTCCCTCTGCGTCTTTGCGATTGACCCACCAGGTGAAATTAAGAAGGAGCTTTTGAAAAATTGAGGCGAGAAACACCCGATCTTCTTCGTTATGTTTTCTCTGAGCAATTTTATACACCCTCCAAGCAGACCAAGCGTGAACAGGAGGGTTTACATCGGAAAAATTCCATTCATATGCAGGGATTTGCCCATTTGGATGCATGTACCATTCTCTTGTGAATAACATCAATTGACGTTTTGCAAATGCAGGGTCCAAAAGAGCAAAGGGAATCATCTGAAATGCTGTATCCCAAGAAGCAAACCAAGGGTACTCCCACTTATCGGGTATGGATAAAATATCGTCGTTGAATAAATGCTCCCAGCCGTAATTTCTCCCTTTTTGACGGATAAATGGAGGGGGGTAGTTTTTATCATCTCCTTCAAGCCAGGTTTCTACTACGTAATGGTAGTACTGCTTTGTCCAAAGAAGAGAAGAAAAAGACTGGCGTAAGATCTGTGTGGTGTCTTCATCGATATCTTTTGGCAGTAAAGGAGCGTAAAATTCTTCTGCTTCTTTTTTTCGGGTGGTAAATACTTCTTCTGCTTGAGCTAAAGGCTCTTTTTTAGGGGCACTTACCAAACGAAAATATAGCGTGACATCTTTGCCAGGAAGGATATCAAAAGCGTAATAAGGAGAAGCTTTTGTCCCTTCATTTTTTGGATTGACTTTACTTTGATCTTTTCGAATCACGTAATCATGAAAAGCATCTTTCACAAAAGAAGAGCGGTTAGGCAGTTGAAATAACTGCTGGGTATTGGATTCATTTTCGGTGAAAAGAAGAGCATCTGGCGAAGCAAAATAAAAATAGTACTTTTGCAGCGTGGGGTGTGAAGCCAACATCCCCTCACCTTTTTTTTGGATATGGGCTTTTTTTTCTTCGTTTGACCAAGACCAGGTATTTCGAAACCATAGCGTGGGTAAGATATGCAAAGGCGCTGTATTTTTTCCCCTATTGACTGCATGCAGCTTAATGAATAGATCTTCTGGTCCATTTTTTGCATATTCAATAAACACATCAAAATACGCATCATCTTGAAAAATACCTGTATCTAAAAGCTCATATTCTTCTTCAGCAAGAGAGCGGGTTTTATTCACCCGAATCAGTTCTTGATAGGGATAACGTGTTTGCGGGTACTTATATAAGTACTTCATATAGGTATGTAAAGGCGTACAATCTAAATAATAGTAGTACTCCTTAACATCTTCTCCATGATTTCCCTGACCTCCTGCAAGGCCAAATAACCGCTCTTTTAAGATTTCATCTTGTCCATTCCAAAAAGCAAAGCTAAAACATAGTCTTTGATGGTTATCCGATATGCCGCCAATACCATCTTCACCCCAGCGGTATGTTCTCATAGCTGCTTGATCAAAAGGAAAGTACTGCCAAGCAGTACCAAAAGGGCTGTAGTCTTCTCTTACAGTCCCCCACTGCCTTTCAGATAGGTAAGGGCCCCATCTGCGCCAGTGCTGCTTCTTAAGGCGATCTTCTTTAAGACGTTTTCTTTCTGGATCCATGTTTTTCCTGTATAACCGGATCTTAACGCATCCCTTTTTTATTGACGAGAGAGATCCAAACAACTGAAATCACAGCTTTTATACCATCTAGAAAATTGCGGTAGAGGGGATATTTCAACTTGGGAATATTTCCGCTATTACCTATCATTGTAAAAAATTTCTGAAAGTTATGCTCGCAAACTATGTAAGACCTTGGCTACAAAGCCGCTTTATCGATCCGTTTATCCGCTTTTCCTACATAAAAACACTTACCCCCTTATGGGTGACTATGGGAGCTACTTTTTCTGGAGTGTTTTCTGCTATATGCATCGCCTGCGGCCTACCGCTATTTGCGATGATGAGTCTTTTTATTTCTGGCTGTTTGGATGTTTTAGATGGATCGATTGCTCGTAAATACCAAAAAGCTTCCCCTTTTGGCGCAGTCTGCGATATCTTTTCTGATCGTCTTGTGGAATGCGCAGTGATCGTAGGGCTTTTTTTTCTACACCCTGAAACAAGAGCGGTCTACTGTTTAGCGATGCTCTCTGCTTGTTTTCTTTGCGTGACTTCCTTTTTAGTTGTGGGGATTTTCATAGAAAATACCCAAGAAAAGTCATTTCACTATAGTCCAGGAATTATCGAAAGAGGAGAGGCGTTTTTGTTTTTTTTCTTAATGATCGCGTTTCCTACATGGTTTTGGCAGCTAAGCTGTGTATTTACTGGCCTTGTTTTTCTAACTGCTTGTATTCGGATCTACCAATTTGGAAAAAACTCCATTTTATAGTTCCATATTATGATACACCGCATCTACATCTTCTATATCTTCTAAAAACTGAATCAGTTCCAGATTAGCTTGGGTCTGCTCGTCATCGCAAGAAACAGAGATATTTGGCAAAAACTCAATACTTGCATCGCAAACTACCTGTTTTTCCTCTAGAAGATCTTTCATTGCGTAAAGATCTTCCATCTTTGTACAGATCACATACCCCTCTTCTATTACAGCAAAGTCTTCAGCATAACTATCGATCGCAAGAGAAAATAAGGCTTCTTCTTCCATCTCTTTTTCTGCCACTTGCAGCACGCCTTTTCGAGTGAAATTGTAAGATACCGATCCAGGAGAGGCGATAGAGCCTCCTTTTTTATTTGTTGCAATCCGCATAAAAGAAGCCGTTCGATTTTTATTATCTGTAAGGGCTACCGCTAAAATCCCTACGCCTGCATGGCCATAGAGCTCATAGACAACTTCTGTATATTCTTCTGAAGAGCCGTGAGCCGCTTTTTTCAGATTTCTATCGATGTTTTCTTTAGGGACTCCTGCTTTTTTCGCTTTTTCTAACACAAGGCGGAGTTTGGCATTAGTTTTGGGATCCGATCCCCCTATTTTTACAGCAGTAATCAATTCTTTTATAATTTGAGAAAAGATTTTTCCTTTTTTTTGATCTGCTCTTTCCTTGCGGTGTTTGATATTTGCCCATTTACTATGTCCTGCCATATATCTCCAATACGTTACTTTTTCTACGTGAAAAAAAATGCTTTTCAAATGCCTTTGCCTCAGTATACCTAGGAAAAAGGCGTTCTTTTTTTTTAAAGTCTTTTGTATGCACAAGAATCCTTCCATCTCGGCTTAACTGCGGGGGGAAAAGCGCGTGCAGCGCTTCGTGATAGGTAATGTAGCTGACAAAATATTTAGGGACGCTTGGATGATCTAACAAACGATTGATCTCAATATGTTGATCCCTTCGAAAAAACCTTCCGTAGGTAATCGAGCGGATTTGTTTTCTTACCGGAAATTTCCGCCAAGAAATGGTAGCGCCGATAGAAAAGCCGATATGGTCTTGTTCAATTTCTCGGTAGATGGAGGCCAAATCATAACAAACTCCTTTTATTTGAGAGGATTGGAGAACCACAGGTTTTCGAAAAAACGGGTGGTCCATAAAAAGCCGCAGGCAGCTAAGCGTTTTTTGTTCTTTTTTTTTGAGATACGCAGAAAGCGCTTGGAGCACCTCATCCGATGCGTGTAAAAAGGCGCTATGTAAAAAAAGGGTGATCTTTCCAGCGAAACGGCGCGACTCTAAAAAAATAGATGAGGTCTCAATAAGATGCAGCTCTCTTACTTTTGGAAGGCAGGCTTGTATATAGCTCAATACACTTTCTTTAGAGCGTTTTTTCTCTACAATCCAGTTCATAATATTTTTTGCATGCAATGTTTTGTCACATAACGCATCTTATCGCGGACAAATTCTGCGTGTTCACCAAATTTTATAAATCCCATTTTTTCATACAAATAAATGGCGGGGTTTTGATCGTATACCTCCAGATGGAGGATTTCGATCTGTAGTTTTTTTGCCCTTTCTTCAATAGCTTGTAAAAGGGCTTTTCCTACCCCTTTTCCTCTCATTTCTTCTGCTACAATGATTGCTAAAAGCGCGTGGTGTTTTAGTTTTTCTTCTTGTTGTATATACAAATTGATAATGCCGCAAACAGCGCCTTCATACTCTGCTGTAAGAAGCGCTCCTTTATTTGCAAAACTAATCCAGTAATTTGCTGCATCTTCAATTTCAGCATCGTTACACATCGGAAACCACCGGAGCGTTTCGGGATGTTTTAGCCAGGAAACAAGGTAGGATTTGTCTTCAAGAACGCCTTCTCGAATATGTATTTTTTTATCCAAGCGACTTCCTCCAAAGGGTGCGAGCAAGGTATTTGTCATCTTGTTTTACATAATTTTCCTGGGTAATAAAACGGGTAAATCCTTCTTTTTCTAATAAAAAGAGTAAGGGTGATCCGGAAAAAACCTCACAGTGGATATGTTCTAATGCAAAACGGGTTTTTGCTAAATGAGCGAGGTTTTTGAGCATCGATCTACCGATACCTTTGCGGCGGTATCTTGGATCCACCAAAATGTAAAACATCGCATGATGCGCAAGTTTTTGGTAGGGCATTAGGTAAAGAGTTGCGATCGCAATAGGTGTTTTCTCATAGATGCCTGTAAGGCTTGCCTTAAACCGGGAAAATCCCACCATATTTTTTGCAAAAAAAAGCGCGCTTTCATCAGAAGATATGGGATAATGCAGCCTATCTTCCTCAGGCTGTTACCAGCTAACTACTAGCTGCTCATCTCCTTTTTCTGTGTAGCGTATATCAAACTCTTGTTCTATCGACATATCAGCTATACTCTTTTAAAAATGCATTGACAAACAGATCAATATCGCCGTCCATGACTTCTTGGATATTGCCCGATTCTACTTTCGTTCTAGTGTCTTTGACCATGGTGTAGGGCTGAAATACATAGTTGCGGATCTGCGATCCCCAAGCATTGTCTTTTTTTTCTCCCTGTTCTAAACGGAGTTTTTCTTCTCTTTCTAACACTTCTTTTTCATAGAGCTTAGAGCGGAGCATCCGAAAACAGGTTTCTTTATTTTGCAGCTGACTTCGCTCATTTTGACATGAGACAGTGATGCCTGTCTGCATATGGGTAATGCGTACAGCAGAATCGGTTTTGTTTACATGCTGCCCGCCTGCTCCCGATGCGCGAAACGTATCAATACGGATATCTTCAGGACGAATAGATAAGGTAATCTCCTCTTCAATCACAGGTATCACATCTACCGAAGCGAAACTTGTATGCCTTTTTCCGTTGCTATCGAAAGGAGAGATGCGCACCAAACGGTGTACTCCTTTTTCAGATTTTGCATAGCCGTAGGCAAATGCTCCGGAAAACCGGAAGGTAATGCTTTTAAATCCCGTCACATCTCCCGGCACAAAATCGACTTTTTCAACAGCCCAGTTTTTTTTCTCAGCCCACCGGACGTACATGCGAGCTAACATAGAAGCCCAGTCGCAGCTTTCTGTGCCGCCTGCACCTGAATTGATCGTTAGGTAGGCATCTTTACTATCCAACTCTTTAGAAAGCATTTTCTTTACCTCAAGATCTACTAGTTTTTTTTCTAGCTGCACGACCTCTTCAGATAAAATTTCTACCTCTTCGTCTCCTTCTGCATCAACAGCAAGAGACAAAAGGCTGCTCAACCCTTTTTCTATGTGATCGTATTGATGAACCCAAGATTTAAGGGCATTGCTTTTTTCAATAACCGACTGCGCTTTTTTGGCATCTTCCCAAAAGCTGGGCTCCGCCATTTTTTGTTCTAATTCTTGTAGCTGCGTTTTTTTTCCAGCAATGTCAAAGATACCTCCACATTTCTTTTAACCTTTGCTCTAAATTCTGAATTTTATCTACTATTTCTTGCATGAAAAAACTCCTTATATTGCATACAATAGTATGCTCTTTGGAGCAAAAAGTCAAAAGCTGTAGGTTTTTATAAGATGAGGAAAAAACTCTTTACATTAATTTTTTCCGATCTTTAGAATACTGAGCTTAAGTATTTTTTTAGAGACCCATCGAATCAATGTTTACCTGGAGGTTAATATGACACAACCAATAAGCAAAGCTACTGCTTCCCCAAGCCCTAGCATGTTTACACAATTCACAAATGGCGCTAGTAAATGCGCAAAAGCAGTGCAAGAGTACGCAAAAAGGTTTTTTGATACCTGCGCACGCGGCCTACAAGCAGGTTGGAAAAATGCAAAATTGTATACTGAAAGAGCCTGCACATGCATCAAGGTGCAAGCATCCCAGATTGCTAGATATGCTCAGCATAATCCAAAAAGCTTTTGGGGCGCTGTAGTTGGTGGCGCACTGGCTCTTATTGTCGGCGGCTCTCTTTATCTTGGCTGTTGCACAGATGACAAGGCTAAAAAACCAGAAAAAGGCAACGAGTAGACCTTTGTAAAGGCATTTTATGCTATCATACTTTTCTGGATCGATCTGCTAACGTTTTATGAAAGGGCGCTTATCATTTGAGAGCGTTCTTTCACCTTTTTAATACACACTTTTTTCTTTTTTTCTTCATAGCGCCAGCTCCAAGAAGCTTTTGTTATCTCTTCGATTTTCTGTTTAATCTCTCCATTTTTTTGGTAGACGATTAATCTGCGGTTTTCTGGTACAAAATACGATACATTGCCTTGAAATGCTACTCTTTCAGCGCAGAACTCCCCGTTTCCCTCAATCTGAACAAGCAAGCGCTCATCATAGCGCAAGTCTTTCCAGATAGTAGGCCCTTTTTTCTCTATAAGCCCTCGATTGCCTATACGCACGTGGTGGAGCTCACATTTGCCCGCTTTTTCTGTAGAAAATGTTTTTTTTGCGCATCCAGTAGGTGAAAATGCCTCTATGTGCACGCTACCATCGAGAAAGAGATTTTCGATATCTACTTCTGCGTTGTGTTAAACGCAGCTCGATCCTGGCAGAAATGAGCCTTTTCTGATTTTTTGTGCAATGACAGAGTACAAAGGACCAAGGGCTGGATGATACCGCAAGGCAAAGGGAATATTTTCTACAAGATACTTGGCAAAACTAGGCAGCTTCTCATGTTCGATTGCGCAGGCATCGAGTAGGTCTTGCATATTGCGCAGCGTATCGTAAAAACACCTTTCTGGCGTATCTAAAAAACTCGTTTTTTTCCTGCAAAGCGCTTTTTTTGTAGTAGAGATCGTTTTGTAGCGCTCGTTATATGTTAAAAAAACGCGATCTAACCCTGTTTTTTTCTGAGGGCTATCCTCTGCAATCTCTTCAGAAATATTTTGCATCATCGTTTCTAAACGGGCAGCTTTTTGCATCTGATAGCCTCCGTTAGAAAATACCTGGTACTCTTTGAAATTCATGATGGGACCGGGAAAAGGTGTCTTTGTAGCAGCTTTTTCTACTTTGTCTAAATCGAGAAATAAGATGTTAGTATTTGCAGGAAACTGTGAATGCGTATCTTGAGAAGAAAAGCTTTCTTCAATACCCATTTTAGCAAAATCGCAGTACTCAATTGTAGAAAGAGCGTATCTATAACCAGAAGATGTAGGTTTTTCCATCAAAACGTTCATCCCCTCTTTTGCCCCTACCTTTCGGTGAGAGCTTGCAAAACCAAAGTCTAGATCATGAAGCATTCCATAACCAATAAACGCCATCAAGCTATAATCAAAGCGGGAAACAGGGTTATTGATCTGTCTGACCACAGCTTTTGTTCTTTCTTGATTTTTAAGCCAAAGAAAGAGATTTTCTTGCTGCATCTGCTTCCAAATCGCTCCATGGCCAGAAGGTTTTGTTAAAAGAGTATTAGGATCTTTTAAACACCACATCCCCTCTTTTGTTACAACAGGCGTGGAGGGCTGGCAAAAAAGACGGATGGAGTCTTTTGGACGGGAAAAATACCTTTTTTCTTCTAAAATACGCTGGATGTGTTGGGCGTTATCCTTTTCCTTTGATGTCATCAAAGCAACAGGCGTTCTCAAGGTTTTTCCATAGAGCTTGTAGTAGAGATATTCTAAAGCTTCTAAGTCTAGAAATAGCTTTTCTAATAGCGTTTCACCATTGAACTGCAAACAGGCGCAGGGAAGCTCTTGTCCCGTAGCTGGATCTTGTAGATGCAGCCTATCCGCAGCTCCACCAATCGGATATAAAAAAGCGAGCTGAGGCAAATAGTTGATCGCAGCAAACGTCCAGTTTTGCACATCTTGCGTATAAGCAGAAATATCGATTTTAGGAGGCACATAGATACTAGAATCAAAAGAAGGGGTTTCTTGCAAAGTAGAAAGAGCCTCTTTTTGGTATCCTACAACCCCTCCTAAAGACGCGTAAAAGCCCTCCACAGCATCTAGGACCTCTAAGACAGATGCCCAAGCATCTTGACCATAAAACCTCTCTATAATCCATCCCTGGTCTATAGCGATTAAACAGTAGGCAAGGTACCGTTCGTATGTGGGAGCTTTTAGTAGAAAGGAGGCAAAAAAATGGCGTTCTTGCAGCCAGGTTTTTACAAAAAAGTGCTCTTCTAAAACGCGCAGCTTATCATCTACACCGGGTAGACCTAGCAGTTTGTTTTGTAAATGCGTTAAATCTAGCTGCATTGCATTATTCATCACATGCAAGCATAAAACTTACGATTTTTTTTGACTATAAAACCCTTTAGGAGATAAAAATTGTAAAAAATACTCTCAATATGTTGAGAAAAGGAGACTAACATGACAGAAAAAAAATCCCCCTCAAAATTTATGGCTCCCTTACAGATCAGTGAAACTCTTGCTGCCGTCATCGGTAAAGGCCCCATGCCTAGAACGCAAGTAATGAAAGAGATCTGGGGATATATTAAAAGCCATAACCTGCAAGATCCAAACAACAAAAGAGATATCTTACCCGACGCTCCACTAGCTGCAGTTTTCGGAAGAAAAACTCCTGTAAACATGTTTGAAATGACAAAACTGGTCAACCAACATTTATCCTAAATCACCCCTAAAACTTCGAGACGCTTACGCGGCATAAAGCCCGCAGGCGTCTAGATTTTTCTTTTTAGAGTTGTTTTTTGTTCTTAGGAATTTTAAGATACAGTATGAAGATTAATAATACCGAGTCCATGCGCCCCTTTGTTTAGCAACTTAGCGGCCTTTATTCTCGTACAATCCCGCAATTTATCTATAGGAGATGTCACTCATGGCAAAAGCAAAAACCCCTTCAAAATTTATGGCCCCACTAAAGCTATCAAAAGAACTAGAAGAAGTGGTGGGTAAAGGGCCCATGCCACGAACAGAGGTCACGAAAAAAATATGGGCTTACATCAAGAAAAAAGACCTACAAGATCCCGCAAATAAGCGAAATATCGTACTTGATGAGAACTTACAAAAGCTTTTTGGCAAAAAAGGCACCATCAATATGTTTGAAATGACAAAACTTGTTAGCAAACACCTTGGTTAATCATTTGTTTATAGATAGCTCGCTTTAGTTAAAGGGGGCTATTGTATTTTTATTTCTCTTATTTTTTTGTCTGGTGGTAGAAGCTCTCGGATGAAGTCTTCTACACCAAAACAGTACCTGCCCCTTGGCGATAAACCTCTTTTTTTGCATAGCTTCTCTTTGTTTTTACAGATGCCAGAAATTTCTGAGTACATCATTGTGGCAGAACAAGAGTATGAAGAACTATTTCCTCGAAAAGGCTCTATCGCATTTGCATCTCCTGGGTTAAGAAGACAAGACTCGGTCTATAACGGCCTACAAAAAACCGCATCTGCAAGTGAACTGATCCTTGTGCACGATAGCGCAAGGCCTTTTATCGAAAAAAGCGCGGTATATTCCCTATTAGAGGTGGCAAAAAAATCACCTGCAGCTTGCCTTGCCAACCCTGTAAAAAGTACGATCCGTAAAGCTAAAGCCAATTTATCTGCAGGTAAAGCGCTTCCACGAGAAGAGCTTTGGGAGATGCAAACGCCCCAAGCAGTAGAAAAAAGCCTTTTAATAAAAGGGTTTCAAGAGGCAAGAAAACAACACTGCACGGTGACAGATGACGTCGCTTTGGCAGAGCTTGTGGGAGGCAAACCAAAACTTGTCCCCTCTTCCGATGTCAATATGAAGATCACCACCCCTTTTGACTACTTGATCGCAAAAAAAATCTATGAAAAGGCGCTATAAACTACAGATTGCGTACGACGGCGCTAGGTATTTTGGATGGCAAAGACAAAAAAATGCGCCTTCAGTACAAGGAGAAATTGAGCGCGCACTGCACAACATCACCGGCAGTTACTTGCATATTAACGGCTCTGGAAGAACGGCTGCAGGGGTGCAT
>CALBPE010000021.1 GCA_937899275.1 uncultured Chlamydiae bacterium
TTAGAAAAACCGATATCTTCAACGCGGACAAAAGCGCCGTACGTATCACCAAAAAATTGGAGTATACTAGGATCGCGCGCAGCTTCTTGTTGGGGGATCTCATACGTATGGATAGGAAGGTTTTCTTGGATTTTCTCATTGATGAGAAGCTCTACTTGCGTAAGATCTTCTTTGGTGGGAGCTTTTGCTAAAGAAAAGTCAAAACGAAGTTTTTCTGCGTCTACTAAAGAGCCTTGCTGTTCTACAGATTCTCCAAAATGCTGCCTTAGCGCCCACTGCAAAAGATGTACGGCGGTATGGTGTTTTTCTATAGACGCCCGCAGCTTTTGATTTAAGGTAGCGTGGACTTGATCTTCGGCGTGTAATGATCCTTTTTCCACCACACCTTGATGGATGATGATCCCCTCTTGCGGAGAAAGGGTATCCGATACGATAAAGCGGGCTTTATTTGTTCCAATCATCCCTCTATCTCCTACTTGCCCTCCCATTTCTGCGTAAAAAGGCGTTGTTTTTAGGACAAGGTAGCCAAAGGAGCCTTCTTGTATTTTGTCTACTCTCTCACCATCTTGGATGATGGCAAGGAGCGTTGTGTCTAAAGAACACTCTTCATAGGCAAACTGGCTAGGGGATAAATCGGCAAAAAGAGAGGGAGAAAGGGTATCTTCTGCTTTTTTTCTAGCTCCTTTTGAGCGCTCTTTTGCCTGTTTTTCTAACGCGTGAAAGGTCTTAAGATCTACGTGCAATCCAAGGTCTTTCGATAGAAGAAGAATTTCATCTAAAGGAAGGCCGTAGGTATCTTTTAAGGTAAAAGCATCTTCACCAGAAAGGTTTTTTTTATGCGTATTTTGCACAATATCAAAAAGAAGGGCGCCTCCTTTTTCTATTGTTCTTAAGTAGCTAACCTCTTCTTCTTCTAATACAGAAAGAAGGTGGTCAGAAGAGGCGTGTAATTCAGGGTAAAATGCTCCCATGCAGTGGAGTAATGGGGAGGTGAGTTTTCCTAAAAATGGACCTTGGATGCCAAGCGCTTTTCCCGAGCGGCAAGCGCGCCTGAGAATTTTACGAAGGACGTAGCCTTCTTTGATGTTGCTGGGAAAACTATGGTCTGCAGCGGCAAAGCTAAGCGCTCTTATATGATCTGCTATGATCTGAAAATGCGCTTTTAACGGCCCTTTTGCATCGATTTTTGTAAGCGCTTCTAACTCTTGGATTATGGGGACAAATACATCGGTTTCAAATACACTTTGTTTGCCCTCGATAATCGAAAGAACTCTTTCTAAGCCTGCGCCTGTATCGATGTTTTTTTTAGGGAGGGGGGTGAGGCCATCTGGGGTTTTTTCCTGCTC
>CALBPE010000022.1 GCA_937899275.1 uncultured Chlamydiae bacterium
CTAAGCGAAGATGTTCATCTGCTTTATCTACGATTGCTTCCATAGTATCTAAAGAAAACGGTTTGATCAGGTAGTGAAAAGCGCCTAGTTGCATTGCTTCTACAGCGTTTTCAATACTTGCAAAAGCGCTCATGGCAATCACTAAGCTCTCAGGATAGTGATCTTTCACAAAGCAAAGGATATCTTTGCCCGAGCCTCTAGGCGTTTTCATATCGGTGATGATGAGGTCGTATTCTTTTTGTTTTAGAGAAGAAATGGCCTCTTGTCCATTGCGGCAAACAGCTACTTGCCGCTTTTTATAGCGAAAAAAATCCGCTAAAAATTCTCTTGCTCTCGCATCGTTATCTACAATAAGCACGCTTTCCATCAAAGCCGCCTTGCGCTAGGAATTTTCAATGTGAAACAAGAGCCTTTGCCTAGATGAGACTGGCAGGAAATGCTCCCTTGATGCGCATCTATAATTTTTTTTGTTTCATATAAACCAGAGCCGTAACCGGCATCTTTTGCGCTGAAAAAAGGGGAAAAGATGTTTTTTTGGATCGATGGATCGATGCCGATGCCTGTATCTGAGATAGTAACGGTTGTATAGCGCTCTTGTGTAAATACAGTTACAGTCAAAACCCCTTTGCCCGAAAAAGATTCCATAGCGTTTACAAGAAGGTTGTGAAACGCTCTTTGCATCCAACAAGGATCAATCCAGGTATAGATTTTTTCCTCGGGTATGCGTAGATCCAATCGGATCTTTTTTTCTGGAAAAGCATCTTTTTTCAAAAGCCGTAAAGCCTTTTGTAGCGGCGCCTGAATAGGAGAAAAGACGATTCTAGGCTCTGCAGGCTTAAGGCAGCCTACTGCTTTTTCCACTGCCGATACAAGGCTACACATCCCTTTTTTTAAACGGCTAATGCTCTTTGCAAAAAGCCTGGTTTTTTCCTTTTTTTTCAAAACACTTGCGCGCTCTAAAATAGCGTCAATCGGTTTTTCTTCACCGGTTTTTTCCAGGTGCTTTCTATCATACTCTAGTAGTATGAGCGCTCCTTTGACAGGAATTTGCACCCGTTTTGCTGTCACAAAAAAGGGCGCTTTATGAATATATACCTGTTCTTTTATCTCCTTTGATATAGAAGAAAAAAGCCAGCGCTTCATCGAAAACCCCAATACATCATCCGCCATATGTGTAAAAAAACTAGAGGGGAGATGGAGCTTTTTTACCTGTAAGTATTCTTGTGCGGTTTGATTCATCACAAGAATATCGCCTTGCATATTGATAAATAAGACGCCTTGGGACATATTTTCTAGTAGTACGTGTAAAAATCCAGCAACAGACTGCGCGCAGCTTGCGTGTAGATGCGACATAGGCCCCCCTTTGTTTTACTACATGCAATAAAACCGAATTTTTGTCATTTTTTTGTGGAGATACAAATCTATGCGTCCCTGGCGATATGTAAAAAAAGCGCTTTTTTCTCTTTTCATCATCTCTCAGATCGCATGTTCAGGCTTAGAGAGATCAGAGTACAAAAAAATCCGAAAACAGCACGCTGTTACAGCAAAGGTAACAAGAAAAAAAGCAGACCAGACCTTTTCTTTGTACACTTCTACGCATGCGCCTGGCAAGGTTATGATTTCTCCTTATTCCTGGCAGGATCAGCATGTAAGGCCTCCGCGGATTACCAAAGAGTGGTTTCAGTGTAAAGGTAGCTGCAAAAACCCATCTTACGTACTAGAAGGCGCCACTTATGAAGACTGCGGAGGCTCCCACGAGCATAGCCTTCCAAAACAAGAGGGAAAAGAGCATATTTACCCCATTTTGCTCGATCTTCTCAACCATATCCAGTATAAGACAGGGAAAAAAATCATCATCACATCGGGCCATCGATGCCCTAGGCATAATGCTTATGTAGATCCTTCATTGAAGAACCGGTCCGCAAAGCATCAGATTGGAGCGCAAGTAGATTTTTACGTAGAGGGCTTAGAAAACCGTCCTATGAAAATTGTAAGGGTAATACAAGATTACTATAAGAAACATCACCAGACAAAAAATCAAAAAAAATACACAAACTTCCGGCGTAGTTCAGGTGGAACAGGTGTATCTATTTGGTCTAATCAAGAAGTATCGATTGCAATCTATCCAGAAAAAAAGGGAAGAAATAAAGACAATACCCACCCCTATCCTTATCTTAGCTGTGAAGTGCTTTTCGATAAGAAACGGGATGCGCCCGTTTCTTATACCTGGGAAAAGGCGCATAAAAACATCACCTTTCGTTAAGCTGCGCAATTTTTGTAGTAGAAAATTTTCAGTTGCATATAAGTTTTGTGCGTTAGCTGCTTTTTCTTTCCTTAGGATCTTAAAGATTCCTGGGAAAAACACATCTGGCTTCTGAGCGCGCCGTGTTTTAGAGTGCATGAACCTTTTCACCTGGACATCTAAGATCTTTGTGAATAGACTATTTGTCTATGCCGATGTGGCGGAATGGTAGACGCGGCAGATTCAAAATCTGCTCTTCTCACGAGGGTGCTGGTTCGAGTCCGGTCATCGGTACATTTATAATTAATACCTAAGGCTTTTTTCTGTCTTAGTTACATAAAAATTATTTAAATCCCATTATATTTGTTCTTGAGGTATAATATTTCCGAAAGTACACATTTTGCATGCCGTAGTACTATCTTATTCTACCTTGCTGGATTTACAGTAGACTGGGCATGGATTTAATAAATAGGAGGATATATGTCTTGCTTTTCTTGTTGTATGCGGTCAGCTTCTGCCGATACCGTACTTTCTG
>CALBPE010000023.1 GCA_937899275.1 uncultured Chlamydiae bacterium
TGTCTTCGTAGTAATAAGATTTAAAAAAATTTAGAAAAGTCAATTTATTACCCTAATTAATTAAATTATAAAAGATAATATTTTTAATATCAATTAAATCCGACGTAAAATATAAATAACTATTTAAATTTCAGCTGCTTACGATAATTCTCTAAAAATAGAAGAGAAAAACCTACACAACTCAGGACTAGTTATGATGAAAAAAGGAAGAATTGTAGGCTCATGTGTTAGAGCTTTGGAAGACTGCCCGGTTTTGGAAAAAACGTGTCACGCTATGTTTTTTCCTTTAATAAGTAAAATTGATCGTAAGTCCATCATAGGCAAAAGCTTGAGTTTGTTCTACATTAGAATAAGACCCGGGAAAAGAGACTATCCGTGTATCGATTTCATGAGACAAGTGGGTAAAAAACACCTTATTAGCCGAGGTTTTTTCTGCAAATGCTACTGCACACTCTAAGCCTAGGTGCAAGGGAGAGCGCTTTAGATTACATGCACTAATAACTAAGGTAGAAATCCCTGATAAGTGGGAAAAAATCTCTTCTTCATAGTCAGAAATATCGGTTATATAGGCAAGATCTCCAAAGCGGTACCCCTGCACTTTCGTATCATTTTGCCAAAAATAAAACGCGCAGGCATCTAAGCCTTCTATCGTACACGGCCCGCTTTTTTCTGGCAGAATATAAGGAGAAAATAACGGAGTAATATGCGTTTTTGTACGCCATTCCTGTAGAGTTTCTGTGGAGAGATAACAAGGGATTTTCTCTTTTTTTTGGTAATAAATAATCCGAAGATCTTCAAGACCGCCTATATGATCGTAATGAGAATGCGTTAAAATTAAAGCATCGATGTCCTCAACTTTATGCAATAACGCTTGGCGGCGAAAATCGGGCCCTGCATCGATTAGAAGTTTTTTACCGCCTATCGTTAGCAAAGCGCTAGAGCGGAGGCGCTCTTCTTTTCTTTGACAAATTGCACAAGGACAACCAATAATGGGAACTCCCATCGAAGCTCCTGATCCTAGAAATAAAAAACTCGCTTCCATAAGATAGTTGTATCGTATCAGGTACTGTAGAAAAAATCGAGCTTATGCAGATCTATATTTTTGGAAGAGGAAAAATGGCCACCATGGTGGAAAAACAGCTGCCTCTATCTTCATGCAAAAAAGCTGTTTCTCTTGATGAGGCTGATGTAGCTATCCATTTTTCTACAGGAAATTCTGTAGCGAAAAACGCAGCTATTTGTAAAGAAAAAGGCGTTTCTATACTGATTGGAACAACGGGATGGACACAAGATCTTCCCCAGGTAAAAACCCTTTTTTCTACTGGGAAAATAGCTGCCTTGTATGCGCCTAATTGTTCTATGGGTATGCTGGCGTTTTTTCATTTAGTAGAGAAGCTCGCTCTTATCAACCATACTTTAGATCATGAGCCTAGCTTGCTAGATATCCATCATAAAGAAAAAAAAGACGCCCCTTCGGGAAGCTCTCAGTAGGCGCACAAGATTTTCACTGCTATTGCAAAATAAATACTTACCATCTCTTCTATAAGAACGGGATTTCATCCAGGAGAGCACCTTCTTTCTTTAGATAGCCCCGATGAAACAATCAGCCTATCGTATCGGTGTCGTAGCCGCGCTTCTTATGCAAAAGGGGCTTTGCAGCTTGCTTTTTGGCTTCAAGGAAAACAAGGTTTTTTTACATTAGACGATGTACTCAGGAGCATGCCCCTTTCATGAAAGGTCTTTTTACCGCACTCATCACACCATTTAAAAACGATACGATCGATAAAGAAGCGTTGAAAAAACTGATAAAACGGCAAATAGATGCAAAAGTAGACGGCCTCGTTCTTTTAGGCACTACAGGAGAGGCATCTACCTTAACTTGGCAAGAAAAAAAGGAGATCATACAACTCTCTTCTGAAGAAGCCTGTAACAAATTACAGCTGATTGTAGGCGTGAGCGGCTGCTCCACACAACAAATCCTTACCGAAATGAAAGAGCTTTATACAGAGGCGGTCAGCGGTTTTATGGCGCTTTCTCCTTACTATAATCTACCCACACAAGAAGGGCTTTATCAGCATTTTTCTATGCTAGCAGATGCCGCTAAAGCGCCTTTGATCTTGTATAATTCTTATAAGAGAACAGGCGTAGAAATCGAGCTAGATACTCTTCATAAGCTAGCAAAACACCCACAAATCAAAGGCCTAAAAGAATGCGTAAGAAGCTATGAGAAGCTAGCAGCTATGTTAACTGAGCTTCCTTTAGATGTGTTTATGGGCGATGATCTTTGGACGTTTCCAGGCGCGTTGATGGGAGCTTCAGGAACAATTTCTGTCACCTCTAACGTATTTCCAGATACCATGCGCGCGCTTGTAACAAATGCGCGTAGTGGAAATAGCCAAGAAGCAAAAAAATACCATGACTCTCTTCTGCCGTTTTTCCTCGGCTCTTCTCACACTACAAATCCCCTACCGATTAAAGCGGCGATGCATTATTTAGGATTTATATCCAAAACCTGCCGCATGCCCCTTACATCCCTTACACAAGAAGAAGAAAAGCAGCTAAGGCGTGTAGTAGATCAAATGGAGCTTGTATGCAAAAACTCCGCGTAGCAATTTTAGGTGCAGGAGGCGTTGTTGGAAAAACGTACCTTCATCTATTAAAAAACCACCCCTATTTTGCAATTACCTATGCAGCTTCTTCTGTGCGCTCTATAGGAGAGTGTATTCAGGGGCATATTTTGCAATGCCCAGATGATATCAACGCGATAAAAGATGCAGCAGATATCGTGTTTTCTTGCCTTCCTAAAAAAGCAGCTGACACCTTAGAGAAGCTATTACAAAAAGCAGGCCTTGCTGTATTTACTAACGCCTCAAGCCACCGACTGCTTAAAGACACTGCATTGGTGATACCAGAGATCAACGGAGAAAAAATCCTTACGTCAAAAAACGCTCCTTTAATCGCTAAGCCCAACTGTTCCATACAAAGCATTTTGCTATCTTTATATCCCCTGCACCGGGAGTATACCCTAAAAAAGCTGCAGGTCACCTCTTTGCAATCGGTAAGCGGAGCTGGAAAAAGCCTTTCTGCTGCAGAAATCACCGATAACGTGATTCCCTGGATTGCAGGGGAAGAAGAAAAAGCAGTAGCAGAAACATACAAGATTTTAGACTGCACATTCCCTTTTTCCATCTCTTGCATGCGGATACCTACCCTTCATGGTCATATGGCGCAAATTTCTGCTTCTTTTGAGAAAAAACCATCTCTTAAAAACGTAGTAGAGCTTTGGGATACCTTTCGAGGCTACCCTCAATTACATAACCTCCCCTCTGCCCCAAAAAAGCCTGTACACTACTTAGAAGAGATCGACCGGCCGCAAATACGACTTGATCGAGACCGAGAACAGGGAATGGCTGTGTCTGTTGGTAGATTGAAAAAAAGCCCCTTATTTGACATCAGTTTTTGCGCCCTTGCGCATAATACCTTGAGAGGAGCTGCAGGAGGAGGCGTGCTCAGCGCTGAACTTTACTACCACGCTCACTATGTAATGCAAGATCTGCAGTTACTTTAGATGCAAGGAGCCTACCAAAATACGCATGAAATAATAGCCCTTTTGAACCAAGCCCAGTAAACAACCATTTTTTCTGAGAAATTTTTTCAATCAAAGGCTCTTTTTGCTCAAGAGGATAGGCGCGAAAAGCCGCCTCTCTTCCTACAATATCCCATGAACTAGAGCTATTGCTCTTCGTTTGTTTCCTAAGATCGATTAAAAGCTGATCTGCACTAGAATCAGGCTCGATATTTTGATAGGTTTTTTCATAGGTAGATCCAATAAGGTACACATCTTTTTCTTCAGTTTTACTTAGATGAGGGTGCGATAAAAAGGGAATATGAAACGGTATATGATCGGCTTTGATCTTTAGAGTCTGCCCTTTGTTTTTTTTGATATACCCCTCTTTACTATCTCCCCCCATAGCTTCTATGATGGCTGCATAGTTGCCAGTATCATCTAAAGTTGAGGCAAAAAACTGAGCTCCTTTTCTGATCAAGATTTGCAGTAAAGCATCTACATAACGCTTGCTGTAGACCTGCATCCCTTCTTCCATCCAAAGGCCAGGATAAAAAGAAGAAAAGCCCTCTTTTTGACTCTCTTCTTTTGTCAAAAAACGGATGGAATGATCTTTTTTACTAAGGCGTAAAAAATGCATTTCCTGCGCAGAAAAAAGAGCCGGACGAAAAATTCCTTTAGCTGCAATAAGCGGCTTTCCATACGCTTTTTCTATAGAAACGATCAAGGAAGTGGCCTCATACATCCACTCATCTGCCTGTTTTGGTTTCCTGGGAAATTTACCCACATAAGGATGTAAAAAACCAGTGGATACCTCTGAGGCAGAAAGGCGTTTTTTTGGATCATACAGATCGACTTTTACCCCTTTTTCTAGTAGATGTAAAGCGGCGCTTAAACCAGCATAACCGCAGCCGAGTACAGCTACTTTCATGAGTTTTTTTGAGGAACTAGCAACTGGTGGCTTTCCGCTGCAAAATTGAAAAAAAACACACAAAAAGGTGTGAATAAAAAAGAAGCGGGAAGGGTGATCAAAAACCAGCTTACTATGAAGGTAAGCCCCTCCACATCGCCTACATAGCTCCAGCTAGTTAAGTAAGCTGCTACAGTCAAAGTGAGTAAGATCATAGCTAAAGGAAGCATTCCTAAAAAGAACATGCCGAGCACCTTAAATGTATCTTGCATCACCCTTTTCAATAGAAATACGCATTTTTCTTTTCTTCCCTGTTTGTGAAGAGCCAAAATAGGCACGCCAAAAAACAGCAAGACAAGACTCGAAATGAAAAGCGCGATGGATAAAAGAATGAGCAAAAAAGGCGCAAAAGAAAACAGCGCTCCTATGTATTTGCCTACAGCTGGAATCGATCGAAACGCTAGGAAAACCCCAAGACATGCCCAAAGAACAAAGTAGATCAATAAGATAGGCAAAGATAGATAGGCAGAAAACGCCATCAGGTCCCAAGAAACAGATAAAATCTTTTTGATGTCATATACACTATTTTTTACTTCGTGGTAATAGATGCGAACAAGGATGATGCCTAAAGCTAAAAAAATTCCTACAGAAAGCAAAAGCGGTACGAATAAAAGGCTAAGGGAAAGCCACGTTCCTGTGTGGTAAGATAGAGCCTGACAAAAAGTGAAAAGAGCCGAAGAAAGCAGTAAAAAAGGAAAAACAACAGCTATCTTTTTCCTAGAAAAAGCAAAACGAAAAGCGCGGTTAAAAGCGATTTCAAAATCGAATAATTCCATGGTCTATAGATTATCAACTCCTGGAATTCCCAGCTAGCACAATTCTAAAGAAGTTTTTTTGAGGAAATATTTTACTATAGATCTACTATGTATTGATTCGATTCCTTAAGACAAAAAAAGAAATTGTAGGATTTTTGTATTATTTAACAAAAGGCCATGCTAAGCTATGACCATGCTTTTTACAGAATTTTCCTTTATTCCAGAAATTATCCGATCTATCAAAGATGCAGGTTACAAAAACCCTAGTCCTATACAGGAGCAGGCCATCCCAGAAATTCTCAATGGGAATGACATCAGAGGCTCTGCCCGAACAGGTTCAGGAAAAACAGCTGCATTTTTACTACCTGCTCTGCATAGGCTAGCTACCACCTCTCCCCTCAGCGGGAAAGGCCCTAGACTGCTGATCTTAAGCCCTACAAGAGAGCTTGGATCGCAAATTGCAGCGCAAGTCGAAAAATATAGTAAATATTTACCTAAAATCAAATCGGTCTGTATTGGAGGAGGCGTTCCTTACCATAAGCAGCTTAGCAAAATGAAAAAACCATATGATATTTTATTTGCTACTCCTGGAAGGCGTTTAGACTTCATTAAGAAAGGAAAAATCAGCTTTCCCCGGTTAGAGGTTTTCATCGTCGATGAAGCAGACCGCATGTTAGATATGGGATTTATTGACCCTTTAAAAAGGGTTTTAGCAGCGACGCCAGAAGATAAACAGACCCTATTTTTTTCTGCTACATTTGGGCGTAAAGTCAGCGAATTATCTAACTTGATGCTACAAAATCCCGTTGATATAGCTATTGAATCTGATGCGCCAAAACATGAAAACATCGAGCAAAAACTGTACTATACCAACGGTCTTCCCCATAAAAAATCGCTACTAACCCACTTTTTATCTACAGAAGAAATCGATAACATCATTGTATTTACTTCAACAAAAGTACATGCAAATGAACTTGTGATTGAACTGCGAGAAGAAGGGCTTAATGCAGCCGCTTTGCACGGGGATATGCACCAAAGAAAACGGACCGATACCATCAATAAGATGCGTAGAGGATAAATCAAGATCTTAGTTGCAACAGATGTTGCAGCAAGAGGTATCGATATCCAGTCGATTACCCATGTCATTAATTTCGATCTACCAAGATGTCCTGAAGATTACGTCCATAGAATTGGAAGAACAGGTAGAGCAGGTGCTAAAGGTACAGCGATTTCTTTTGTTTCAGGAAAAGACACCCATCTTGTGAAAAAAATTGAAGGGGTGATAAAGCACCCTCTAGAATTTTTCGTCATAGAAGGTCTAGAGCCGAAAAAGGAAAAAAAACCGTCGAAAAAATTTCATAAAAAACGACCCTTTCCTTTTAAAAAGCGGCGATTTAAGAAAAAAACCTAATTTTTTCTTCCACCACGACATTACTAACCTGCAAAATCCGGAAAACAAGCTGATTACTTTGTAGTAAAATCTTTTTTATTGTACATAATAAAAAAGAACCTGTAACGACTACATCTGCATGATCTGTTTGAACATCCTAACCTATGTATTTTCTGCATGGAAAAAAATTTGCGCTTATCTGTATGTCTTTCTGTTTTTTACCTTTATTTTATTGAGCACTAGTCCCATCCACGCAGTGGAGTGGAATGTCGATGCTGATGGTAATTGGAATACCAGCAGTAACTGGGATACAGGAACAGTACCAAATAACGTCACTCCTATCGTATTTGGAAGCATCATCACAGCGCCGCGAACTGTTACTGTAGATGGTAATTTTACCATTCCAGGAACACTATCTTTTACTAGTAACACCGCATATTCTTTGGTGTCTGCAGGCTCTTCGCCTAATACACTGACCTTCAACACTTCTCCTACCATTTCTTTTTCTGGTACGGCAAACCATAGCATTTCAGCAAATTTAGACTTTGCAAGTACGGTAACAATTGATCAATCAAACGCTTCTGCTACCCCTACCATTTCTTCTGGGATTATAGGAAGCGGTGGACTTACAAAAACTGGCGTAGGAACGTTGGTTTTAAGTGGTACAAACACCTACACAGGTATACCCTCGCTGCATGCAGGAACGCTGCAGCTATCCTCTTCTAATAACCTTGGATCGGGTAACCTTTCGTTTAATACAGGAACTCTTCAAGCAACGAGTTCCGCTGTCATCAATAACAATGTTAGCCTTACGACTGCAGGTACTATTGATGTACAATCAGGCACATCAACTTTTGGTGGCACAATTTCAGGAGCGGGCGGTTTAATCACTTCAGGTTCTGGCACAGTGTCTCTTTTCGGCACATCGAATACTTACTCTGGAGGCACTACGATTTCTGGAGGCACCACACAAATCAATGCAGATGGATCGCTGGGCACAGGAAATATCACCTTTAGTGGAGGAAATTTACAGACTTCTTCAAATATATCTACCTCAAAAACCATTACAGTAAACGCTCCTACCAATATTTTGATAACCGGTTCAGGCGCTCTCACGAGCTCAGGGGTAATCAGCGGCTCATCTCCCCTAACCATTTCTGGTAACGTAGGAGGAGGAGAAGATCCTAGCCCTCCCCAAACTGTTGCTCTCAATGCGGACAATATTGGTCTTTCTGGGGATGTTACCCTAGAATATGTCCACTGCACTATTGCCGTTAGAACGGGTATAGGCACAGGATCTGCTACATTAAATTCTGCAAGACTCATCATACCAACTACATTTACTCTGAGTAAAAACTTCACCTTGTCAAATGCATTTCTCACTGCAACCCCTCCTGAAATTGAAGTACAAAGCGGATTTACATTTACGATGGGAGGAACGCTTTCTGGAACAGCGCTTACCAAACAAGGTGCAGGTGATCTTAGCTTGATCGGCACCTATTCTCCTACAGGTTTAACCATTAGCGCAGGAAGCGTCACTACAAACCCCACAACCATCAGCTCTACAACAGCCATTACAAATAACGGC
>CALBPE010000024.1 GCA_937899275.1 uncultured Chlamydiae bacterium
CATCTTGTAGGGTTTTTCCGTATTTGGGCGATTCCCCTGGGAAGCCCTCCCACCTAAGGGCGGTTTATCTCAGAAAATCGGAGGCTATGGCCCATACAAGGAAAAGAGCGGATAAAAGCGTTAATTCAAGCATCTTCTATGCTGCCTATTGCTGAAGATTTAGGGATTATGCCAAAAGAGGCAAGGGGCATATTAAAACACCTTGGTATCGCAGGAACGCGCCTTACCCGCTGGGTAAAGTACTGGGAAGAAGATAGCAGCTTCATCCGATCAGAAGATTTTGATCTCTTCAGCGTCACAACCTTATCGAGTCATGACACCTCTAGTTTTGATGAGTGGTGGCAGCAAAATCCCTCTGAGGCAGCTCTTTATGCATCTTCTAGAAATGTACCTTTTACAAGAACGCTTTCCTATGATGGGAAAAAAGCCTATTTAGAAGATGCGCATCAAAGCGCCTCTTTATTACACATCAACCTGCTTTCTGAGTATCTAACAGCCTTTCCCGATTTATCGCCCCATCCCCTTTCTAGAATCAATGTACCTGGCACCGAGTCGGAAGAAAACTGGTCGATGCGGTATCCCATCACATTAGAAACGCTCAAAAAGCATACCGCTGCTACAAACTTTATGCAACAGATGGCATCGATATGAATTGGATGTATTGGTCGGTATTTTTCGCATCTACGCTATGTGACCCAAGTATTCAGGCGAAATTTGCGTCTTTACAGCCAGAAAGTGCCGCGCAACACTTTGCATTTTACGAGCTATATCCGAACACAAAAGAAGGGAAAAAAGCGTTAGAAAAAGGCTGGATGCTTCTCGCACAAAAGCCGCTACCTACATCTATTTCTTACAACCCCTCTACATTTTTCCATCTCATTCGGGCAATCAACCGAGAAGAAGGAGCAAAAGTCCTATTTTCTGAAAAGGAGCTTTGCTGGATTGAGGAAATGGGAAAAACGCTGAAAAACCGCTCTCTTCCTGGATATAAAGCCTGGTCAACAAAAGAAGTGCTCCAATTAGATCCCGAAGAAATCGACCTTGCTCGAGCCATTTTTTTAGAAGAATATGAAGATCAAAACACCATTCGTTCGTATGAAGCGTTCATCGACTTAATGGCGCTACAAGTGGTGGCAAGATTATCTTTATCCCCTTCTCCTGAAGAGATCATTTATACCATCAATCAGTTGATTTTTCATGAAATGGGTTTTCGGTTTCCCCCTGCTTCTGCTTGGAAAGATGCAATTGATGCATATACCGTTTTACCCTCAGTAATCGATGCAAAAAGGGGCGTGTGTTTAGGGGTATCGATTTTATATTTAGCGCTTGCACAGCGCATTGGCCTTCCTCTAGAAGCCATCACTCCTCCAGGACACATTTATGTACGTTATGCAGAAAACGATCAGATCATCAATATTGAAACGACGGCAAGAGGCATCGATATTTCCTCAGAGCACTATCTGGGCTTAGAGCTAACAGAGCTGCCAAAAAAAACCATCAAAGAAGTCATTGGTCTTGTTTTTGTCAATCAGGCATCTGTCAAATGGAGTAAAAAACAGTACCAAAAAGCCATTTGTTTATATGAAAAAGCGTTAGTCTATTTACCAAGCGATCCCTTGGTATTAGAGCTTTTAGGGTATAACCATGTATTTTCTGGAAATGCAGAAAAAGGGAAAAAGCTATTACAACTAGCAATACAAAACGGCAAGAGCCGCTCTACAAGTGCAAAAAGCGTCAGCGAAGATTTTTTATTGGGAAAAGTATCGATCGAAGGGATCGAGGCGGTTTTTCATCAAAGCGATGAAACAAAAGAATCGATAGAAAAAACCCAAGAAACCCTCCGAAAAATCTTAGCCGACTACCCAGAATTTAGAGCAGGGCTTTTACAATACGCCCTTACCTTCTTACAACTTGGTAAGGAAAAAAAAGCGCTTTTCCCATTGGAAAAACTCCATCAAATCGATCCTAAACACATCGCTACTTGCTACTATCTTGCGATGATTTACATCAACCGCTATGATTACAAAAAAGCGTGGTTTGTAGCAAAAAAACTACAGTCCTATATAAAAAACCAGAAGCGTCCGCCAAAAATACTTAAGGATTTTTTACGCGAATTAGAAAAAATTTGCCCTGATCCGGGGTAATCTGGTAGATAGTAAAAAAGACAACAAGGGATATTCTTATGAAGATGCAGCTACTAGTAGCTTCTACTTTGCTCCTTTCTTTTTCCTACAAAAGTTATGAGCCAGGCCAAACGTTAGATACGCATATGTCGCCCCAAGAGCATAAAGAAAGCGGCGTGCATAAACTCACCCCAGAAGAAAAAAAATCGCTACAACAGTGGATCAACCGCAACCACTACGTAAGGCCAGGGGCAAAAAGGTATGATAAGACCTATCCAGAAGTATCGGAAGTTATTGGTAATGGCGCCTACGTGAAATTATCCGACGGATCTATATGGCAAATTCATCCAAGCGACCGCCTTCTTACGCAAAGCTGGATTTCTGCAGCAGCGATTACCGTAGAAAAAAACGGCTCTTCTACCTATGGCTTCACCCTGAAAAATAACCTCACCGGCTCAAGCGTACGCGCAGAAAAAGTATCGACAATTCCAAAGTATATGGAGCATTCAAGATCGAAACACTTCCATAAGGAAGAGAAAAAAAATCACGATAAAACGGCGCCAAAAAAAGAAAAAACCTCCCACTCTGCGTTAGAAAACCCTGTAGAGTCTGCCTCATCTAACAGACCTCCTGAAAAAAGAGCAGGAGAGTACCCTTTAAATTAGAGTCCCGTAGCATATACTGGTCTTGCAAAAACCAGCTACGCGCCCTAACTTATTATCGAAAATCTACAAAATCGATAATAAAGCGATTTTTTCTTTCCACAGCTGGTGATATATTTTGTTGTTATTATCGAAAGTATATAAAATCGATAATAAAGATGCTTTTAAAGAGTAGGACTTTGGCAACACAGATCTACCAAAAGTGGAGCGCAAAGCCTCTTCCTTCAGGCGGAGGATGTAGAGCTCACCCAATATCCTGCTGTT
>CALBPE010000025.1 GCA_937899275.1 uncultured Chlamydiae bacterium
AACCATAGCGTGGCTTTTGCTGATCTTTGCTGAAATCTTATGCAGATAGTCTCTTCTTGTCCTTGCCATCTGTTCATGCAGGGAGCTGATTTTTCTTCTCTGCTTTTTCCAGTTAGCAGAAAATTTACTTTTCTTTGCCAAGCGGCGTTGATAGCGCTTTAATTTGGCTTGTAGCTTTCCAAAGCAGTTTAACGGCTGAAATACTTCTCCATTCGAAAGAGTCGCAAACCTCTTGATGCCCATATCGATTCCTACAATGGACCTGGAGGAATCCGGGGAGGAATGCAGGGAGGAATGCGGGGAAATTTCTTGTTCATACTCTGTCTGGATGGAGATGTACCAATATTTCCCTTTCCGAGAAAGGGTGATGTTTTTTGGAGTGCCCTTGATCGAGCGGCTTTTCCTGTAGCTTACCCATCCAATCTTGGGAAGGAAAACTCTCCTATTTGCCTCGTCAAGCTTGCATCCCTGTGGATACCGAAGGGTGTCGCACATTGCCTTTCGTTTGTATTTTGGAATACGCTTCAATGGCTGCTTTTTATCGAAGGCGTCTTTAAACGCTCTATCAAGGTCGCGTAGCTTTTGCTGTAAAGCTTGTGACGGAGACTCTTTTAAGAATCCATACTCCTGTGATTTCTTCCATAGAGAAAGCCAAAAGCACATCTCCGCATACCAGATGAGGTTTTGCTTGTTTTCCAGGCGAGCGATGTTCAGGGCAAGCATTTTGTTCCATAGGAAACGACTAGCCCCAACATAGTTTGCTAAATGAGCTTCTATGCCCGCGCTCGGTTTTAACCTAAACAAAAAACCCCTGCGAAATAGTTTTTTCATGAGTACGATTATAGGAAGTTTTTGACCTGCCTATCAAGTTGTATTTTTCATGGAAATGAGAAGAGGAAGGCGCAGTCGAGTTTTTACTTTATGCACACTTGGTCTTTGTTACAAAATGTGGAGTCCTCTGGAGCCCCCTGGAGTCCCGGCTATTTTGCAGGTTCTGTAAGCGGAGCTTCTATTTCTGTGGTTCGCCAATATATTGAACAACAGGAGGAAATTGGGTGAGCTCTACATCCTACGCCTGAAGGAAGAGGCTTTGCGCTCTACTTTTGGTAAAAACAGAATTTGCGTATCTATCCATTCTGACCCTAACTCGGGCCTTGACTCAGGCCTTGACTCGATGTTGTCCGATTGAAAAAATACTGAAGGTAAAATGAGTAGATACATTAAAACATGCAGAATCTTTACTCCTATGTTAAAGAGCGTACAATTCTGAAGGCAAGAAATACTTTGATCGTTGCAGCAGTGGATTGTTTTACAAGATTTCTTTTTCAGCCCAAGGAAGTTTTAAATGCATGGCTCCAGATTGACGAAGGATATCGATATGATACATTCCAGAAGATTTTTTTGATAGCTTCGGGCGAAATGTGATCGGGGGAAAAGCGCCCGCAGCATCGGCTTGTAATTTTTTGCACTCAATTTGCCCTTCAAATTCGTAAATGAAGCTGATTGTTTCGTAGGGCTGCAACCCTTCTACTTTTACATAAAACACCGAATACATAGAGTTGGCTGGTTGGATGCGCGCAGTGGCTCCATCTTTAGCAGTGGTTGCATCGATGATATCTGCAGTAGGGCTAGAGAGGCTATAAAGCGCTTTATCTCCCCAAGGATACTCTACGCGTAGAGGAGAGCCTTTACGCAGTATATCGATCCGGCAGATGCCACCTGATTTACCTACAACTGCTGGCAGACAGGAAATAGGGCCTATGTTACCTTCTGCGTCTGCTTTAATTGGAGTGCTGAGCGATTCATGGCAAGATGTAGAAACCCAGCTCATCTGCTCATATGGCTGAAATCCCTTTCCCATAACTCTATAAATAGAATGCTCCAAACTTAAGGCAAACACCTGGATTTTTGCGCCATCTTTTGTGCGGCAATCTGCCACTACTATACCTTCTTTTTCATAGACCGCTTCTTTACTTGCTGAAGTGGTTTTTTTAAGAGCTTCCCGGTACGTTTCTTGGTATGCAGGCTGATCTAAACTATTGCGGCGGTAATATTTGATTTTGCCGTTTTCATATTTGATGCACCCAATTTTTTTGGGAGATACTTTGCGCTTATCTTCCCGATAGATAAAAATTTTTACTCCTATCACATCTTTTGGCAGACTGGTTTTATGAACAGAATTTCGGAAAGCTTCTATGGCGTTTACAGCGAGCTGCCTTGCTTTTTTAAGGTTGATTTCATGATAGTACTGTAGACCAATCGAACACTTAGGCATATCCTGCATTTTACGGCTACTGCCGCTCAAAAGATGGAGATCTTGATAGTCTTTTTGCAAAGAGATAAAAGCGCGCTTACGTATCGAATGTAGATCAGAAAAAGCGGGGCCTGCTCCTAATGAACCTACAGATAAGAAAAAATACAAAGAGAATACACCCACAAAAATCATAGAAAAACGCTTCATGAAATACCTCAATATGTTTTTGTGTAGTTTTAACAATGCAAGGTTATTGAAGCTATAAAAATATCGAAATAGCAGACGATTTTTTCTAATAAATTTTAGTATACTAAGGGGGCCCTGGAAGAGCTTTTATTGGTATATCTTTTAAGTACCACATGAAATTCTGAAAGATCTTGTTCATCTGAACACGAAATTTTTGCACTAACTCGCTTTGTTTTTCTATCGATTCAGTTCGGTTGATTTTTCTTTCATAGGATTCGCGTAGTTTCTTATCCTCTGCAAGAGCTCTATGAATACAGTAAATATAAATCAGAGATATCACAGCATAAATAAGCGCAAGTAAACCGCAAGATACAATAGTCAATACTACCTTCCATGTAGATACTTTTAGGGTAACAGCCCGCTTTTGCCAGCTCTTTACCTCATCTTTAAAAGGTTGGAGAGCAGGCAGTCGGATTTTTTTCAAATGCGCCTGTAAATTACCCAGTCCAATGCGCCCCGCCGCTTCCATGCTGATACCTCTAGAAGGAAAAAGCCAGTTCCAAATACCGGGGCGTTTTATAGCTTCAAGACCTACAGGCTCTAAATCAACAATGGCAATGCGGGACTTTTTTTCGCTTGTTACGCATATATTGCCAAACCGAGCATCGACAATGCCGATGATCATAATCAATCGACAGATCTTTTGGGCAAAGAGCTGCTGCTCTTTCCGGGGCATACCTGCAATCTTCTCTACGGTTTCTGTCGAATTTAATATATTCAAACGCTCGCAAACAGCAACATACTTTTTTTTAGGGTCTGTTTCTTGATCACTACCTGGCAGAGTAACCAGCTTGATTGTTGGGATCACCACTTCCTGTTCCAGACCTAACTGCTGTACAGCTTTTTTAGCCCGTTCAGCTACAAAAGGCCGTAAAAGTCCTGCTTCTGGTGTGAACTGCGTACGCTCTTGAAAAACAGGGCCTATCATAGGTCGAAATTGCCACTCTTCATTTTCCGGTATTCTCCTACCGCAAGACTTGAGGAAATACCCCGGTAAATTCGGATGTGAAAGAACGCTGTAATGCTTAGATACTTGCTTCTGTTTTTGATCATACACTTCTTTTACTGACTCCAATCGAAAACCACAGTTCTCCAAAAAAGCATTACGGAGTAAGACTACGTTTAGTTCGTAGCTAAGCGAAGAGCCCAAGATACGTTTTACCGCGGGATTGTCGGTGATTTTTTGTACTTTTTTTGCTAAAGGATCTGTGCTTTTTAGTAGATGCGGTTTTAACCCATGAAGATCATCCGGATCTAAAGAAACAGGAGGAAGATAAGTGGAGTTCCAATAACAACTGAGGAAAGCCTCTTCAAACGTAGGTAGTAGGTCAAAATCGGTAGGAACCATAATCTAATCGGAAAAAACTCACACAAGTTACTGTGTAGGAAAATACTTTACAATATTTTAATAAAATTTTTTAGGAGAAAAGGCCTTTTTATCTGAAATCAGGAGTAAATTTGCCATTTTCTAAAATGCTTTGTCCATCTGCTTTAATCTTACCATCTTCTCGAAGATCAAAAGTAATATCCCAGTGGTGAGAAGAGGCGTTGGTGTTACCGGTTTCGGGATAACCTCTACCCAAAGCTAAATGAAATGTCCCGCCAAATTTTTCATCAAAAAGGATATTTTTAGTAATACGGTTCATTTGCATATTCGTGCCGATGGCGATTTCACCGACAAATTTCGCTCCTGGATCTTGAGATAAGATATCGCGTAAAAAGTCTTGCCCTTTTGAAGCATTTGCTTGCACAACTGCACCTTTTTCAAATACCAGCTCTATGTCTCGCACTTCTACGTGTCTGTAAATCACAGGAAAAGAGTATCTAGCGGTGCCGTTTACTCCTCCATTTTTTGCTTGAAGATTCGGTCCTGTATACACTTCTCCATCGGGGAAATTGCATTTACCGCAGCAATTAATCCAACGCATTCCCTCTACATCGACCCATAAGTCTGTACCCATAGCATTGGTAAAATGCAGCTGCTTTTTTTTCGATAAATAGTCAGTCCACTTTTGCTGTTTTTTTTCAATTTCCCGCCATTTTTCCATCGGATGACAAGCGTCTAAATAACAAAGAGAATAGATAAAGTCGCGGTATTCTTGCGTACCCATATCAGCTTCTTGTGCAGCTGCAGCTGTAGGAAAATGCGTATAAACCCAGCGCAGTTTTTTTTCCTTTGCTCGCTGCATGATCGTTTCCATCAAAGGCTCTTTTGCTTTTGATGCAAGCGCAAGCTTGCTTAAAGGTGCGTTCACAAGAAGTTTGGTATTGCTGTCTGCTCCAATCCTGATGTAGATATCTGCGTTTTGCACGGCATGCAATAAACCCATAGGAGGATTTTTTACTACGCTTTCTGGAGCATGGCGCATCTGGATTTCTGCAAAGTACGCAGGGGTAATATATAGATCGACAGATACCCCTTTTTTCATGAGCTTTTCGTAACACGCCTCAATTAATTCCATCGCCTCGATATCGCCGTGGAGAATCGCTGTTTGTCCTGGCATTGCCTCTACAGAAAAATCAATAAGGACCTCAGCCCATTTGTGTAATGCGGAGTATATCATGATCTTTTAGGTCTGTTGTTGGTTTCTTTTTTCATTTTTTACAACGCCATCATTGATTTCAATGATCCGATCAGCAAAATCAAAAATTCTAGGATCGTGGGTTACAATCACCTGCGTACAGCGGTCTTTTTCCTGAATTTTTTTCAGAAGCTGCATCACGTTTTCTCCATTTTCATGATCTAAAAAGCTCGTCGGCTCATCGCATAAAATGATTTTGGGCCGGTGCACACATCCCCTTGCAATCGATACCCTTTGCATCTGTCCTCCAGAAAATCTAGTGGGGTATTCTTCAGCTCGATCGCCTAGCCCAAGGCTTTGTAGCATCTCGATCGAACGACTTTTTGCCTCTTGTTTAGAAGCGCCATGAATCAATAAAGGAATGCTCACATTTTCCCAAGCAGTTAAAGAGGGAATCAGATTAAATGACTGGAATACAAAACCGATGTTCTTTCCGCGAAAAACCGTTTTTTCCTCTTGGCTCATTGCATGTACTGGATTGCCTAGAACGAGGCACTCTCCTTCTGTTTGCGATAAAATCCCCGCCATAATCGAAAGAAGCGTTGTTTTTCCAGCACCAGAAGGCCCTACAAGCATTAACAGTTCATTTTCTTGTACAGATACATTGACTTCTTTCAATGCTTCAAAAGTGACTCCAGGAGACTTATAGATCTTTTTTACCTGTTTACAGACGATGGTTTCTTGGCTCATTTAAATACAGCTCCAGGATCCACTTTGGTGATTTTTCTTAAGCTCACAATCGAAGAAATAGCGCAGATAAAAAACATGGAAAAACCGCTAAGATAAAGCAGCTGCCAAGGTAGTAAAAAAGAAAGATTGGAGCCGCGAAAAAAATAGCCGAAAAGCGCAGCTCCTCCCACGCCTATTCCCCAACCAATCCATCCTACCCAAACGATTTGCAAAAGAGTCATCCGCAAAAGGAGCTTATTGCTAGCTCCCATCGCTTTAAATACAGCTAAATACCTGACATTATCCAAGATAAAGTTGTGAAAGGTTTGCCCAGAAATGGCAATAGCGATGATTAAACCGAGAAGGACAGCTACACCAAAATTTAACGGTATGCCTGTATTTTCTAGATAATAGTTGATCGTAAGATCCTCGAACTCTCGAGAAGTATACGCGATAAGCCCTGTGTTTTTGGTAATCCGCTGGCACAAATTTTATGGAGATAATCCTTTTTCTGATTAAACCAAAACAAATGAAAGGAGCTTTGAGTCAGGGGGGGCAAAAAAAAGCGCTCTTGTATACGTTGTGTAGATGATCGGCTGCGACCGAAAGTTACGCGTATTTTTACAAATAGCTTGTACAACAGCGCGATGATCGTTTAGCTCGATGGTATCACCTATTTTTAAAGGGATTTTTCTCCCATCAGGCATTTCCACAGCCAGTCTATCGCTGGCTCCTACTGCATTTACGATGATTCCATCTGTTTTTTTAATATCTTCGATAGAGCCTTGAATAAATTGAGGAGGTCCTCCAATTAACGTACTATCATCGATACCAATCACATTGCAAATTGCAAAAGCGCCTGTACTTAATTTTGCTTTAATTTTTCCTTTGTATAAAGGCACAGCCCAGCGTACACCTGCTATGCTTTTTACCCGAAAAAGATCGGTATCTTTTAAAGGCTGAATCTCATCTACATAGCGTACCTTGGGATCCATCACCCATATATCTGGCTGCGATGTATCGGTGATTAAGCCGTAGGTTCTACTCATCAGCCCAAGAAAAATACCTGCTTGTTGTGTGATGATAAATGATCCAAAGCTAAGAGCCCAGATGATGCCATAATACTTTAGCTTTTCTCCAATCAACATTTTGATCGCATATCTTAACAAGACCAGCCTCCGCCAAGGGCTTTATAAAGAGCTACAAGCTCTTTTGCAGCAGCTCTTTTAGCAGAAACGCTGCGTCTTTTTTGTGTCAAAAGTCGGTTTTGCACTTCTGCGTAGGCAAAAAAGCTATGTATCCCTGTAAGATACGCATCTTTTTCTAAATGCATTTCTCTTTTTGCAGCGTTTAACGCCTCATCTCGAAACGAATTTGCTAAGGTGGCTTGTAGATAAGAAGCAAGTGCATTTTCTACATCTTCTATAGCTAAAAGAACCTGGTTTTCATACGTGTGTAAAGCAGCTTTTAGCTCAGCATTTCTCGCATCGATTTTCCCTAAAGTCTGGCCAAAACGAAACACAGGTAGCACCATCGACGGGCCAATTGTCCAAGACCTACTTCCCACATCAAACCATTTACTGAGCTTATTTGCATTCAAACCTGCATATGCTGTAAGCGAAAAAGAGGGAAAAAGCTCTGCAACAGAAGAGCCTACAAGGGCGGCTGCTTTAGCGAGCTCTTTTTCTGCTTTTCTTACATCAGGCCTTCTCTGAAGAAGAGAAGAAGGCATACCTACCTTCACAAGAAAAGGAGCCTTTGGTACAGATGCTATCTTTTGGATACGCGTAAAAAGGGAAGAGTTTTTATCAGGCATTTCCCCTAAAAGTAGCGCTAGTTTGTGTAACTGCTTCTTTTGGTTTTTTTCTACTTCCGTGCACATTTCTTGCACATCTACAAGAGCAATTTTTTCTTTTTCCAGCGCTCTTTCATTTTGTAGACCTGCATCTACTGCAGACTGTATTAAGGTGAGTACTTCTTCTTGTAAAAGGATTTTTTCTCGTAAAACCGCTAAATCCTCCTGCAAAGCGCAAAGGTCGATATAAGTCATTGCCACCTCACTGACAAGAGAGATCATTGTAGCTGCAAACTCTTCTTCTTGGCCTAAAATGGTGAAAGCGGCAGCTTCTCGTTCTTTTTTTAACCTACCAAAAAAATCCAGCTCCCAAAAAGCGTCAAACCCGAGCTGAAAAGAGCTTTGTGTGGAGGGTCCTAAAAAAGAAGCGGTAAATAGATTTTCACTAAATCTTGAGCGAATAGCGCTTGCAGTCACGTCAATACTCGGCCATAAGCGGCCGCTTACCTGCCGGTAGATAACCCTTGCTTTTTCAATGCGGTCTATGGCAATCATCAGATCTTTATTCCCCTCAATTGCAAGGCAAATCAGCTCATCGAGCTGCGGATCATTAAATACATGCCACCAGTCTTTTATATCTATTTCTTCGGAGGAAAAGGCGTCTTCTGAAAATGCTTTTTTTAGCTGCATATCAGGAACATCCACCTTGGGCCCTACCGTGCAGCTAAAGGTAAATATTAGGATCATAAAGACCCATTTTTTCCTATAAAAGACTTTGCCCAAAAGCGCTTTACTCCCTTTTTTCCGCCTGAATATATACATCCATGATCTCTCCCACGTATACGGGATAGTCCGCTTTTTCAAACTGGTAGATCACTTGTAGTACGCGGGTATCGATTCTTTCTATGCTACTACCTGTTAACGCTTTTTTGGGTACTACGTAAGGCTCTACTCGGACAATATGTAGAGGAATTTTAATAGCGCTATTTCCTCTTACAAAAGCGCATCCAGGGCTATTTGGCTGATATCTCCACGCATCGCTTTCATCGATATCCACCCGAATATGAAAGACATCTACCTTACCAAAAAGAAGAAGAGAGCGCTCATTTTGCCGAAAAGGATTTTGATCTGCATTTTCTCCAACGCGGATATTTACCTGTAGCACCTGCCCTTTAAAAGGGGCTTTGATCAATGACCGTTCTATATCGGTTGTCAGTACCTCTACAGCTTTTTTCTCCGCCTGCATCTGCATCTTAGCTTCGAGTAAAGCATAAAAACGGATTGCGTAGGCCTCTTCACTTACCGCTCTTTTATCTGTGAGATTTTCATAAAAAGAAAAACGGGCTTTTTCCTTTTCAAAAAGAGCCTGCGCTTTTTCATAGCGGAAAAGCGCTTCTTGTTTTTCCTTTTCTAATCTTTCTGTATTCAGCTGAAATAAAGGGCTACCCTTTTCAACCAGATCACCTGGCCTTACAAAGACCGCTTCCACAATTTCATTAAATGGGGTGCCAATGGAAATATTTTCTGAAGCAGATTCAATAACGCCTGATCCCGCAATATACGCAGAATAAGGAGGATTAGGTGGAGGATATGCAACCGGAGGTGTAGGCAACCTTCGGCTGGTGTACGCCACCATGTATACACTAAACAAAATACCTAAAAAAGCAATGAGCGGTAGCAACCACTTTCTTATTTGCATAGATTCCTCCCAACTTCTTAATAAGAAAAATGGAGTTATTCTGCAATCGACTTAGCTATTCTATTGCAAAACCTTTTGCAGATTTTTAGGATGCAAAGTAAAGGAGACATCTATGAAACGCCTCAAAAATCAAGTGGCGCTCATCACAGGGGCGTCAAAAGGTATTGGCCTTGCAATTGCCGAAATCTTTGCCAAAAACGGCGCTTTTTGCATCTTAAGCGATATCGATCCACTAGGAGAAGAAAAAGCGCGGGCTTTAGGATCTTCTCACAGTTATATCCCCCTTGATGTATCCAAGCCAGAAGAGTGGCAAAAAGCAATGGAACACGCCGAAAAGATGTTTGGTAGACTCGATATTTTAGTGAATAATGCGGGGATCACAGGCTTTGGGGTACAAGATCCTGAACACCTTTCTTTAGAAGATTGGAGAAAAGTGCATAGCATCAATTTAGACGGCGTATTTTTAGGTTGCAAATACGCCATCCAGATGATGCGAAAGCAAAAAAAAGGTGCGATCATCAATATCTCTTCTCGCTCAGGACTAGTGGGAATCCCTGGAGCTGCTGCCTACGCATCTAGCAAGGCAGCTGTGCGCAACCATACAAAGTCTGTGGCCTTATATGCGCAGCAAGAGGGTCTTGATATCAGAGCAAATTCGATTCATCCAGCAGCTATTTTAACCCCTCTTTGGGATGCGATGCTTGGCTCTGGAAAAAACCGCGCGGCGCATATAGAAGAAATTGCGCAAAATATCCCCATGAAAAAAATGGGCTCACCTGACGATGTGGCTTACGCAGCGGTGTATCTCGCCTCTGATGAAGCAAAATACATTACGGGAACTGAATTGACCATTGATGGAGGTCTACTTGCAGGAGCGGGCTCTTCACCTAAAAAAATGGATTGAGCTTTAAACAGTACAAAAGTAGATCAACGAGCGTTTTCTTAAGTTTTTGTTTATTGGAAATAAGCGATTTACTCTCCCCTCTTTTTAAAGTAGATGCTTTGATGGAAATGATCATCTAAGTAGATGATACTCCACTTCTTAAATGCAATAGCGCGTAAATAAAAAAGTCATTTTTAGTTACGTAGATTTAGCTGTACAGCTATTTTTCTCTCAGATAGAATTATTCCTTTTAATTACAGGGTAAATTATGTTCAACAAATTCACATTGTCTATAAGCAGCCTCGCAGCGCTTCTTCTTTTTTCTCCCCTTTCTGCAGAAGAGGCTGTAAAAAAAGATCTCCCCACAAAAAGCCCCATTAATGAACAAAACGATCCTAATCCTTCTTCAGAAATCGCTTCCATCGATATCGGTTCTTTAAAAGACTCTACTCAGCCTTTTTCTGCCCCTTCTGGAAAAGATGCGTTTTCTGTACCTCAGCCTACATTGCAGACTCCTTATAAAAGCCCGACCGTTGCAACTGCTTTATCTACAATTCTTCCAGGTCTTGGCCATCTTTATTTAGAGGAGTACTCTACTGCAGCTGCTCTTTTTGGAACCGTTTCAGCAAGCGCTGTTGCCGCCGCAGATCCCTTCGATGCGAATACTTCCACAGAAGGTATCATTGTAGCAAATCAATCCTATACCTATGGCATCTACGCTGCTTATCGCGATGCGCGAATTTTTAACGGCCTTGACACATACCGCTACAAAATGCCAGTAGATAGCTTCAGCGATTTAGCTTACGCTGCTTTTTCTCCAAGCGTGCTGAAAAAGCCTACCGTTTGGGGAGGAATTGTAGGCGGTTTAACCCTAGCTTACGTTGTCACAAGGATAGGATATGGAGAAACTTGCCTATCTCCAATAGCTAACGCGCCGGCTGCAAATGATATTTTTTCTAATAACCCAAGCCCGTTATTTCCTTTAACTGCATTTTCTGTAGGGATTGGAGAAGAAAGCTTTTTTCGAGGCTACTTGCAATCTGCAATCATAGAAGAAACCAACCCTGCGGTAGGTATCGCTTTATCTTCCATCTTCTTTGGCGCAGCGCATATTCCAAATGCAGATGTATTAGATCCGCAAGATCGCTGGCGCTACTACAGCTTTTCTGTGCCGCTGATTACAGCGCTTGGCACCTATTTTGGAATACTCACCTACAACTCAGGATCTTTACAAGAAAGCGTAGCTGTACACTCTTGGTACGACTTTATCCTATTTGCAGCTACTTTAGCTGATGCAAGGAATAATCCTGAGGCATCTTTGCGTATTCCACAAACCTTTGCGCTAAACCTCCCTTTTTAAGCTGCTTTTTTCCTAGGGTGAGGACCGTTTGCTGGTTGATTTTTTGGCCACAGCACTTTTCTCGCCCAATAGTTTGCGCTCCAAGTATCATTTTTTGTCAGCTGACCTTCTTTATTCCGGATGTTTGCTGATCTTTTCAGATAGTTTTTTTTCGCCTCTTTACTGTAATTATGACCATATCCTTTCGCTCCAAAATGGACGATTTTCACATGTTTTTTCCCACCAATTATTTTCGTGGCAAGCACCATCATTTTCTTCTGCTTATTAGTTGACGGAATCGGCTGATTCAGCTCCCAAAGCCTACCTCTATACCGATATTTTCCCTTTTCTTTATGTAAACTAGAAATATCCACACCTTTACTCATTAATAATTCTCTCTTTTTATTTTAAAAATAAAACAAAATATGATTATTTTAATATAGATAGTTTAAAAATAGGGTTATATGAGTACAGCAAGAAAAGCCAACCCCAAGCTTTGGGAAAAGATCAAAAAACAGGTAACAGCATCTACGCAAGGTGGGAATAAAGGACAGTGGTCGGCAAGAAAAGCGCAAATCGCTGTACGTAAGTACAAAGAGTCTGGCGGTACATATATTGGACAAAAACAAAAAGATAACTCGCTAAAAAAATGGTCTGATCAAGATTGGCAGTATGCTGGCAAAGAGAAAAAAAGCCGCTATTTACCAAAAAAAGCGATTCAAGCCCTTACCGATAAGGAAAAAGCGGCAACCAATAAAGCCAAACGAGAAGGCACCAAAAAAGGGCAGCAGTTTGTCAAACAACCTAAAAAAGTCGCAAAAAAAACGGCAAAATACCGAAAATAATCTGCGCAAAAAAAGCGATATGCTCTAGAGTTTGTGCATGAAATGGCTGTTTTTCCTCTGCACTTTTCCTCTGTACTTATTCGGGCATATCCAGTTTATTGCGCATAGAGAAGAGACGCATTGCCATTTTTCTTCTTTTGTTCAGGTATTAACAGATCAAGGAAAAAATGCGCGGTTACGTGTCGAAGATCAAGTCTATGCAAAAAAAAGTGGTCTGATCCTACCTTCTTTTCAGCTAGAAGGAGCCTCTTATATCATCATCGATAGCAAAACCTCTACCCAAACCATCCAACAGCTTAGAAAAAAGGCGCCTTTTGCGCTCATCTACCTCTACTATACTAGCCAAGAAACTAACCAAAAACTAGTACCGCAGAAAAGCTCGACTCTGGCCTATTCTGATGGAGTCTTAGTACAAAGCGCGTTGCCTAATCCCTACTTGCAAGGTATTTTCGGAAAAGCTTGCTGCCACTTAGGTTATTATCCAAAAAATCGAATAGAAACAATTCAGCTATATAGAAAGGCCGCTAAAACCTCTTCGATGATCCAAAAAAACTACCGCGACATGCTTCCTGAAAAAAAACGGATTTTTGTCTATTTTATCGAAAAAGAAAATGCCGCGCTTTTACAAGACCTTACGGCATTTTCTGAGATGATTGAAAAAAATCCGTCTTATTTTCATGAATCGAAAGTACTGATACATCAGGATGCAAAAAACAAAGGCCTCTCTTCTATAGAAGAAAGGCTCAATCAACTCATCGAGAGACGTCCCAACATCGTGCAAAGATCTCCCTACTCTTTTATTGAAGCCTGCGCTTTAGCAGATGCTGTTTTATACAGCAGCTGTTCTTTTGCAGCTGATCTTGCCCTAGCCGGCCTACCTTTATACCAAGTAGGAGGCAATCCAAAAAGCCTTCTTGTACAAAAGCGTGTAGCGGTGCATATCAGACCGTATGATAGTCTAAAACCGCTTTTTTCTTATCAAAGGGAAATCGAAATACCTTCTTTACTACAAGACCTAGGATATCTTGAAGACTGGCAAGATAGGCTCCTTGCTTTTTTCGAAAAATAGGTTTTCGGCAAAACCCTTCTCAATTATGGTAAAATTATGAAGATTTTACTTACAGGAGCCAATGGATACATCGGCTCAAGACTTCTTCCTATTTTAGCGAGTAAAGGGCACACCGTATTTGCTCTTGTACGCGAGCCAAGGCGTCTGCACTTAGAAGAGTCTGTACAAAAAAATGTACAAGTTATCCAAGCCGATCTATTGCAGCCTACTTCCTTACAGCGCATCCCCCAGGAAATCGATGTCGCCTATTACCTAGTCCATTCAATGGCTGAGCCTAAAGAAGACTTTCAAAGATTAGATCAAAATGCCGCAAGGCATTTTGTAGAACGACTCAATCAAACAAACTGTAAACAGATCAATTATTTAAGCGGCATACAAGATCCCCATTCAGCATCAAAACATCTTGCATCGAGAAAAGAAGTGGAAGGCATCTTAAAAAAAGCAGAGGCAGCGACCACTATTCTTCGAGCAGCAATTATTGTAGGAGAAGGCAGCGCTTCTTTTGAAATCATGCGCGACCTTGTGGAAAAATTACCGATCATGATTGCTCCTAAATGGGTCAAAAGGCTCTGCCAGCCTATTGCTATACGCGACGTTTTATACTATCTCGAAGGAGCTTCTCTGCAAGAAGAGATGTGGAACAAATGCTTTGATATTGGTGGACCTGATATCTTGTCGTACCGGATGCTTCTATTAGAAATGGCGCGTATTCGAGGGCTAAAGCGGTGGATCATCCAAGTGCCTATTTTATCTCCTAGGCTATCTTCTTACTGGCTTTACCTAGTTACTTCGACCAACTTTTTCTTAGCCAAGTCGTTAGTAGCTAGCTTGAAAAACGATGTGGTATGCCAAAACAGCTCCATACGCCATATTTTGCCTCAGCCTTGTTTATCCTACCAAGAAGCAGTAGAGCGCGCATTTGATAAAATTGCACAAGGAGGCGTCGTTTCTAGATGGACCGACGCCGTTTCTTCAGGCAGAATGCCTATCGATTTCCTCGATCATGTAAAGCCGCCAAAAGAAGGCTGCGTTCGCTTACGTTTTTCTAAATTCTTCCGAAAAAATCACGAAGCTGTCTAAGCTTGCTTCACCGATTTTGGAGGAAAAATTGGCTGGTACTATATGAACTGGGCTTGGGCAATTCGGGGAATGATCGATAAGTTGATCGGTGGAGTCGGCTTAAGAAGAGGTAGAGCTTCTAGAAAAACTCTGCGTATTGGAGATGCATTAGACTTCTGGCGCGTTCTTGTGATCGATCCAGAAAAAAAACGATTTTTACTCTATGCAGAAATGAAGCTTCCTGGAGAAGCTTGGCTGGAGTTTTCCATTCATAAAGAAGGCAAACAGTTTAGGCTAGTGCAGTCAGCGATTTTTCGCCCCAAAGGTATTTTAGGTAGACTGTATTGGTATGTTCTATATATTCCGCATGTGTTTTTACTGCAAGGCCTTGTAAAAGAAGTGTTAAAAAGGTCCACTCTTTATAAAAAAGGCTAGACCCGGCATCTTGCCACAGAGCCAATTTTTGCGTAGTAAAGCACATACAAATAGCAAAGAAGGGGGATAAAAAACGCCTTTTGAATCCCCATATGATCCGCACATACCCCCTGGATAAGAGGAATAAGCGCGCCTCCAATAATCGCTGTACATAATATACCTGAGCCTTTTGCTGTGAAATTGTCCAAACCGCGGATTCCTAAGGTAAAAATCGTAGGAAACATAATGGAGTTGCAAAGGCCAATGGCTAAAATGCTATAAGCAGAAATCCAACCGCTTGTCATGATCCCTAAAATAAGTAAGGTAGAAGCTAGAATCACCGCTGCCGTTAATAGTTTTCTCGGGGAAAATCGAAGTAAGATCACACAGCCGATAAATCGACCGATCATAGCCCCTCCCCAGTATAAAGAGACATAATGACCTGCTACAAAATGATCTACACACAGTATCAAAGGCTCTGATAAAAAATTGACTAAGAAACTGCCAATTGATACTTCGGCGCCTACATAGCAAAATACGGCAAGAGCGCCGTAGAGTAAGTGGGAAAATTGCCATATACTGTCGTGATGCTCCTGTTTTTTTTCTGGTTGAGGAGTATTGGGCAAGCGGGCCGCTTTTCTAGATAAATGCTCTTGAAACTCTTCGTACTGGTCTACTTGAAGATCGGGAAATTTCGATAAGATCACAAATACAGCTAAAAGAGCTAAGATCACAGCCATGGCTCCATAAATATCATCAATTCCGTTGCCATAGCTTTTACCGTATAAAATCAATTGGCTACCAATTAAAGGACCTAGCGTAGTGCCAAGAGAGTTAAACCCCTGGGCTAAATTAAGCCTACTAGAAGAATTTGCCGCATCACCTAACAAAGCAACGTACGGATTGGCAGCGACTTGTAAAAGTACAATACCCATGGCTACAACAAATGTGGCCACCAAAAATAGAGCAAACGAAGGCATATGCGCCGCTGGTAAAAACAAAAAGCTGCCAAAAGCTGCTGTAAGAAGGGCGATAAAAATACTTTTTCTATAGCCTAATTTCTCAATCACTTTTCCCGAAGGAATGGAAACAAGTCCATATGCGGTAAAAAAACAAAATTGCAGCAGCATAACAGAAACATAACTGAGGGAGAAAATCTGCCTAAAATAAGGCACTAGTATATCGTTTAATACCGTCAAAAAGCCCCATAGAAAAAAGAGGCTATTGACCGTGATTAATACAAGGATTCGGGTTCTTTTTCGCATAGTTGCCTCTTATAAAACAAAAGTAAATCCCACCTGCAATAGCCCTGCCTTCATCGAGAATGTCGGAGTATCTTCGTATACCTCTTGGGTAGAAGATCCGGTAATATCGAAAAGATCGAACTCTTTTCTCGGCCTAATAGACCCCATATCTACATAACTTAACCGGATATCCATCAAAACATGCTGCTGTAAATAGAAAAACCATCCAGCAAATACCTCGTAGGCAAATCGTCCCCTGGTGGTTTTTTTTGTCACATCGCGGGATAAATCATCTGTGTTATTGTACTGGGATATTGCAGAAAGTGTGGTATTAGCATAACCAACGCCGCCTCCAATGAAAGGAGCGATGAAATGCTGGTCTAGACCAAAAATTTTCGGTAGTAATACAGCAGACTCTAGCATACCTAACTGAATCTCTAGAGAGCCGAAGCCGTTTTGCGTGTAGAAAAAAGGAACATTATTTGCATGATTAAATACGGTAAAAGGAATTTCTGTAGATTGATAGGAAGCGCCTAGCCAAGCGTAGCCGTAAAACATCCATCCTGCAGATACTTCCCAAGAAAAAGAAAATGCATCTCGTCCGCTGTAGTGAGAATCAAAAGAGGCGCCGCTATAGCTAAAATTGGTATCAAAAGAAGGTAGAGTACTGCCTCCCACTCTACCACTGAAGAAAAACCCTTGTAAATCGTGTAGAGATTTTTTTTCCTCTACAGAAGGCTTTTGCCGGGCTCTTCTATTAAAAAGCTCTCTTCTTTGCCTTCCTTCTTCCCCTATATCTTTACTAGCCTCTTCTTGATCTGCCACTGCTGCTAGCATATAAAAAATAGGCTCACTAGATTCTGAATTGATTGCTGATTCTGCGAAAAGCGCAGATTGCATCAGAAAGAAAATCGGTAGGATTTTTTTCATACAGTCCCTTTTAACTGCACAGTATAAAATCCACTTATTAATGAAAATGAATTTATTCAGTAAATAATTTGTATACGGGCAAATAGTAGCGCGCTGTTTACAAATGACGCAAGATTCTCTTAATTTTACGAAATAACGAAAAAGCTAAGAAGGCTGGCCAAAACGAGCAGCTTTCAGTAGCCAAGAGATAAGGCGACTTTCAAAAAGAGCGAAGCTGCTTTGCTATACTCATCCGGCATACCTTGATCCCTGCAAAAAAAGAGGCGATTAAAGTGGAAATGATACTTAAACTTAAAGCAGTTACAGCCATTTTTTCCGTAAAAACAAATGCGATGAAAAACTGCTTGGTCTGTCCTGGTCCAGGGGGCATTAAGATCCCTTGGTGTAAGATGAAAGATGCGACAAGATAGGCAGATGCAAGACCGACAAACCCTCCAATTGTCCCTAGAAAAAGTCCTTCATATAGGACAAGTCGCATCACGTCAAATACCGACTCTCCATTAGCTCGAAGATTGCCGATTTCTTCTTTCCGCTCTAGTATCGAGGTCGATATGGTATTGAAAATACCTAAAAGTACGATGGTTAAAATAATGATCTGGATGATGTGGTATTGCGCATCTAACCAATCCATTGAATGTTGATACCAAATTTTATTGATTTCAGCAAAAGAAGCGCTTTCCAAAAAGGGAAATTGCGCTGTTAAAGACGCGCTGACTGCATCCCAATTTTTATGATCGTTTAAGCCAATGGAAATGCTTTCAATACGGCTTGTGCCTAAAAGGCTTTGCGCCGCTCCAATTTGGATCCGAAATACCCGATTATCAAAGTCTGCATTGCCCGTTTCAAATACACCAGCTACTTGAAAATAGCGACTCCGGATCTTGCCGTGAATGGATTTTGTGTAGAAGCGGATCTCTTCACCTGGGTGGGCGTCGATCGCTTTGGCCAAACCTTTACCAAGTAAAATGCCATTTGCTTGATCGGTCAAAGGCTCACCATCTACAATTTCTAAGCTTTGAAAAAATTCCGCCTCTTCGTCTGCATCAATCCCCTGGCCTGCTCCAGAAATCGATTTTTTATGATGAACAAGCATGCCATTTATACTAACTCTGGGAAAAATATATTCTACTCCAGGTTGCTCGTATAAAAAATCTGCTACGTCATCATAGTTGGAAATCCACTCTTTCCAAGGATCTTCATAAGCGCTATCAAGATAGCCTTTAGTATGGAACTCCCCATTTCCTGAGTGAGAACGGATGGTGTTTTCTCGAAAGTCTTTTTGTACGCCTTGAATAAAACCATCAAAACAAAAAAGAGCTCCAGACCCTACAGCTATGGTGATTACGATGGCAAGTGTTCTTCTAAGATTACGGAAAAGATTACGAAACGCAAAATACATGATCTGCATAGCCTTTATTTATCCCCTTGTTGTACGAGTTTCCCATCGAGTAAATGAATCTTCATATCTGCATAGGAAAGCACCATGGGATCGTGAGTGGAAATGATCACAGACACCCCTTTTTCTACTAGTTTTTGCAAAAGATCCATCACACCTTTACCTGTAGTTTGATCTAAATTTGCCGTAGGCTCATCGGCTAAAATCACCTTAGGATTTTTGACAAGCGCTCTTGCGATAGCAACTCTTTGCCGCTGCAAACCTGACAGCTCAAAAGGTAATTTCTTAATATGCTTGGATAGCCCTACGGTATCAAGAGCTTCTTCTGTCCGTTTTTTTACCTCACTTTTAGGCCAGCCCATTCTAGAGATAAAATACGATACATTTTCCTCCACACTAAGTACGGGGATTAGATGAAACCTCTGAAATATAAAGCCGATATCTCGCCGCCTAATCTGGTTTTGTAACGATTTTTTCATCGATGAAAAAGGAGAGCCTAAAAATGCAATTTCCCCTTTTTGTAAAGGTTCGATCAATCCAAGCAAGTGAAGCAAAGTGGACTTACCAGAGCCTGACGGACCAGAAAGGGTCACAAGCTTTTTCGCTGGAATATGCACATTTAAGCGATCTAATGCGCATACTTGGATAGATCCCATTGGATAGGAAAAGGATAGATCTTTAATAGAAAAAAGGTGGGTATCTTGCAAAATAGTTCTCAAAAATACTTTAGTTAATTAAACAATCATTTTAACAATTCTAAATTAGTTTGTCTAGGAAACTGAATAGATCGTAGTATATATATTTTCTTTTAAAATATGCAAAAGAATTTCGTTGATTTCTGAAAAGAATCCGTTTTATAGTATTTAGAACTAAAAGGAGAAATTATGTCCGCAGCTTCTGTTTTACCTCGCATCAAACAAGACCTTAAACTTTGTTACTCCTTTCCAGAGGTGATCGATGCGCTTCCAGAAGAAGTCTTTTACAGCGTAGAGCAGTCCCTAAAAGAAGATCCCCTTCTTAGTGAATGCAGATCCGCCTTAACGCTGACAAGAGGATCTTTTGTTTTGAAGATCCGGCATAAAAAAAGTAAGGAACAGATCGGAATCTACTTTGATAGAAGAAAGATCCGATTTCGTATGCCAAGGGATGCAAAACCAAAGCACTTCGAAAAAATCATGCAAGCGCTGCAAAACGACGAAGATTTAAGTATGCTGATCGATATTTTGCAGAAAAAACATAAAGAGTATGCTCTTGTAATCAATAGCTAACGATTCTTGTCTATCGTAAAAAACGCATTTTTTGCTACTCTTTTCGAAAAATTAACCCTGTATGACCCTGTCTATGTATTTACTGCAATCTTACGCTTTTCAAGAGCTGGAAAATCTATCTTTTTCCTATTTTCATCTTTGTACTCTCGTCATTTTTTTTCTGGCAATAGTACACACATTTCTCGCAGGAAAAATCACCAAATTAGCTGATCGTTATGAAGATCTTCGTGCGGAAAAAAAGCGGGAAAAACGTTCGCCTGAGCTACGCTCTTTTTGGGCCGAGATTCTGTATTTCTTCGGAGAAGTAGAAATCATTTTTGGACTCTGGGTTATCCCTTTATTCTTTTGTATCGTTGGGTTTTACAACTGGCAAACCGCAATACAATACATCAATACAAGAAATTATACAGAGCCTTTATTTGTGGTTGTGATTATGGCTCTTACTTCCACAAAGCCTATTGTACAACTAGCAGAAAATGTGATGCAAAAAGGGGCGAACCTTTTTGGCGGCACGATTCAAGGCTGGTGGTTTGTTATTCTGGCGCTAGGCCCTTTAACTGGATCTTTTATTACAGAAGCAGGCGCTATGACTTTATCTGCCATGCTCTTATCGAGGCAGTTTTTTTGCCATAATCCCTCTAGAAAGCTTGCTTACGCTACAGTAGGTCTTCTTTTTGTCAACGTTTCTGTAGGTGGAGTTCTCACCAACTTTGCAGCGCCTCCTGTACTTATTATCGCAAGATCTTGGAACTGGAGCTCTTTATTTATGCTGCAAAATTTTGGACTAAAAGCGATCCTAGGAGTCCTCATTTCTACAGCGGTTTATTGGGCATTTTTCCGAAAAGAATTTGCTTCCATGCAGAAAGGACTACAAGAAGCGGAAACACAAGCGGTAGAAAAACCGCAAAAAACACCTCTTTGGATTACCTCTACGCATATCTTTTTTGTGGTATGGACCGTAGTCAACGCCCATTATCCAGCAATCTTTATTGCAGGCCTTTTGTTTTTCTTAGGATTTATGCGAGCAACTAAGCCGTATCAAGACGAGGCGAATATACGCTCTCCAATCTTGGTGGGATTTTTCTTGGCAGGGCTAATTATTCATGGAGGTTTGCAAGGTTGGTGGGTTGTTCCTTTAATTAGCAGCTTTACCGAATCTGGTGTGATGTTACTTGGGGTATTTCTCACAGCATTCAACGACAATGCAGCTGTCGCTTATTTAACCTCTTTGATTCCCAATGCAAGTCCCCTTTTCCGTTATTCTGTGATATCAGGTGTTGTCACAGGTGGAGGCCTTACCGTCCTTGCTAACGCCCCGAATCCAGCAGGTTACGTCATCTTACAAAAGCATTTTAAAGAAGGTATTGCACCTATTCCGCTTTTTCTAGCAGCGTTTTTTCCAACGCTTGTATTTTTTAGCCTATTTTTCCTCCGCTTTATGAGCTGATCTTGCATGTATAGACAAGTGCTTTCTGGATCTTTATTCATTGTAGGTACAGCCGTCGGCGCTGGAATGCTCGGCATTCCTTTGGTGACAAGTAGTGCAGGGTTTTTACCTGCTTTATTCATCAGCGGCTTGATTGCAATTTTTATGGCAATTACAGGCCTTCTTCTTTTAGAGGCGGTATTAGCGGCTCCTGATGGCTCCAATATTTTATCCATCGCGCACCTTAGCTTTGGTAAAATGGGTCAAGTGCTCTCAGGAATCCCCTTTTTATTTTTGTACTACTGTTTACTATGCGCCTATTTTACGGCAGCATCTTCGTTAATGTTAGATGGATGGCAGGCTATATTTGGCTATAGCTTACCCGCTTTTGGGGCGAATATAGCTTTTCTGATGATTTTTGGATCGATCTTATCTTTTGGCATGAAGTGGATTGAGCGCTTTAACTTATTTGCGATCCTACTTATGGCGGTATCCTATTTTTTCGTCTTGTATTTAGGCAGTGCAGAAATCTCTTTTACAAGGCTTGGAAAAGCAAATATGCAAGCAAGCTTTTGGGCTACTCCGATTTTGTTTAGCGCCTTTGGATATCATAATATCATCCCCTCTCTAACAGCTTACTTTAAAAAAGATAAAGCAGTGATGCAAAAAGCCATTTGCACCGGTTGTTTTTGTGTGTTTTTGATCTATGCTTTATGGCAATGTGTGATTTTAGGAGCTGTACCAGAAAATATTTTACATGCGGCAAAAAATGAGCCCCCTTCCTACCTTATCTCCTACTTACAGCAAAAAGGAACGATCTGGGGCTACCTACTTTCCTTTTTCGCGTTTTTTGCGATTGTGACCTCATTTTTTGGAGTCTCCATTTCTATGATGGATTTTTTAGGAGAAGCCCTTGGAAAAAAGCAAATCGGTAAGGACCGGTTCTTAATTGCTTCGTTAACCTTAGCTCCGCCTCTTATGGTCTCGGCTGTTGATCCTAGGATTTTTATTCGGGCTTTAGAGCTAGCCGGAGGATTTGGAGAATCAATATTAAATGGGATACTCCCCGTGCTATTTGTGTTTTTTGCAAAAACAAAGATAGCGTCTAAGGGACTGTTGCATCACAAAGGGTTTTTACTTTTGTGCTTCTTATTTGCGTTATCGGTATTTTTTCTAGAAATTGTGGGAATCATGAGCGGCTAAAGTAGCCGCTCAAAGCGTCTTATTTTTTTGAGCAGCAGCGCATTTTAATGCCGTTATGACCTAAAATCAGGTAAACAGCAGATGCACCTACTAACGTATAAACGATTTTATCGATAAACGTTTTTCCGAAGATAAAGTCGACCAAATTGAATTCAAAAATACCAACAAGGCCCCAGTTTAAAGCGCCTACTAAGACAAGTAGATAGCAAATCACGTCTAAAGTTTTCATAGAAATATATCCTCCTGATACAGTTGCGATCTATCCCTACAACTATAGTAAAAATTTTATATTTGCAAATAGAAAAAACGTAGAAGCTTAGCGCTGCTGCGGCACAAGCTCATCGAAAAAGGGGGTTTAGGCTTCTTGAAGGATCTTTTTTAAGCTAGCTAAAATCGACTCCTCTTTTTTGAGGAAAGCAGCATTGGTATTTTTTCGAGGAAGGCTAGTGTCAAGCTGTTTTATCGACTCAAGAGCTTCGAAATTTTGGCTATTTCGCTCTTTTTGGTCTTTGAGACGTTGCATTTCTAATCTACAATCAAGAATATTTGTTTCTTGATCTTTAGTGATAAAGCCGCGGGCTTCAAGTTGAGATAAATTCCAATGATCGGGCGAGGAGGTGTCTGCAATCAGAAATTTCGACTCTAAGCCTTCAATGCTCTGTTTAAAGCGGGCTTTGTCTGCAGCCTCGACAGTAGGAATTTTGTAAATGTCTTGATAAGTGGATTTAGCAGCAGCCGATTCAATATTTGCGGCTAACTTTAGAATTTCTCTGGTAGACAATGATTTTATCTGTTTATTAAACTCTAAACGAAATGCCTCCTCATCTTCATAAAGGTTATAGAGAACGGCGTTTTCACCATACTGATTCCAGATCTGCTGTAAAGAAAGTTTTTTGACCTGTTTACGGGCTAATTCTAATTCTTCTGGACGACTGAAGTCGATGAGTTTTTTGGCGCTATTTACACAAAGCAGAGTTAGAGCAAAAAAGAGCCCAGAAATCACCACACTTCCCACATTGACTACGAGAGCTGCCCAAAGAGAGCCTACTGCTAAAGCAGTAGATAAAAAAGCTAAAGCATATAAAGCGCATTTTTGGATGCGTAGCTGCTTTGGCGAAATGGTATTTCTAGTAGAAGCTGCTCCCGAAGGCGGGCTACCGCCAAGCATGCTTCCACGATTAGTAACTGTCGATATTGTCATAAACTCTTCGATTTTCATATATAGTTTACTAGATTTCTATGAAAAAAACAAGAGCCAGCCTGCATGTAAAAAATTCAATTAACAGGCGCCTGGTGGGATAAAACGCCTTGTATACCGTATCCATTCAACTCTCTAAGGAGGCGATTTTCCCTGTAAGCATCTTTATCCCTAGGTCGAGAAACATCTGTTACTAAATAACATAGATAGCCGAGGCCTGCAGCATCGATCATCGATTCTTTGATCGAGCTATCTGCTCCGATTCCGCTAAAAGACAGAGTATCGATCCGCCTTTTTTTTAGCTCTTGATCGATAGACGTCGCTTTTTTTCCCTTAGCATCGATAAATGCACTGATGCTATCCACAACTTTTTGTAAGCATTTGTAAAAAGTTTTCTTAACAGAAACCGAAGATAAAGCAGCGGTGATTTCTGCTCCGAAAGAACCTTTTACGCAGTGGACGGGATGTAGTTTTTGCACCCCATAAGAAAGGGCCATTTCCTCTCCGGGGCGCCTGCCATGATTCAGGGCAAAACTCACGTGATCTGCTGGATGACAATCTTGCACGGCATAAATCCAAGAAAACTTGGAAGCAAGCTTCTGCATCGGCTCAATGATCTCCTCTACACCAAGTAGAGGAAACGAGCCTGAAGACATAAAATCATTTTGCATATCAAAGATGAGTAAAGCGTTCATTTGATACCTTGATCCAACAGAGAAATAGGTATATGAGTAGAACGATTTCTACTTTCTTGTTTTTGAAGAAGGCTTTTTTTCCGCTTTTTCAAAGCGTCGATTTGTTCTTGGACTTTTTTAGCAGCAAGGCGGTTGATTTCTGCCTGCTCCCAATGTTTTTTTGCAATGATGTACTGCCCTTGTTGAAATTGCAGCCGGTTGGCAGCAGATTCATGACGAAGAGCTTTCGCCTCAAATCCCACTTTCACCTCTTCCAATCTTTCAATTTCTTGATTGATGGTATCTATTTCTTGATCAGGATGCACGCCGCTACCTCGAAAAACCTGAAAACCAAGTAAAAATGTTAAAACCATAAGGGAGCAAAGAAGGGGCTTTTTCACCATAACCATCCAACATCATCATCTTTTTTTGCATTAAAACCCCTTCTTCTTTATTCCGCAAGAAGGCAGAAGATACGCCTTGCAATCGAGAGGACCTTCCATATAAACTCTTAAGAATGAAATGGTGCTGTTTTTTTCTTATCTTCTCCCCTCTTTTTGCATTTCAATCGATACAAGATGCTTTTGCAGCAGCAGAAAAAGGCCAGTTTGCTGTCTACCAAAGAGGAAAGATCCTCTCTCTTCTCCATGTAAAAGAAATAAAAGAAACCTCTTTTATTTTAGAAGAAATCACCTGCCCTGCATTCATAGCAAAGGGCATGTTTGACTGGAAAAACTGGGTACAAAAAGGAGCTAAAGGCAGCACTTCTTGGGCGGTTTTTGAGATCGACCGCACTACAGGCGAGGTAATTGAAGCTTTTTCTTACACAAAAAATCTCTTTCTATCTACAACTGCTGCAAATGGTTTTTTATCCACACTTTTTCAGGCGCCTTTAAAGGCGCTTTCTCAAGAAGAAAGAAGAAAAGTAGGGCCTCCCCCTTTGGAAGGAGATATCGATCGAAGGCCCCTTTGGAATCCCCCCATGATCCTAGATTATGAAGCTAAACCCTCTCCTTCTTACTTTGTGGCGAGCAGCGTCTGGCCAGACGACGGCTCATAATTGAGTAAAAAGACAGTAGAGCAGTATTTTTCTTCAACGCGCCGCTTTCCTTTTCCCTATTGGATACAGGTAAAAGGAAGCTACGGATCTGTATATGCAAAAATCATCAATTCTGGATCTAGTTTTACCTCTCCTTACACCAATTTCCCTAGAAGAAAACCGCGATTTATCGGCCCTTTAGAAAAAAAAGGTACTACCTATGAAATCCATTTGTTTTGCCCTAAGTATTTTTCCACATTTTCTCTTTACTACACAAACGCTGAAAACGCCTTAGTTCCTCTTCACTACGAAAAAATTGCGCAGGAAAAAAACCTTTTTCTACTCAAAATTGATGCGGAAAATCTCGATGTAGAAAAGCTGTCTTTAAGTCTATTTCCTAAAGAAAACCCTACATTTTTTTGTACATTTTTTAACGAGTTATGAACAATCTCTTAATAAATCACTCTACCCCCAATTGTTTACTAGGGAAAAACCTTCTTAACCCACTCTAAATAAACAATTTAACGCAGAACACCCTAAACCAACAGAGCCTCTGATTATCAAATAGTTAAGAAAGTTATCAACAAATTTTCCACAAAGAATTTTCTAATAATAGCGCTCTTGCCCTGTAGAGGTTTTACCTTGAGCTTTTGATCACTTTTTCCTAAAATGTGAGAAATCATGGATACCTATGCCTTCTTTTACTAAAGCTAAAAAAATTTATCTTCAAGCCTATAATCTGTACAAAAAAAGACGCCATCAATTGTCTAAATTGGATCAAAAAGAGTTTTCCTCTTCTTTACAGGCTTTACACGAATCGATTACCAATGATCGAAAAGAAGAAGCCAAACTTTTAGCTGGAAGGTTAGAAGAAAGGCGCAAAAAAATTCTGCCTAAATCATTTTTCCAAAATATTTTTGAACTCAGCTCTTACGTGCTTTTGATGTTCTTTTTTGCGGTCTTATTTCGTCAGATGTGCTTTGAGCCCTATATGATTCCTACAGGATCGATGAGGCCGACATTTAAAGAAGGTGATCTTGTATTTGTGAATAAAGCTGCTTATTCCTTAAATGTTCCTCTACAAACCAAGCATTTTTATTTTGATGAAACCGCGATCAAAAGAGGGAGTATCGTAGTATTTAGCTCAGAAAACATGGACATGCAAGATAACGACATGCTCTATTTTTACCTTTTTCCTGGAAAAAAACAATTGGTCAAAAGGTTGATTGGTAAACCAGGCGATCTCCTCTATTTTTATGGGGGGGCGCTATACGGTATTGACGCTGATGGAAAGGAAATCAAAGATTTCCGACTAGATCCCTCATTTGCAAACTTAGAACACATCCCTTTCCTACAATTAGGAGGGATGGTCAAGCCAAAAGATCCTACGCAGTCAGGCTATTACCGCACGTCAATTATCTACCAAATGAATCAACCCATTGCCCGGTTATCCCAAAAGTATTTAGGAAGGATGGAAGGCTCTTTGCTCTCTTTACCTGAAAGGCAAAAAGGCTTAAGTAATTATTATGATCTCTGGGGTATGCAACATTTTGCCAATGCCCGTATTTTAACAAAAGAGCAGTACAAAAACTTTGGACTAAATCCTGAAGAAACGCCTTCCGACTATTACCTAGAACTCACGCACCACCCCTCTTTTCAAGGGGCCTCTATGAAAAGCGATATCAGAGGATTTTTGCGTCCCGATTTTGCCTACCAAAAATCGTATATTCCTTTAGATGAATCCAAGCTGAAAACGCTATTTTCCCATATGAATACCGTCCGCTTTGAAATCACAAACGGCCATGCACATGCCTACGGAAGGCAAGCACATCCATTGAGCTCACCTCATATTAAAGGCGCGGTAGATGGCGTCTATGAGTTTGATCGGGGCGCTTTATACAAAGTGCTTTTTGCAGGAGTTACTACTCCCGTTGAAAAAGACCATCCCTTAGCGAAATATTCTCCAGAAAATACCCTTCTTTTCTTCAACCTTGGAGTAGAGTTCGACACTCATTACTTGCCCACTTTTTCTGAACAAAGCCTCTATCCATCACGCTACGCCTATTTTAATGGGGGAGATTTATACCTTTTAGGAAAACCTATTTTCAAAAAAGAAGATCCTCTACTGAAAAAATACGTAGCTGCCGAGGAAAAAAAACCGTTAGGATTTATTGATGGAGGTCCTCCTCTACTTGCAGACGGATCACTAGATCGCAAGCTCATTGAGAAATATGGCTTTCAGGTGCCAGAAAAATCTTACTTTGTCTTAGGTGATAATCATGCGGCATCTGGCGATAGTAGAGTATTTGGTTTTGTGCCCGAAGAAAATTTCAAAGGATCGACTGTCGCAATTTTCTGGCCAACTGGAGCAAGGTTAGGACCGACTCTACAACCGAGCTCTTCATTTTTTATCCTGCCAAAACTTGTGGTCACTGTGGCAATAGCGCTTGCGTGTCTAGTGATGTATTTTCGAAATAAACGCAACTGGCAAGCGCCGTTTCAACTAGACTAACTTAGCGTTTCGAGGGAACTACACTTTTTGCGGACCTGTAATCTGCATAAAGGTTTTTTCTCCGTTGATGTCGAACTCCTTTCCTCGCTTCGCTGTCTTTTCAAAACAGATTTTCGTCGCCAGCACTTCTTGTTGAATATGCGTTTTATATAGCTCGATACAACGAATTAAAGCAGGTGTAGGCGTAAGGGCAAGCTCGATGCGGTCAGTTACTTCTAAGCCCATTTCTTTTCGCTCTAAATTCACCTTATTGATTATTTCACGCATCATCCCTTCTTGTATCAAAGAAGAATTCAGTTGAGTATCAATAGAAATTACAAGCGTAGAGGAAGCTAAGGCCTTTACGTTTTCTTTTGCATTTCTTGTAATCGTCACATCTTCTAGAGTCAAAGAAAACGAGGCGTTTTCTAATACAAGCGTTTCTTTTCCTGAACTGAGAAATGCTTTGATTTTTTCTTGAGGCCAACTTGAAAATGCTTTTTTCGCTGCAGGGATATGCCGCCCAATTTTTTTCCCTAACACAGGAAAATTAGGAGTGATCTTGTAGTCGACAAACACCGACTCATCTACTGTGATTTCTACTTCTTTCACATTTAGCTCTTCGGCAATGAGGTGTTTTTGCGCTTCTAAGCGCTTTTGGTCCTCATCGACAAAAACAGCAATGACCGCTTTTTGTAAAGGCTGACGGACTTTCATCTTCTCTTCTTTTCGAAAGGCATGACCCAAACTCACCGCATCTTGCACAAGAGCCATCTCCTGTTCTAAATTAAGGTCTCTTTTTGATGGATCATACGAAGGATAATCACAGAGATGCACCGATAGGGGGTCGTTTTTGGTTTTTAGCTCTTGATAAATCGCTTCAGACAAAAAGGGAATAAAAGGAGCGATCACTTTGACTAATGTAAATAAAATATCATACAAAGTAGAAAAAGCTGCATGGCGATCTTCTAAATCTTCTTCTGACCAAAAGCGGGATCTACACCTTCGTATATACCAATTTGTGAGCTCTTCAATAAACGATAACATCGAAGAGCCGCCTTGGTTTAAATCGTAGTTTTCCAAAGCGGTATCCACTGAAGAAATAAGCTCTTGTAATTTCGATACAATCCACCGATCGATCAAAGTGGTAGATGCCGCGCTTTTTTCAGGAGCAAAACCGTAGATATTGACATACGTTGCTAGAAAAACGTAGCTATTATACAAAGGCAGTAAAATTTGACGTAGCGTTAGCTCAACGCCCTTTTCAGAGAAACGAAGATCATCTGCTTTTACAGCAGGGCTTTGTAGTAAATATAGCCGGATAGCGTCTGCTCCATACCGGCTCAAAACTTCATTAGGATCGGGGTAGTTCTTTAACCTCTTTGACATTTTTGCCCCGTCTTCTGCTAAAATGATGCCGTTGACTACTGCATTTTGAAATGCAGGTTTTTCAAATAAAGCAGCTCCAATCACACTTAACGTATAAATCCATCCCCTTGTCTGATCTAGTCCTTCTGCGATAAAATCTGCGGGAAATTCTTTTTCTGTGATTTCTTGATTTTCAAAAGGGTAATGGTTTTGCGCATAAGGCATGCATCCCGATTCAAACCAGCAATCAAAAACTTCTGGGATTTTTTTGAAACGCACTCCATCCACAACAAGCTCTAATTTGTCGATCGATTCTCTGTGAAGATCATCCACATGTGCACCAGACAGCTTTTCTAGCTCTTCTTTTGAGCCGACAACTAGAATATCCCCTCCTTCTGATTCCCAAATGGGTATAGGGGTTCCCCAGTACCGATTGCGTGAAATCGCCCAATCGCGGGCGTTTTCAATCCACTTGCCAAAGCGGCCTGTTTTCACATGCTCAGGTATAAAACGGATTTGATCGACCGTTTGTATCAAACGGTCTTTGATTTTTTCTACTGCAACAAACCAGGTGCTAACAGCCCGGTAAATCAGCGGTGTGTCTGAACGCCAGCAAAAAGGATAACGGTGTCTAATTTGACCATGGTGATATACCTTACCCTCGTCTTTTAACCTTTTGATGATGGCTTTATCTGCATCTTTTACAAACTGTCCGGTATATTCTGGGATATCTTTTGTGAATTTACCGTTATGATCTACAGGACATACAAGAGAGATACCCCGGTTTTTACATGCATAAAAATCCACTTCACCAAAAGCAGGCGCCGCATGCACAATACCTGTTCCATCTTCTGTTGATACAAAATCATCTGTAATCAAAATAAATGCAGGTGATGTACCTGTTGCCTCTTTTGCAAAATAGGGAAAAAGCGGCTCGTAGCGCGCGCCATTTAACTCTTTTCCAAGATACTCTTTGATGACGGTATATTCTTCTTTGATGACGGCATCTATGCGATCTTTCGCTAAAATATAGTGCCTGTCATCACCTTGTTTCTGAATTTTGACATACACAATCTCTGGATGCACAATCAAAGCGAGATTAGAAATCAGCGTCCAAGGCGTTGTAGTCCAAGCTAGAAAATAGGTGTTTTTTTCTTCTTTTGATGCAAAAGCTACGGTAAGAGAGGGATCCTCTACATCTTGGTAATTTAAATTTGCTTCAAAATTGGATAAAGGCGTGCCCAATTTTGCGGAAAAAGGCATTACTTTAAATCCTTAGTATACCAATCCTTTTTCATATAGCTGTTTAAATACCCACCAAACACTATCCATGTAGGAAAGGTCCATGGTTTTATAAGCCGATGTAAAATCGATCCATCGACCCATTTTCTCAACGGTTTTTTCCCAATCTTGCGTATGTCTAAGAACAATTTTCCGACATTCTTGGTTAAAGACATCGATTCCTAGTTTTTCGATTGCAGGAGCCCCTGATAGCTGCAACGCTTTTTCAATTTCATTTTCAATAGGAAGTCCGTGTCAATCGGTTCCAAAACGCCGTTTGACAATCCGGCCTTTCATGGTTTGATATCGGGGATTCACATCTTTGATTGTCCCTGCAAGTAAGTGGCCATAATGAGGAAGGCCCGTTGCAAATGGCGGCCCATCATAAAAAGAGAAAATCTCCGCATCTTTTCGCAGCTCTAATGACTGTTGAAATACTTGGTGTTTTTTCCAAAAAGCTAAAACCCGCTCTTCTCTGGAAGAAAATCCCTCTTTTTTTTTGATGGTAAACATAAAATCTCGGCGGTTATTTTTCCTTGTAACTCCATCTATCATAGGCGAATACAGGAAAAAAGTGCAATTATAGCCGTTTGCAGCCTCTGGTATTTCCCCTAGAAAAAAAGTGGCCATGCTAGTATAATAAATAGTATGAACACTCCGGAAAAAAGGATCTTTATGGTCTTTTTCTCGGGGGTGTTCAGGCTTCGACTTGTAAGCGAAGCTTTTATGGCATGCAGAGGATGTCGGTTGGCCTCTTTAATCATCCGGCAAAACCACAAATGCTGAAGAGCAAACAAAAGTTGTTCGTGTTGACTTCGCTGTTAAAGCTGAAGGACAACCAGAAGCAGCTGCTGCAGCCTAAACTTAACCGTTTTAGTTGCCCGGTAGTCTAAAATCAAACTAGGAGTTTTAGAGCCTACCGTCATTTATCCTAGTAGTGAATAAAGCTTTTCTTCACTCCTCTTGCGCTTTATTCGAGATAAAAGAGGGTGTGTTCACTTTTTTCGGGGCGCCTTGCGGCGAAAGTGGACGATATCCAAGGCGATAAGCATGTAGTCATAACGGTTATTCGTTTGATAAGGACGAGAGTTCGATTCTCTCCACCTCCAATTTGTTGGACAATTCTTAAAGTCCATCATCATTTTAAAAGATTCATGTACTTGTACTGAGAGACTTAGATCTCTCAGTACAAGTTCTGAAACACTAAATTCAAAAGCACGCGCTTTTTACCCACTTCAGCACTCGCAAAAATTTCCCTAGCACGCGCTGCCAAATTGAGTACCATGTTTGCCGTTACATAAAAGCAATTGCTGGTGGCGAGTAAGGGCAAAGGCTCATGTTGACTCCCTAAAGAAGCGCATCGGCCAAAGAACGCCTGAACTGGAAAAATCAGAAACCGACCTTTTAGCAGCTCTGACTCCGGCAGGTTTTGCAGATGAAAAAGCCTTTCTCGAAGCCAGACTGACACATGAAGCTTGGGATTCCTTCTCCTCTCGGGCAAAGGAGTTGGATAATACGGGAACTGAGCTCAAAGCCAAACAGCAAGAAGGAAAACTAATCGGAATCATCTCCCATGTATCTGCAATGAAAGAATCAGCATTCAGATAAGTATAACACCTATCTCAGGCAGCCGTAGTTCACTATGCGGCCCCCGGCTGCAGGGCTTTTTGATTAAAAAGATTTGATAGAGATTGCAATATCAGGTTAGCATTTTCAAAAACTTTGGAGATGCTATGAAAAAAGTGAAAGAATTTTACTCTGCTATCGATGCAATTGCTGATAAAGGAAAGTTTCTTGCCTCTGTAAAAGAGGGTTTTTCAGAAATTGAAGATCCTAGAGCAAAAGACAATCAAAACTATCCCCTTGTAGATCTTCTCGTTATCATTTTATGCGCTATTTTAGCTGGCGCAAATACCATCGCAGATATTCATATGTATGCACAGGTAAAAGCTGGCCTGTTTGCCAGGGCTTTTTTATTAAAATTTTTTTACGGCGCCACCTCAAATATTCTTGCAAATAATCTTAGTGTCCAAGAGTCATCCCAAGCGGCTTGCCTTTTTCTGTTTGCAGTATCTCGAGCGCCGCCAAGATCAATAGTTCCAGCAGAAAACATGTTTTTTTGTAGATTTTAGAACGCAGTCTTTTTTTCTTAGTAAGGCCTGGTCGAGAGACCTAAGAGACCTATAGAGCTTTGGAAATAGCTCTCATTACATACCGCTTTTCTTTGACCAAGCTTCCCTCTTCCATGAGTCTTCTCCATGTAAATAGAGTTGGCTGGGACTTATATCCTATTTGCAGGCTATAAGGGAAACGCTCATCTAAGGCTGGTACCTTTATTCAACAATGGCTTTTTTGTCTTCAGCGCTCCATCGTCTACGTCTTTCTGTTGAGGTGATCACCTCAATATGGTTGGATTTAGTCATAAACCTCGTCCTTCTCCTTTGTTTTAGAGTCAAACAGGGTGCTTCACTTTAAATGGGGCGCTCCAATCTCCACGTAGAAAATACAGTAGACAGACTCTAAAGCGGTTTGACTAGAATTTTTGTAGAAATAAGATGAGTAAATTTGGAATATACATCAAACCGGTTGGCTTAAAAGATATCTCGCAAGGGTTAATCTAGTGAGAACCTATCCGCTTTAAGCAGGCTTCTTTATTCTTTTCGAACTCCTCTTCGGGTAGAAGGTTCGCACCGGTAACCTTATCTATTGCACTTTTCGCTTCTTGATAGGACATCTCGATTAATGCCCTACAATCTTTATTACTTATATTACTCTCGTTTGATTTAGTCCTTATAGTAGGGTTTGCTTTAGCTCGAAGAAGCGCGTCAATCATCTCAGGATCGCGTCTGATGCATGCAAGATGCAGTGGAGTGCAGCCGTTTTTATTAAAAACATGTACATCTGCTCCTTTTTCAATGATTTTTTGTACAAGTTGCAGGTTAGATATAGCTAACTTGTCTTCATACATACTAATTTTTTTATAACCTTTTGCAATTGCTAAATGTAAGGCGGTATTTCCATAGCCTTTAAGGTTTAAATCTTGTTCATAGTCTAGGATTTTAAGCGCAGTGGTATTTTCTGCATTTGCTATCGCCCAAAGAAGAGGTGTGTTTCCGTGGACGTCTTGACGGTTGAAATTAAAATTTTTATTGTAACACCTTGCTAAAAATTGATCTAATTCCCCAAATTGATCGAATTCCCTTCCCATTTTTGCAATGGTGTGCAGCATAGTTCCGCTAAAACAGTCTACCAGATCCGGGTCAGGATTGTTCCTCCTAAAGTCTTCTAGCATACGGTGTGATATGCGATTTGCTACGTTGGGTGGTATGCGATTTGCTACGTTGGGTGGTATGCGATTTGCTACGTTGGGTGGTATGCGA